>CAYLYE010000037.1:0-35674 GCA_964387325.1 uncultured Planctomycetaceae bacterium
CATTCCGCCCGCCTGGGTCCATCACATTATGAAGTAGCGTGCCCTCGCGCGGTTCGTGCTCCTCATAAAGCTCACTCACAGCGCATGAACATGACATTCGGTTCCCTGCTTGCGGTGGTTCTGGTGTTATTTACGCTCGGGCTGGCCGCGGCTGAGCAACCCAACGTCGTCGTGTTTCTGGCCGACGACGCGGGCTGGGGCGACTACAGCCACAATGGTAATCGGCAGGTGTCGACACCCCATATCGACTCGCTCGCCGAACGAGGCGTGACGCTCGACCGCTTTTTTTTGTCTGTCCGGTCTGCTCGCCCACTCGGGCCGAGTTTCTCACCGGTCGCTACCATCCGCGCACAGGAGTGTATGGCGTATCGACCGGCCAAGAGCGAATGAACCCCGATGAGCGCACCGTGGCCAATGAAAGCGTTCCGCCCCTTATCATTGGGGGTTATTGAACTCGAATCGGGGCGCGACATCTTGTCATTGCGCGCGCTCAACATTCCTCATCGCGAAGTCATGCATCTCCATTCGCTGACCCTCACGCTATTGCCCTAGCGTGCATCCGGTTTCTATGGACGACTGCGCGGTTAATCAACCAAGGCAACCAGTGGAAGCCCGGCTTACCCGGCTTCGCGTTGCTCGCCTAGGTCCATTCGCTATGCTTAGAGCCTTTCCTAAAACCGAAATACGAAGGGGACCGTACCAATTTGCATCGCAGACTTCGCAAATTTGGGACTGTCTTCGTCGGTTTTAGGATAAGCACTTCATTCAATAATCGTGGCGCGGGGCCTGTCACAGTACGCCTGTGGTTATCCACAAAAGCCCGTTGATGTGCCGAGATGTAATCATTATTTCTTCCCCTGTGACGATTAGTTATCACAAGGGCAACCGAACATAAGCCACATCTCATGTGCAGTTTAAGGTTGCGAACAGCAGACAGATCACGATCTATCAGGGGCCAATTCCGATGTTTCCATCCGTGAACCACATCGTAGAGAGATCCGCATCGTCCGACGGCGCTAACCTAACGGACCACCTCACGACCCCTCATGCGACCATACGGTCGTCCGATCGCTTGCCGGTCGTGATTGTCATGGGGCAATCCGCCGTGCAGCAGGCTTTTGAGCACTGGTTGCATAGTCTCGAACGCCTGGAGTTAATCCTCTCGACGCAACCATTGGCTGAAATCGCTCAGGTCGACGATCCTACCTCGCCACGAATTCTACTGACCGATCAGATTGACGATGCACTGGAGCATTCGAGTTGGTTTGCCTCAAATCCGCATTGGCGCGTGGTTCTTGTGGCGGACAACCTCAACGACATGCAAATCCAACGTGCGATCCAAGCCAAATTCTCTGGCGTGCTGAGTAAGAATCAACCTCTGTATCAAATCGAAGCAGCGATCGACAGTGCGGCTCGGGGCGAGCGCTGCTTCTCGCCCGAGATATCTCAGCGGCTAATCTTCAGTGCCGCTGGCCTACGGCTCATGAAGAATGAGCAGGACGACCCTCTGGCATCACTCACGCCGCGCGAGTTCGAAGTGCTCGTTTGCGTGGCCCGAGGCGAGTCGGTCAAAAACACGGCCGCGCGGCTCGGCATCAGTGCCAGCACGGTCGACAACCACAAATCACGCATGATGCGAAAACTGCGTGTTCACAAAGCGGTCGAATTGGCACAACTGGCCATCAGAGCCGGATTATTGTCAAAACCGAGGGATCGCTTGCCTCAGCCGTCGCTCGCACCGAGCGATTAAGCCCGATGGGGTTCGTAGACGTCGCTCGGGTTAAGCCGCGGTTGATATTGTCGGCACAATTGCAATTGCCGAGCGAAACGATCGTCCGTCTTGGTCGCGCTCTCCAGTGGCAATATCTCGATCGTATCGACCGCAAAGCTCTTCCAAGCCGGCAGATTGCGGAGCGTCACGAAGCGACGCAGCCACTTGCCCAAGTCCAGGCATTCACCGGCGTACAAGGGTTGCCGATCCGCCGAGCGTAGCAGATACGCGGCCGAACACTCGTCAAACTCATTCAACCGCACCGACGCAATACGCTGCGGATCGCCGAGTTCGATCGGGGCGAGCGTTTCGGCTCGGGCGCGCCCGACCTTGCCTCGTTTGCGAATACTGATCGCCGACCAGCGATAGTCGAGCGGCTTATGGTGCGGAGCCAAGTCAGCCGCCAGTCGATCGAAGACGGCCGCCAGATCCGGATCGCACAGAATCGAATCGATCGTCATGTCATATTGTTGCACAACGAGTTGCCAGGCAATCTCGGCCGCAAATCGGTAGCTGTCCATTTGCTCCCAGCGGACTTCCGTGCGCTGACTGCTCGACAATCCCCGGGCGCTTTTTCGCAGACCCAATAATCGTCGGTTCCAATCGGCAGGCGTCCCAGTGATCGCTTGCGCCCGACAGTGGGCGACGAACGCGGCGTTCAACTCAGGGTCCGCCAACAATCGATCGACTGAGTAGCCCTGCGAGGTCGCCTCGAACGCGGCGATCAAGGCATCGTCGATCCCTGCCGCCTTGATCGTCGGAGCGACCTCTTTGAGCACATGCTTCACCGCGATCGGCCCACGTTCGGTGGACGCCGTATCGTGCTTGAGTGACTTGAGCGTTTGTCCGCGGGCTAACTTGGGCATTCCCGGCTTGCGTTGCTTACCATCGGCGGTGGTCGGCGCGCTGGCCAACGGGTTGGCGGGGCCGTTGAGCGGTTCGCCCACTTCGATCGCATCCAATCGCTTTCGGATTTGCTTCACATAATCGGTCGATAGCTCAAAACCCAACCAGTGTCGGTTGAGCTTCTTGGCCACAGCCAGCGTCGTGCCGCTACCCGTGAACGGATCAAAAACCGTTTCCCCCGCATTCGAGCAGACGCGAATAATGCGGCCGAGCAGTTGCTCGGGCATCTGACAGCCATGGAACCCGGCACGTTCCTTGAACGTCCCCGCCACACGAGAGAAATACCATGTGTCTTGATCGGGAGCAAAACCGTCCGGTACGTCATGCGGCCGGAGGATCCAAGTGTCGTCCGGCAGTCGCCCCTTGGGGTTGGCCCGCGCGTCGGCGTAGACCAACTGTCGGGCCGAGGGAATGCGCACCGCCGGATCATCGCCGTTGAACGTAAACTTCTCGGCATCTTTGACGAAATGGAACAAGTGGGCGTGCGATCGAGTGAACTTGCGCGAGCAATTCACTCCGAAGGTGTAATACCAGATGACCCACGAACGGCAGTGAAAGCCGACCTCGCGTTGGGCAATCATCTTCAACTCAGCCGCATACTCGTCGCCGATGGCCAACCAAAATGCGCCATCGTCCTTGAGCACACGATGCACGGCGGTGATCCACTGGCGCGACCAGTCCAGGTACTCATTCGTGGCTTTGCGATCGTCGTAAACATCGTAGTCGTAGCCGATATTGAACGGCGGATCGGCAAAGGCCAGATCGACACTCGCGGCGGGGAGCTTGTTCATGCCCGCAATGCAATCGCCCGACAGAACCGTGTCGCGCTGTAGCACCCTGTCACGCTGCAGCCCCCGCCCGCTGTCGCGCTTCAGCACCCTGTCACGCTGCAGCACCCTGTCACGTTGTGTCGCCATGCGTGGCCTCCTTGCTTTCCGTCCCCGGCGGGGGTACGTTCATTTGCTCGTGTTCCATCGACTTTTCTAGCGTCCAATGTATCGATCGAGTCCGGCTCGACAAGCACCGCCATGAAATTTGCTATTTGCAACGAAACCTTCCAAGATTGGCCCTTCGACCGGGCGTTTGCTTTTGCCCGAGAATGTGGCTACACGGGGGTGGAAATCGCCCCCTTCACGATCGACACCGACGTGCGACGCATCGACGCTCAGAAGCGGGCCGAGGTCCGTCGACAGGCCGAGCAACACCAGTTGGAAGTGATTGGCCTGCACTGGCTACTCGCCAAGACCGAGGGCTTTTACCTCACCTCGCCCGACGCCGCCGTGCGCAAAGCCACGGCTCTGTATGTACAAGACCTCGCGCGGCTCTGCCACGATCTGGGAGGCAAGCTGATGGTCCTCGGCTCGCCCCTGCAACGCATCTTATTGCCGGGGGTTACCGTCGAGCAGGCCATGGAGTACGCCACCGAGGTGCTTCGATCGGCGATGGGCGTTTGCGAACAACTCGACGTGACGATCGCCCTTGAACCTCTGTCGCCCGAGTGGGGCCGATTCCTCAATACGGCCGCCGAGGGAGTGCAACTCATGGAAATGGTCGGCTCGTCCCATTGTCGCTTGCATCTCGATTGCATTGCGATGTCGACCGAGCCGACGCCGATTCCTGAACTGTTGCGCCGTCACCGACGCGAAATGCTCCATCTGCACGTGAACGACCCCAACAAACGCGGCCCCGGCATGGGCAAACTCGACTTTCTCCCCATCTTTGAAACACTGGGCGAGATCGACTATCGCGGTTGGGTCAGCGTCGAGGTGTTCGACTACGAGCCCGGGGTCGAGCGACTGGTCGGCGAGAGCATCGCCTACATGCAAGGCGTGCTCGAAAAACTCGCACAATAAAGAAAGATAGCCCAGCGGCCGAGCGTCGTGCGATGGGACTAGCAATCGAGCGAACGGCTTTTGCGTCGCGCTAAGAGCGCCTTGAACTCGTCCAAGTCGATGAACCCGTCACGGTTCTTGTCGACCTTCGCAAAGCGGGCTTTTGCTTTATCAAGGTCCTCGTTCGCGCGCCGGGCGGTGAACTCTTCGAGCGTCAGCTTGCCATCCGCGTTCGTGTCGAGTCGCTTGAAGATACCCTCGGGCGAGCGTTCGGGCTTATCCTCCTCGGCCACTGCGGCTGAGCAGCCGAACCATCCCAGCACGATCATTCCCCAGACAACGCACCGCACGACAAACGCTCCTGAATAGAAATCATCCATCGACCACAGACTCTATTCTCATCTGCGCCGCGCGACGCACGCAAACAAATTATCGCCGGGCACCTTGCTCGCTAAGGGCCGAGCGGCCTGGAAGCCATCGATCAGGCCTTCGTCGGCAGGCATCTTCCCCCCATTGGCTGCAGATTGAGCGCCTATCCTAAAACCGAAATGCGAGGGAGTGAGGCCAGTCCCCGTCGGGTTTAGGATCGACACTAAGCGTCATGGGCTGGTCACGACATCACCCCAGAGGGTCATGCGGCCGTTGACCCCCACGCGCCACGGCTCGACGCCCGCGGGCAACGCGCCGATATCGGGCCGATTGTCGCCTTGCGCCCGCAGGGGATCGGGCCAGCCTTGTGAGATCGGCAAGCCACTGGCGATCGCCGGGCTCTTGGGTTGCAGCCGCAGATCCATCGTTGCCGCGGGGTTGCTGTCGAGCCGGACAAAGTCGGGGTTTACGAAGCGATCATTCGTCGTCCAGCCGGGCTCGTACATCGCTTGGCTCTGTTGGAACAACGCCGAGCCGCGGAACTTGGCGAACGGATTCGCCGCGACCTCGGCAGCATTCACGCCCCACAGCAGATTCCCTCCTTCGCGCAGACGCTCGGCCTTGCTCACGGCAATAAAGTTGGCGCCGGGTACACGATCGAGTTGCACCAAGATGTTGTTGAAGACATCGCGCTCCGTGTTGCGCATTCCATTCGTGGCCAAGCCGAACAAAAAATTGTCACGCTGCACGGCCTCGGAGCGGACCACCGTATTGTGATAGAACTTGATCACCGGCCAAGTCGGGCTGCCATGATCGCCGACGAGCGCGCCGGGCGCGTGGAGAAACGAACCGGTGGGATCAGCCGACTTGGGCAGGTGATACACCACGCCGTGACGCGAGTCGATCACGTTCCGGTAGATGAACGCGCCCGCCTCCGGATTATGATCGAGTGGCGAGTCGTCCTTATCGAACTCGTGCTGCGTGAAGACGCCGAGGCAATTGCCGATGCGGTTTTGATAAATGTACATCGAGTGATTGCGAAGCTTAGGCCCACATTCAAAACCGTCGTCGTTGAAGTTGTCGACGTAGTTGTGATGGAACTGAAAATTCTTGGCGAAACGCACGAAGGCGAAGTCATGGTCGTCGGTGAACTCACTCCAGGCGATTTCGATATTTTCGTTCGTCGGCTGATTGTTTCGCAGCACGATTTGGTATGAGGCCGAGCCCCGGTATTTCATATGAGCCCGTCCGGTCCAGGGAGCAGCCAAACCGCGAAAGGCCGCGTGCTGGAGGCGAATGTCTTTCGAGGCGTTGATGAGTAGGCCGGGAAAACCACCGTAGACGGTCAACTGATCCAGTTCAATTTGCTCGCTGCCGTAGACATGGATCATCGGGCTGCCGGTTGCTCCGCGCAAGGTCAAGTCGCGCACCCGAACATGCTTGATGCCGCTAATTCGCAACACGTCGTCACCAAAGCCCAGCGCCACAATCAACGGCAGCTTGCGTGGGTCGGTCTCGCCGCGATAGGCGCGGTCGCCGAGGCCGGGCAACGTGTTGTGTGCGAGTCGAATGTGGACCCGACCGGTCTGACGATTGAACCACATGCCTGGCCCGCAGTAGACTCCCACCTCATAGTCTTTTTTCGTTTCGGGCCAATACTCGTTCGTGGCGCGCAAGTCGGTTTCGGTCCGGTAGCCGTGCAAGGGCACGAGTGAATCGCCAAAGTTTCCGAGTGCGAGCGGACGCAGTTCCTCGATGCCCCAGAGCGGCTCCCAAGAGCCGGGAAGAAATTGATCGGGCACGCGCCGATCGTCCGCATCGTAATAGGTGCGCGTAGAGACATACTCGCCCGGGGCACCCTGCGTGTAGGGCTCCCAACTCGCGGCGGGCTGCTCGTAGAACTCACGCAGTCCGCCGTCGATAACGACCACTTCGCCCGGATAAGCACTGATCGTGATCGGCGCCTCGGCCGTACCCGATCGCGTCAAGACCGGATGCTCATAGTACACACCGCCGCGCAAGTAGAGCGTGTCGCCCGGTGCGAGTTGTCGCAACGCATGACGCAGCGTCTTCCAGGGTGTTGCCTCGCGGCCATCTTGCTGGTCGTTGCCACGATTCGTATCGACATAGTGTTTCAGCCCAGAAGCCAACATTCTTACCGGAGGTTTGATCACGGACCGCGTGGGAGCATGTGAGCGATACTCGACCGCTGCAGCCTCATGGGCACTCAGAACGACCATCGTCGCCAACGCCCATAACGCGCACCAAGGTTGAAGAAGTCGGGGCATATTATGCTCTTGCTGAGGGTGGAAGTACGAAGCAGAAAGCCGATCCGAGCGGCTCGCTGCCATCATATCCGAACCGTAGTTGCAGAGCAGCCATTTTCCGGCGATGATCGTAGCCGTCGCAGGACCCTTCCAACTCGAAATGACCACCGACTCCTTCGCTCACCTTCCCCCCAGGCAAGGAATTATGAACACGCTGACTCGAATGCTGATCGTTGTCTTGACCGTTCTTGAGGCACTCGGCGTGGGCGACTCGTTGGCCAACGGGGCCGAGGCGCAATGGAGCCGCTTCCGTGGCCCGAATGGTTCGGGGATCAGCTCTGAAAAAGGCTTTCCCAACACATGGACCGAGAAGAGCTATCGCTGGACGGTGAATTTGCCCGGCGAGGGGGTCTCGTCCCCCGTCATCTGGGACGACAAGCTGTTCATTACCACGGCGGATGACGAGAAGCTCACCCGGTCTTTATTGTGCTATTCGACCCAGGACGGCAAGCTGCTCTGGTCGCGCATCCAATCGTTTACGAAAGAGAAAAAGCATCGCCAGAACTCGTATGCCACGAACACCCCCGCCGTCGATGGCGAGCGTGTGTACACCTTCTGGCAATCGCGAGAAGGCTCGCAACTCGTGGCCTACGATCATGCGGGGAACGAAAAATGGTCATACGATGTCGGCTCCTACAAGAGCGGACACGGCGGGGGCATCTCGCCCGCGCTGATCGATGGCGTCGTCGCACTCAATTTGAATCATGAAGGGGACAGCCGCATGCTCGGCGTCGAGGCGGCAACGGGCAAGCTCCTCTGGAGTACGCCCCGCGAGGTCATCCGCGCCTCGTACTCGACCCCCTGCGAGATCGTAGTCAACGACCAGAAAATGATCATCTTCACTTGCTGGAAACACGGCTTCACGGCAGTCGATCCGCAGTCGGGAAAAATTCTCTGGGAGCGAGACGAGGCCTTCGATCGCACCGACAGCGAAGACAAACGCTCGATCGGCTCGCCGTTCGTCGCCGGCAACTTGGTCTACGGCAACTGCGGCTTCGTCGGCGGCAAAAAGTTCATGGTCGCCATGCGGCCCACCGGCAAGTCAGGCACCGGTGCGGTCGAGCAGGTGTTTCGCGTCGAGCGCAACGTGAATCACATGCCCACGGGACTCGTCGTCAACGGCTTGCTCTTCATGTGGACCGACGCGGGGATCGTGCATTGTGCCGATGCCCTGACCGGCAAGACGATCTGGCAAAATCGGGCCAGCGGGAATTTCTCGTCGTCGCCGATTAGCGTTGATGGCAAGATTTATTGTGTCGCGGATAACGGCGATGTTCACGTCATCGCTGCCGCGCGGGAGTTCAAAGAACTGGGCAAGGTCTCGCTCGGCGAGGGCACAAGCGCCACGCCGGCCGTGGCCAACGGCACGATTTTCTTCCGCACGAAGAGCAAGCTCTTCGCCCTCGGCTCGACGGCGAAGAAGTAGAGGGGGCAACGAGCTAATAACCGTCGAGACTACGCGAACACGCCGTCGATAACGTTCCCATCCGGCACCAAGATCACCGGTCGGCCTGTGCGGGTATGATATTCCTTGCGCGGGTCGATACCCAACGCATGATAGATGGTCGCCGTCAGATCGTCGGGCTTCATCTTGGTGTCGTCCGACGGGCCATGCCCCTTCGGGTCGGTTGCACCAACCAGATTGGCTCGCTTGACCCCCGCGCCTGCCAGCAGCGTCCACATGGCGCGCGGCCAATGATCGCGGCCCGCGTTCTTGTTGATCGTCGGCGTGCGGCCGAACTCGCCGGTGGCGACGACCAGCGTGCGGTCGAGCAAGCCTTTGGCTTCGAGCGCCAAGATCAAGCCCGACAGGCCATTGTCCAGCGGCGGACACAAATCGTTGCGCATGTTCTTAAAGATATCGAGATGCGAGTCCCAACGGGGCAACGTCACCGTCACGAAACGCACCCCATGCTCGACCAAGCGGCTGGCGAGCAACAAGCTTTGGCTGCCGTCGTCGGTCCCAAACAGCTTGACGATATGGGGCGACTCGAGCGAAATATCAAATGCCAGCCGGGCTTTTTGAGCCAGAATCATCTCTTGCGCCTGCTGGCCAAAACGATCGAGACCGTCGACGAGCGCGCTGTTGGTGTCGACCTCGCGAAACGTCCGATTCAGATCGGCCAGCAAGGCCTCGCGCTGCTTGATCTTCTCGATCGTCAGCCCTTGGGCCAGCGACAAGCCGCGAACTTCGAACGGTTTGCCGGCCTTGGGAACCGTCGTGGTCTTGAACGCCGACTGCGATACGCCGAGGTAGCCGGGGTTCATATCGGTCGTCGGGACCGCGACGAAACCGGGCAGATCCGAGGGCGCGGGACGCTCGAGGCTGGCCACACACCCCATCGCCGGATGCACGAGCGCCGGGGTCGGTCGATTGCCGGTGTAAATGTACTCGCAGGCCTTGGGATGATCGCCGGTCGAGTGACTGATGCCCCGCAACAAGGTGAAGCGATCGAGCACCGTTGCCAACTTTGGTAGCAGTTCGCACACCGGCACGCTGGGAAGCGCGCTGGCGATGGGCTTGAATTCGCCCCGCTCTTCGCTCGGAGCCTCGGGCTTCATATCGAGTGTGTCGAGGTGCGAGGGACCACCTTGCAGCATGACAAAGATCACACTGTCGGCGCGAGGCTTGGCCTCGCTCTGTGCGGCCAGACACAAGTAGTCGGCGAGCGACAAACCGAGAGAGCCGAGCAACCCCAGTCGCAACGCCTCGCGGCGCGTGTGTCGTTTCTTCATGCTTGCTCCCAGCCCTCGTTAGTGATTGGTGATGAACTCTTGTGTATTGAGCAGCGCCCAAAGCACGTCGCCCACTCCCTCGAACAGCGTCGCCGATGAGCGCACGTGCTGTAGTGAGCGGGACAATTCAATCGGCAATGGTTCGCGACTCACGGTGCGCAAATACGCTTCGCGAACCAACGCCTCGGCGTCGAGCGGTGGCGAGGCTTTACGCTGCTCCAGTTCTTTGATCCAGCCGTCGGCACGGTTGATGGCCGCGAGTGTGTCGCTGTCGTTTCGCATGAAGACGGCCTGCAACAACGACGGCTCCGCCTCCCGTTCGCAATCGCAGTTCACCAGCCGCAACGGTTTGCCGAACACGGCTAGCGAGTATTCGGTACGCGATAAATCGGCCGTGGGTTGGAGACCGATGCGACGATTGCGCAGATCGGTCACAACGGTCTCCAGTCGTTTTGAGTGGGCCGTGGCCTGGAGCAGCGCATCGACTGCGACCTCGGCGGGCATTCGTCGCACCAAGGCGCGGCTGAAGTTGTGGTCATCTTCACGATTCGTGGCATTCGTCTCGCGCGACAATTGATACGTGCGGCTCGACGTGATCGTGCGATGCAGCCACTTGATATCGAACTGGTGTGCAATGAACTCGCGCGCCAAATGGTCTAGCAACTCCTTGTTGCTCGGTGGGTTGGCTAAGTTCAAGTCGTCCGGCGGGTCGACGATTCCGCGGCCGAAATACATGGCCCAGGTGCGATTGACCCACGCCTTGGCAAAGTACGGATTGTTCGGATCGCGCAGCCAGTTCATGAGCGGCACGCGCGGATCGCTCTGGGTATCGACCTGCAACTCGTCGCCCCCCAGCAGCTTGGGCGGGAGATGCGCGAACTCCTTGGGTTTGTTCGTCGGTCTACCTGTGCCGGGCGCGTCGGCGGTCGGAGCGATATACACTTCGCGCCACGGGGCGCGTTCTCCCGCCTCCGAGATACGCCTGTACAAGCCACGTCGATCGGCCGCTGTCGTCGTTTTGTTAATGCCCAAGTCGGCCACGAGCTTGTCGTGCGCCGGTGTACACTCGGGCGAAATCCCGCTGCGTATCCGCTCGAAGCAACCCGTGAACTGCTGAAAATCCTGCTGCGTCCAAACATCGAACGGATGCTTATGGCACTGGGCGCAGTCGAGTCGCACGCCAAGGAAGCTATAGGCAAAGCCGAGCGCCTTCTCGTCGGGCATATTCAGGTTGTTGCGATACCAATACCAGGGCATGGTCGGTTCGTCGGTAAAGTCGACCGGGTTCTGTTTGCGAACATACTGACTCATACGCAAGGAGAAGTCGTCGTAGGATTCGCCGCTTCGACGACTCGTCGCCAGCACCAAGCCTTCGACGATCTTGTCGTACGGTGTATTATCGCGCACGCGGCGTTCCATCCAGGCTTGCCATTGATCGCCGGCCGGGCGAGCAAATTCCGTCCCCCCTAGTTGCAACGGGGCATTGAGCCCCGTAATGTCGCAGAGCTTGTTCGCCCACCACACGGCATAGGCCGGTCGCTCGAGCAACTCGTCGACCTTGCGCGATCGCTTGTCGGCCGACGAGTCCGCGAGAAACTCGCGCACCTCTGTCGGAGAGGGTAACGTGCCGGTGATATCCAGACTCAGGCGGCGCAAGAACGTGGCGTCATTGATGAGCGGTGACGGTACGATGCCCAGCTTACGCAATTTTTGCACCACCAACTCGTCGATCCGTGTCGGGGTGGGAACACTCGGATACCGTTCTCCGCTGTGCTCGGTCACGCTCAGTGTGACCGGCACCGAGACCACGTCTCGATCGTAGCAACAGATAATATGGGTATCGCCGCGACCGCTGGCTTGGACTTCACCCGCAGGCGATACTCGGGCCGTCGATTCGTCGTTCGAGGAAAAACGAGTCAAGCAGGTCACGTCTTCCTGCGTGCCATCCGACCAGTGAGCAATGGCACGCAGCGTGGCACGGTCGCCGAGACGACTTAAGTTCAATTCGCGCGGCGTAACATCGAGCCGAACAAAGCGTCCCGCCGCTGAGCTATTCTGCGGCGCTCCTGCGGCAATCCAGGCGCGCAAGACCCGATACTCCCAGCCTCCTTGCTCGAAGCGTTTGCCGCCGCCGTGTTCATCGGCGTTGACCGGCTTGAGCAGAATCTGACTGTCGAGCGGTGTTTTCGGGTGTACGCGCGGCGGATCGCCGGCCAGCAAAGCCTTGTGATCGAGATCAAAGTCGTAGCCGAACATTGAGAGCCGAAAGCCGCCGCGACCTTGAAACGAGCCGTGACAACTGCGGCCGTTACAGCCCAATCGTCCCAGCAGAGGGACAATGTGTCGCTGAAAGTTGGGGACTTCAGCCTCGGCTGACACGCCCGCCGCTTGCGAATAACGCTCACCAATCGGCGCGAGCAGCTGGCCTTCGGCGGCCCAGGATGCCCGCGATTCGGTGAGCAGAACGACAACCAACACCATGATGCGAAGCGTTCGACGCATGCAGGTATTCTCCGGCACAACAACTGAGTCAAGGCAGGAATAAAGCAGGGGGGGGAGGAATGCAATTCAACCTGCTTCTAAGCTAGACTCCGCGACGCCGGCGGTCCAGTCGATTTCGCCAGACCCGATGGGGGCATCGGGCACGAACTCGAATCGAGATGAAGCTTAGAGGCTCAGACAGCGCCCCTTAATCGTCGGCACGATGACGAACGATATCGCCTTCAACCATATAGATTACGTCCTCGGCGATATGCGTCGCCATGTCGGCGATCCGCTCCAGGTTCTTTGACACGGCGCTCCATTTGAGCGCGGTCTCAATATCATGCGGCGCCTCGCGAAGGCTGCTGCGAACCATGGTCTGAAGATGCTTGTTGATGGCGTCGACTTCGTCGTCGTCTTCGCGCACTTTGCGAGCCTTGGCCGTGTCTTGCTCGATCAGTGAGTCGAGGCAGCGTTTGACCATGGACTGCACCTTATTGGCCATCCCACGGACTTCACTGGCAAAATCACTCGGTGGCTGTTGCGCCAGGTAAATGCCCCGTTTGGCGATATTGCGTGCCAAGTCTCCCATCCGCTCGAGGTCGTTGTTGATCTTCAGAATCGACACGACGAGCCGCAGATCGGCGGCCACGGGCTGATGCAGCGCCAGGGTCTTGAGGCATTCTTCTTCGACTTCAACTTCCAGCCGATCGATGACATCGTCCTGATCGACGACCGAGGCCGCCAATTGCGCGTCGCGGTTGACGACGGCGGTGACGGCTTTGCTTAAAGCCGACTCGACCGTCGCGCCGACATGCAAGATCTTCTCGCGAAGCAACGACAGTTGACGAAATTGATGTTGAGACATAGTGAACCGCATCCTGACAGACTCTTGACGACGGCGCTGGTCTTCCTGAAACCGCGCCTCCGTAGCGAACGCATCTGCATCCCATAAGATGACGAGCAAGCGACTTTGGCACAATAGCCGTCTTCGTTTAGAAACCGGCAAGGAATCGGTTAGGAAATGATTTGCCGCCGGGTTACAGTCTTACCAACCACGCAGCACCGAACCGCAACATCTCGCCTGAGGACACTGTCATGACTTGGAACCAACGCCTGGGACACGATGGAGCGATCAGCATCTTCATGGTCGTGTTGATCGCCGGTGGGCTGCGCGCCGATGAACCACTGCGAGTCGTGCCTGTGTGGCCTGAACGCGCGCCAGGCGAAACCACCATGAAGACCGGTGAAACACTGCCGGCGCGACCGAACGAAGAACCGCCCGCCACGCGTATCGGTGGTATCACTCAGCCACTCCTTGAGTTCTACGAGCCACCGGTCGACAACAAGAGCGGCGCGGCGGTCGTGATCATGCCCGGCGGCGGTTTCCGTTACGTCGTGCATGACAAAGAAGGGGTCGAGGCTGCCCGCTGGCTGAATCGCTTCGGCATCACGGGCATCGTGCTCCGCTATCGGACGATCGACGCCTCGAATGGCCCCCACTGGCGTCGGCCGGTACAAGACGCGCAGCGGGCCATGCGTCTGCTGCGTGCCAACGCAGCCGTGTGGAAACTCGATCCGAAACAGCTTGGCTTGCTAGGCTTTAGTGCCGGAGGCCAAGCGGCTGCACTCGCCAGCACGCGATTCAAAACCCCCGAGTACACGGCTCGCGACGCGGTCGACGAACAATCCTGCCGACCCGACTTCGCCATGCTGTTATATGCCGGCGGACTGTGGGACGCGAAGCAGGAAAAACTGATCGAAGAGCTGCACGTGTCGGCCGACACCCCGCCGATCTTCATGTCAGTGGCCCACAACGACGGCACGATCCCGCTAGGCAATGCCGCCTTCTACACCAAGCTCAAGCAGCAAAATGTCGCGACCGAGTTGCATATCTTTCACAACGGCGGTCACGGCTACGGACTGCGTAGCGTCAAGGACTCGGTCGTGCATACCTGGACCGAGCGTGCGGCCGACTGGCTGAAGCAGACCACCATAACAACCGCGTCGCGCTGATTTGGTATCGCCACGTACAATCGGTTACGATAGCTGCACCTTCGATATTCGACTGTCTTACCGAGGAATTGCATCGATGCAAACGTTGTCACGCACCCTGGGCTTATGGGTCTTAATGCTCTCGACTTGGGCACTCGTCTCGCGGAGCGAGGCGGCCGACCCGGCTTGGCCCAAGGGAGACGTCACCAAGTACAGTTTCAGCAGCAGCAAGGTGTTCCCCGGCACGGTTCGCGACTTCTGGGTCTATGTCCCACGGCAGTATGACCCCGCCAAGCCCGCGTGTGTGTACGTGAACCAAGATGGCATTCAGTACAACGCCCCGGCGGTGTTCGATGAGTTGATCCACAAACAAGAATTGCCGGTGATGATCGGCGTGTTCGTGATGCACGGTCGCGTTAAGGCCACCTCCGACGAAGCGCTCGACCGCTTTAATCGCTCGTACGAGTACGACGGGCTCGGCGACGGCTACGCGCGCTTTCTGTTGGACGAATTGCTCCCCGAGATCGAGAAGCTCGAAACGACCGATGGACGCGCGATTCGACTCTCGAAGAACGGTAACGACCGTTGCATCGCCGGGTCGAGCAGCGGGGCGATCTGCGCCTTCACGGCGGCCTGGGAACGCCCGGACGCTTTTCGCCGCGTGTTTAGCGCCATCGGCACCTACGTGGGTCTGCGCGGCGGACACAGCTACGCCACGCTCGTGCGCAAGTACGAACCGAAGCCGATCCGAATATTTCTCGAAGACGGCAGCAATGACCTGAACATCTACGGTGGCGACTGGTGGATGGCCAATCAGGAGTTGCAACGAGCGCTCAGCTTTGCTGGCTACGAGGTGAACCACGAATGGGGCGACGGCGGTCACAACGGCAAGCACGCGACCGAAATCTTCCCGCAAGCCATTCGCTGGCTTTGGAAGGGCTGGCCCGAGGCGGTCCAAGCCGGCCTCGGCTCGCCGCAATTGAAAGACATTCTGCTGCCGGGCGAAGAATGGCAACTGGTCGCCGAGGGGTTCAAGTTCACCGAGGGGCCCGCGGTCAACGCTCAGGGCGAAGTCTTCTTCAACGATGTCCCGAACAACAAGACCTATAAGGTCGGCACAGATGGCAAAGCCGCGGTGTTCCTTGATGACACGAAACGTGGCGATGGCCAGGCCTTTGGTCCCGACGGACGACTTTACAGCGTGGCCGGTGGCGCCGAGCAAATCATCGCTTACGACGCAACCGGCAAGGCGAGCGTCATCGCCGACGGTTTCCGCGGCAACGATCTCGTCGTCCGCCACAATGGAGGCATTTATGTAACGAACCCCGGCTGGAACGGGACCGACCCGAGCAAAGTCTGGTACATCAGCCCCAAGGGAGAGAAGCAGGTCGTCGACACGGGGCTAAAATTCTCGAACGGGCTGACGCTCTCTCCCGATCAGTCGTTATTGTACGTGGCCGACAGTCGCACCCACTGGGTTTACAGCTACCAGATCAAGGCCGATGGCTCGTTGGCTCATAAGCAGCGGTACTACCACTTGCACATGAGCGACATGGCTGACGACAGCGGAGCCGATGGCCTGCGGGTCGACCGTGACGGCCGGTTGTATGTGGCCACGCGGCTCGGGTTGCAGGTCTGCGATCAAGCCGGTCGCGTCAATTGCATCATTCCAACGCCTAATGGCAAGGTGTCGAACTTGACCTTTGGCGGGCCGAATTTCGACACAATCTACGCGACCTGTGGCGATCGTGTGTACAAGCGCAAGGTCAAGGTGCGCGGCGCGCAAGCGTATCAGGCCCCGTTCAAGCCAGCCGCGCCGCGACTGTAGTTCATCAAGACAAGCCAACTCACTTTTGTTTATCTTTCACAGGTTGCTCGGTTATGAAGTGCTATTCGATCGTCGTTCGTTTGTTGTGCGTGCTCTTCGTCCTGAGTTCGACCGTCTCGATGGCGGCCGAGGCGCTGCCGTCGCTGAGCACGGGTGACTGGCCGCAATGGCGCGGTCGATCGGGCGACGGTATCGCGGCCGCACAACCCACGCCTCCCACGCACTGGAGCGAAAGCGAGAACGTACGGTGGAAGGTCAAGGTGAGCGGCCGCGGTCACGGCTCACCGACGGTCGTTGGCGATCGGGTCTTTCTGGCCACGGCCGACGTGCCTGAGCAGGTCCAGTCCGTGCTGTGTTTCGATCGCGCCACGGGCCGCGAGCTGTGGAAGGTCGACGTGCATCGCGGAGGCTTTGAACTCAAGGGACATCAAAAGAGCTCGCAAGCATCGTCCACCGTGGCCTGCGATGGCGAACGACTCTACATCAACTTTGTGAACCAAGGAGGCGTACTGACCACCGCCCTGGATCTGAATGGCAAGCACATCTGGCAAACACGTATTTCAGACTTTGTCACCCATCAGGGCTTCGGATCCTCGCCGATCATTTACGAGTCGCTCGTGCTGGTCGCTAGTGATAATAAAGCCGGTGGCGCGGTGGCGGGACTCGATCGTCTCACCGGCAAAATCGTCTGGCGCCACGAACGACCCAAGCAGCCGAACTACACGTCACCCGCCGTGCTCACAGCCGCCGGCCGCGAACAACTCGTCCTTTGCGGTTGCGATCATGTACTGAGCCTCGACCCGCGCTCGGGCAAGCAACTCTGGGAGATCGAAGGCTCGACCACCGAATGTGTCGGCTCGATCGTCACCGACGGGCAGCTCGTCTTCGCCAGCGGCGGGTATCCGAAAAAGCTCACGGTCGCCGTCTTAGCTGATGGTTCCGGCAAGGTCGCTTGGCAGAACAACATCCAGACTTATGTCCCCTCGATGCTCGCGCATCAGGGGCTCTTGTTCACCGTGACCGACGCGGGCATTGCGTACTGCTGGCGATCGAGCACCGGCGACGAGCTGTGGAAGTCGCGACTGGGTGGCACGTTCAACTCATCACCCGTGCTCGTCGGTAACCTGATCTACGCAACGAACCAGGAAGGCAAAACGTTCATATTCGAGGCTCGACCGGATGAGTACCGTCAGGTGGCCGAGAACCAACTCGGCGACGATATTTACGCCACCAGCGCCGTTTGTGGCGGGCAGATTTACATGCGCGTCGCATCCAAGTCCGATGGTCAGCGACAAGAGTGGCTCTACTGCATCGGCTCGACGAAGAAATAGTCGCCCAGGAGTGATTACTCCGACACGCCCGGGTGGCTTTGCGAGGCCGGCGATTCGCTTGACTCGGTCGAGTTGGCGACCTCGCTCTCGGCCGTACGACGTCGTTGCACGGCGATCGGCTGACCTACGCTGAGGCCATCGAGCACTTCGACCCAATCGGCCGAGCGGCGACCGGTAACGATGCGTCGCTCATGGGGCTGACCGTTCTCGATGACCCGCACCTTTTCGACGCCGGCGAACTCGACCACCGCCGAGGCGGGTACCGCGATCGTCCGCGCATGCTGGTCAATCAGAATATCCGCTTCGGCAAACAGGCCCGCTCGGAGCTTGGAGCCCGCGTTGGGGACATCAACTTCCAGCAGCAACGAACGACTGGCTAAATCAAGCGAGGGGCTGACCCGATCGACTCGACCAGCGATCGGGTGGTCGAGCCCTTCGAGAATCACTTGCACGCTTTGTCCGACCTGCACGCGCATCGCTGAGCGCTGCGGCACACTGGCCTGAAACCGCAGCGGATCGGTCCGCACCAGCGACACCGCCGCTTGACCGACCTGTACGTACACACCCGGCGCGACGAGACGCTGCTGCACTGTGGCAGTGAAGGGGGCACGAATGATGGTCTCGCTCTGCTGCTGTCGCACGACGGCCAACTCGGTCTGCCGCACCGCGAGTTGAGCCAACTGCTCGTCGACCGCGATCAGAGATGCGTTGTACTTGGCCTCGGCCACGCGGAGCTTGGCCTCGCGCTGCTGAAATTCGGCGGCCGTGATCGTGTTTTGTCGGTAGAGCGTCTCGGCCCGATCGTAAAGGTCCTGCGCCTCTTCGAGCACGGCCTTCTCTTGCAGCACCGTGGGCGAATCTGCACGGACTAACTGCTCGACCGGCTCGTTGGGCTTGAGCCCCAACCGAGCCCGGGCTTGTTCGATGTTCGCCTCGGCCTGTCGCACCCGGAGGTCAAAGTCCTCGCTGTCGAGTTCGGCCAGCACGTCTCCTTTCTGGACGGTCGAGCCCAAGTCGACCAGCACGCGCTTGACCCGACCGGCGACATGAGCCCCCACCACCGCATGCTCATCACCGAGCAAACTCCCTTGCACGCGGACCGTGACGGGCCACTCGCGCTCCTGAGCGGCGACGGTGTCGGCCGGGAGGCTCTCTCGTTCCACCGCTGTCGAGCGGGTGGGGAGCTTCGGCAACGGTGCTGCTTGCTGGCAACCGAGGCAGCTAGCCAACGCCAGAAACCCAGCCGACCGTGAATCGATTTTCAGACGCTGCCACAGCGTGCGCAGTTGAATAGCGTTCATGGGCGAATCGTCGGGGTGGGCGGTTACGCGTGGGCAACGGGATGTTGCCCGGTGGGAGGAGACCTGCCGCAAAGGCTTGTCTTATAGCCCTCTATCGTACTCGAAACCGGACGGCTTACCACGGGAGTTCTCTGTGAGCCCAGAGGGAGGGGGACTGAAATGGTTGCCTGCCCCCGCTATCGCTGATATGCTAGCACGCCTACTGGTCTGGCGGGTGGCCGCCGGCCGTCGGGCCCTTGTGGCTTGCCGACCGGTACCGCCGGACTGGTGCGTCTATCATTCAGTAGCCGCCAAGTAACCACGGAGGGTGAATCATGCTCGTATTTACTCGCAGGCTCGGCGAGCAAATCCAAATCGGCGACGATATCACGATTACCGTTGCCAAAGTCGCGTCGCAAGCGGTACGGTTGGGTGTTGAGGCCCCGGCGTCCACGCCGATCGTGCGACGTGAGTTGTTGTCGCCAGACGCTGATCCCAAGGCTGTGCCCCCCAGCGCATCAAACGACAACGCGCGGTCGGCTTAACGTCTCTCCTGCTGCGATTGAGTGGGAGAGACGCGCGTGCAACCCTCTATCGTGATGAGCCTGTTCGTGTCGTAGGAACCGGATGTTTATGGATAAACTCACCGTCGCTGCCGCGCGTCAGGCGTCGGCCGTTGGTCGTCAAGTTCGCTTGCAAGGCTGGGTCCGCACCCGTCGCGACTCGAAGGGGGGCTTCAGCTTCATCGAGCTCAACGATGGCTCGTCACAAGGCAACGTGCAAGTCATTGCCGACGCCTCGCTCGCCAACTACGAAAGCGAAATCAAACACCTCTCGGCCGGTTGCAGCGTCACGATCGAGGGGCTCGTCAAGGCCTCGCCCGCCAAGGGACAGGCCACCGAGATCCAAGCCTCGGCCCTGCATGTCCACGGTTGGAGCGATCCGGAAACGTATTTGTTGCAGAAAAAGCAACACTCGTTCGAGTTCCTACGAACGATCGCCCATCTAAGGCCGCGGACCAATACCTTCGGCGCGATCGCGCGGGTCCGGCATCGCGTGTGCCAATCGATCCACCAATTCTTTCACGAGCAAGGATTCCTTTACGTCCATACGCCCATCATCACGGCCAGCGACTGCGAAGGGGCTGGCGAGATGTTCCGCGTGACGACGTTGAATCTCGAACAGCTCCCCAAGCAACCCCAGCCTCCGGCCGGCAATGGGGGCGTCGACTACGCGCTCGATTTCTTTCATAAACCCTCGTTCCTCACGGTGAGCGGGCAGCTGCAAGCCGAGATCTTCGCCTGCGCCCTGGGCAAGGTCTACACCTTTGGACCAACCTTTCGAGCCGAGAACTCGAACACCTCGCGCCATCTGGCCGAGTTCTGGATGATCGAGCCCGAGATGGCGTTCTACGAACTCACCGACAACATGGACCTGGCCGAGTCGTTCTTGCGGCGAATTTTCAGCGACGTGCTCCGCGACTGCGCCGAGGACATGGAGTTTTTCAAGCTCCGCATCGAGCCCACGGCCATTGACACGCTCGAACAATTGCTCGCCGCCAAGTTCTTGCGACTGTCGTACACCGAGGCCGTCGAGGTGCTCGAAAAGAGCGGCCAGACGTTCGAGTATCCGGTCTCTTGGGGTCGCGACCTGCAAGCCGAACACGAACGCTACCTGACCGAGGTGCACTTCAAATGTCCCGTGATTTTGTATGACTACCCCCGCACCATCAAGCCGTTCTACATGCGTGTGAACGACGACGGCAAGACGGTCCGGGCGATGGACATCCTGGTACCGCGCGTCGGCGAGATCATCGGCGGTAGCCAGCGTGAAGAGCGGCTCGACGTGCTCGAGCAGCGGATGGTCGAGCAGGGCTTGAACCCTGAGCACTATGCCTGGTATGCCGATCTGAGACGTTACGGCACGGTGCCCCACAGCGGTTTCGGCTTGGGTCTCGAACGAGTGCTGCAATTCATCACCGGCATGACGAACATTCGCGACGTGATTCCCTTCCCCCGCACCCCCGGCAGCGCCGAGTTTTAGGCCGGCAACGACAGCACGACGGCAGAGATTTTTTTACGAACTTCGACGGCGACCATCCCGTAGAGCCTGTAGGGTACGCACCCCGTGCGTACCTGTTACGAGCACGCCATGTTTTTTGACAAGCATGGTACGCACCCCGTGCGTATCCTACTGAGGAGACCTTGGTGACCCCAGCGACTGAACCGCCCCCGGCAGCTAGCTTCGAGACCGCGGTCGCCGAGCTGGAAAAGATTGTCCGCGCGCTCGAAGATGGCCAACTCGCGCTCGCCGAGTCGCTCGAACAGTACGAGACCGGCGTCCGGCTGCTCAAACAGTGCTACGGTCTGCTCGACAAGGCGCAGCGGCGGATCGAGCAGCTCGTCGGCGTCGATGCGGCAGGCAATCCCGTGGTGGTTTCGTTCGACGACACTGCCACGGCCGAGGCGAATTCTCCGAGCGAGACCCGCTCGCGGCGGCGGTCAGCGAGCAAAAAAGCAGTCGATCCGCCGGCCGCCCCCCCTCCGTCGGGCCAGATAGACGAGCCACGCGGTCTGTTTTAGAATAGGATTTGGTTTGGCTTGGGCTTTTTAGCCGCCCGCTGATCTTAACCCCCTGCGCCCTTGATGCTTCCGACTCGACTGTCTTTCGCCGATTATGCTGCCCAACTGGGGCCTGCTGTCGAGTCAGCACTGGACCTTTGCACACAATTGGGGGACGGCTGCCCTGCTCGCTTGCGCGAGTCGATGCGTTACAGCTTGTTGGCCCCGGCCAAACGATTACGTCCGCTGCTCGTGTTAAGTGCGGCCGAGGCTTGCGGTGGATCGATTGAGGAGGCCATGCCCGCCGCATGTGCTGTCGAGATGATCCATACCTATTCGCTCATCCATGACGATCTGCCCGCGATGGACGACGACGACTTGCGTCGCGGTCGGCCCACGAACCATGTCGTCTACGGTGAGGGGCTGGCGATTCTCGCCGGCGACGCGCTGCTCACATTAGCCTTTGAAGTATTGGCGCGTGACGTTCAACCGCCGAGTGTCGCTGCCCGCTGCTGTGCCGTGTTGGCCGAAGCTGCTGGTGCGTGTCAGCTTGTCGGCGGGCAGACCGACGACCTGGCCGAGGACAAGCCGCAAACGCTCGAGACGCTCGAGGCCATTCATCGTCGCAAAACCGGCGCGATGTTCCTGGCACCGTTGCAACTCGGAGCCTTGACGGCCGGCGCGAGCGCCGAACAACACGCGGCACTCCGCGAGTACGGCGAGTGTCTCGGGCTGGCCTTTCAGATCGTTGACGACCTGCTCGATGTGCAGGGGAATGAAGCCACGTTGGGAAAACGGGTCGGCAAGGATGTCGCTCATGGCAAGCTGACCTTTCCCGGTCTGTTGGGTATCGACGAGAGTCGTCGCCGCGCGAGCCAGCTCACGGCGCGCTCGTGCGAGGCGATTGCTCATCTGCTCCCAGCGGCCGAAGGGCTGGACGCTCTCGCACGCTTTGTCGCGGAAAGGGATCGATAAATGGAACCACTGCTGCCGCAGATCAACTCGCCGCGCGACCTGCAAGGACTGAGCATTGTTCAACTCGAACAACTCGCTCAGGAGATGCGCGACACGCTCTGCTCGCTCGTCTCACAACGCGCCGCGCACTTTGCCAGCAATCTGGGAGTTGTCGAACTCACGCTCGCGCTACACAGCGTGTTCGACTTTAGCCGCGACCGACTCATTTGGGACACCGGCCACCAGTGCTATCCGCACAAAATGCTCACGGGCCGCTACGGTCGTTTCGACACGATGCGGACCAAGGGAGGCCTGATGGGCTTCCCTAACCCGAAGGAAAGCGACTATGACCTGTTCATGACCGGTCACGCGGGTTGCAGCGTCTCGACGGCACTCGGCTTGAACAGCGGCGACAACCTGCTCCGTGCGGCAGACGGTCGCCACAGCGTCGCGGTCATCGGCGACGGCGCGCTCCCCTCGGGCATTGTCTTCGAGGCGCTCAATAACGCCGGCGGGCTCAAGAGCAAAATGCTCGTCATCCTGAACGACAATCAAATGTCGATCTGTCCGCGCGTCGGCGGACTGGCCGAGTATCTCGACCGTCTGCGGCTCAACCCGTGGTACGAAGGGATCAAGCACGAGGTGGTCAAGGCACTGGGCAAAATGCCGGCCGGGGTCGGCGAGCCGATCGAGAATTTCCTCTGGCACGTGAAAGAGTCGGTCAAGGCCGGTCTGCACGGCGGCATGCTCTTCGAGGAACTCGGCTTCCGCTACATGGGTCCCATCGACGGGCACAACCTGGCCCACCTGATGAAATACCTGCGGCTCGTTCGCGATGTCGACGGTCCTGTCTTGTTGCACGTAGTCACCGAGAAGGGGCACGGCTTCAAGCCCGCCGAGGAAGACCCCGTCTTCTTCCATACGCCCGCGCCGTTCGTCTGCGGCCACGACGGGCAACTCTCGATCAAGAAGAGTGGCAGCCGCGCCTACACGAACGTCGCCAGCGCCGCGATCCATCAACAGTTGTCGTCGCGCGATGATGTCACCGTGCTCACGGCGGCCATGTGCCAGGGGACGAACCTCGAGCAAGTACGGGCCGACTTTCCGCAGCGATTTTTTGACACCGGCATTTGCGAGTCGCACGCGGTCGCCTTCGCCGCCGGACAAGCCAAGGTCGGCATCCGACCGATCGTCGACATCTACAGCACGTTCCTGCAACGCAGCTACGACCAGATATTCCAGGAGGTCGCGCTCCAAAATCTGCCGGTGACATTCCTGCTCGACCGCGCGGGACTGACGGGCCCCGAAGGCCCGACGCATCATGGCGTGTTCGACCTAGCATACATGCGGATCTTCCCGAACATGGTTGTGATGGCTCCCGGCGACGAGCTGGATCTGCCGGCGATGCTCGACTTTGCGCTGCATCACGATGCGCCCTGCTCGATTCGATACCCCAAGGCGCCGAGCGAGCAGATCGAGCGCGTCGCCGCGCCCATCGAGCTCGGCAAGGCCGAGGTGCTCGAATGGGGACACGAGGTGATGCTCGTCGCCTGCGGTACGCTGTTGACCCATGCGCTCAAGGCCGCCCAGCAATTACGCGACGAGGGCATCGACGTCGGCGTCATCAACGCGCGGTTCGTCAAGCCGCTCGATACCGAGACGCTGCTGCGGGCCGTCGAATGTTGCCAGTGGGTCATCACCCTGGAAGAAGGTTGCTTGCAAGGGGGCTTTGGTTCGGCGCTGCTCGAAGCGGCCGCCAATGCAGGACTCAATGCCGGACGCATTCACCGGCTGGGGCTTCCCGACCGCTGGATCGAGCACGGCGAGCGTAACGAACTGCTAGCCGATTTGGGCCTCGACGTGGAAGGGATTGTCCGCACGGCCGCCGAACTCGCGGCCCGCGACGCCGTCGAGCGCCCCATGCCACGTCGCCACGCACGGTAGGCTACGCAGAGACGGTCCGCCGTTCGCAATTTGCGTTTCGGTTCGTTAAACTGCTGCTCATCGAATTCTCCGTCCGCCTTTTTCTCGCCGAGGTTCACCATGCCGCTAATGGTTCGTCGTCGTTGGATTGCGTTGCTGTTCGGCATGTGCGTGTCACTGCCGATCCACTCGATCGCCCGGGCCCAGCAGAATCCCGCCACCTCGGCTTCATCCGCAGTGCCTCAAGGCCAACGGATCTATTCGATCGGTCACAGCTTTCACATGTTCATGCCGGGCATTCTCGGCGGACTCGCCAAGTCGGCGGGCATTACCGATCACCAACAGGTCGGCGCTTCGGGCATTGGTGGCTCGCTGGTCATTCAACACTGGGATGTGGCCGATGACAAGTTCAAGTCCAAAGCCACGCTCGAGTCGGGCAAGCTGGACGTGCTGACGATGGCCCCGATTTACCTGCCCGACGAGGGGATCGAAAACTTCGTCCGCCTCGCCTCTGAAAAGAGCCCGCAGATTCGTGTGCTGGTGCAGGAGTTTTGGCTGCCGTTCGATACCAACGTCAATTTCAAAAAAGAGAAAGTACCGGCACCGAATCGTGACGTGGTCGACCTGCCTAAACTTCAGGCCGATCATGACAAGTACTTTCAAGAGATCGACGCTCACGTGACGATGCTCAACGAGAAGTACGCCGGCAAGCCGCGTGTGTTCGTCGCACCGGTGGGACAAGCTGTGATGGCGTTGCGTAAGAAGATTGCCGAGGGCGCGGCGCCGGGACTCACCAAGCAGACCGACCTGTTCACCGACGCGATCGGCCACGCCACGTCACCGCTCACCGTGGTCGTCGCCTACGTGTATTACGGTCAGATCTACGGACGCAGTCCGGTCGGGCTACCGGTTCCGCCGCAACTCAAGATCAGCGGCGACGCCGAAACGACCGCCAAGCTCAACACACTGCTGCAAGAACTGGCCTGGAACGCGGTCACGCAGCACCCGCTCAGCGGAGTAAAAGCCAAGTAGTCGATCGTCCTCTGCCGGTCACGTTCGATGTCGAGATCGATCGAATAGCCATACTTCAGTTCTGAGAGCATGTTGCAAATCGTTAAACGTCTATCGCTGGGTTTGTCGCTGATCGCTATTGCGTCAGCCATATTGCTGTTCTCCGACGCGCCACGACGCTCGTTGCAAGTGACCCACTCGTCGGGCTCGGCAGCCGATCGGGTCTACAAAATCGCACTGCTGCAAATGGCCTCGCAGCCGATTATGGAAGACGGCGCGGCCGGTGTTCTGGCCGGCTTGCGTGAGCGCGGCTATATGGTCGGACAGAACATCGAGGTTCGGCGGCTCAATGCCGAAGGGGACACGGCCACGGCCAACACGATGGCCCAAGAGGTCACGAGCGGCGGCTACGATCTGGTGATGACGCTGAGCACATCTTGCCTGCAAGCCGTGGCCAATGCCAACAAGCAAGGCCGCGTGCCGCATGTATTTTGCTTGGTCAGCGATCCGCGTGCCAGCGGTGTCGGCATCGGCGATCAACCGCTCGATCACCCTGCGCATCTCGTCGGCCTCGGCACCCTCCCCCCGGCCACCGAGTCGCTCGAGATAGCCAAGCAAATCAACCCGAAGCTCTCGCGAATCGGCGTGGTGTGGAACCCCTCTGAGGTGAACTCCGAGATAAGCACTCGAATGGCTCGCGAGGCCTGTGCCAAGCTCAAGATGGAGCTGCTCGAAGCGAACGCCGAGAACACCTCATCGGTCAAAGAGGCGGCCGTGTCACTCACCACGCGCGGAGTCGACGCCCTCTGGATCGGTGGCGATGTCACGGTGCTCGCCGCGACCGACGTGGTCGTCAAGGTGGCCAAGGCCGCTAGTATCCCAGTCTTTACGTGCATCCCCGGCAATATCGCCAAGGGGACACTCTTCGACGTGGGGGCCAACTACTATGAGGTCGGTCGCAGCACCGGCCATCTCGCCGCGCAGGTGCTCGGCGGCGAATCGATCGCCAAGCTGCCGGTGCAACTGGCCATCCCGCCGCGACTCATGCTCAACAAGCTCGCCCTCGCCGGGCTTGGCCCGCTCTGGAGCTTCCCACAAGCGTTGCTCGATCGCGCCGACTCGATCCTCGACGAGCAAGGACAGCACGACAAACTCAAGCCGCTGCTAAGCCAAGCCAAGGTCGAGATTGTCAGTTACATCAGCACCCAAGACACGGAAGAAGCCATTGCCGGACTGCGCGACGGACTCAAGCAAGCTCAGTTGACCGATGGTAAGGATTTTGAGTTGCGGATTTCGAGTGCCCAGGGAGATATGGCCACGCTCAACACGCTGGTCGACGCGGCGCTCACTCGGCAGCCCGACCTGATCCTGACCGTCTCGACGCAAGCGTTGCAGGGGGTCTCGAAACGTACGCGATCCACTCCGATTGTGTTCACGATGGTGGCCAATCCGTTTCAGTCGGGGGCCGGCGTCGGAGAGACCGACACGGACCACCATCCCTTGATTACCGGCGCGTACGGCGCGAACGATGTCGATGCCATGCTACCCATCATTCAACAGTTGCTTCCCAAGGCCAAGCGGATTGGCGCTCTGTTTAATCCGGCCGAGAGCAACTCGGCGTACTCGCACAAACTGCTTGTCGCCGCAATGAAGCAAGCGGACCTGGAACTGATCTCGCTCCCCATCAACTCGCCTTCGGATGTACCCGACGCAGCCCAGTCGTTATGTGCCCAACAGATCGATCTGATCTGTTTACCGAATTCAAATCTGGCCGGCACAACGTTTCCGAGCATCGCTCGGGCCGCACAACGAGCCAAGTTACCGGTGTTTGCGTTTCTCGGTGGGCTTGCTTCCCAAGGGGCGTCGGTCGTGCTCACACGCGATTTTCATGACATGGGAGTCGACTCCGGCGAGATCGCAGCTCGTGTGCTGCGTGGCGAGAGCCCCGCCGCGGTCTCCTTTCACCGCGTCACCAAAAGCCGGTTGATCGTTAATCCGGCCGCCGCCGCCGAGTGCGGGCTGATCTTGCCCGACGAACTCATCCAGCGAGCCGACAAAGTCATTAAGCCTTAGCCGATATTGAACTGATGCAAATCACCACCACAGCCGCCGGCGGACTGCTCGAAATCTCGATTCGCGGGCGGCTCGATAACGATTCGGCCTCGGATCTCAACGACGCCGTTGACGAAATCCTCCGCAAAGGACAGCACGCGGTGGTCGTCGATCTCGGCAACGTCGAGTACATGAGCTCAGCCGGACTGGGCGCGCTCATTCGAGCTCATAAACGATTTCGCGCCGTTCAAGGCATGTTCGGCGTCAAGACGGCCGCAGCGCACGTCGAAGAGGTGATCCGACTCTCCGGCGTTGCCAAGATGTTGATGTGTACCGCCGAAGATCTCGCCAAGTGGTCGGGCGGTGCCCGAGCGACGACCATCATGCCCTCGATGCTCATCTCGGGCACCAGTGGCCTGCAGTTGGAAATGTATGAACTGCAAGCTAGCGCGAAGCTCGACTGTCATCTTTGGGGTGATCCCACGCAATTCACCAACCGCGCGCACATACCGCAGGCCAGCCGCGCCGTGCCGCTGGGGACCAACTCACTCGCGCTCGGCATCGGTGCGTTGGGCAACGACCCGACCGACAGCGCCCGACGGCTCGGCGAATTTCTGGCCGTGGCCGGGGGCGTCGCGGTGCAACCCACCCCCGCCGGCGGTAAGCCCGACTATCAGTTGGCCACCGCCGATTTTGTCCCCAAACCGCATGTCCTGTACGGGCTCTCGTGCTCGGGAAGTTTTGCCCGAATGATCCGCTTTCATCCCGACGGCGGCGCTACGAAGGTGCGATTTTCGAGCCTGGTCGAGCAGTGTCTCAAACATGCCAAAACGCCCGCCGCCGCGATGGTCTTCATCGCCGAGGCCGACGGACTGATCGGTGCGACCCTGCGCCGATCGCCCACCGCCGAGATGCACGCCCGGCCCACCTTTGCTCATCCCGAAGTACGACAGTGGTTGTCATTCACGCCCGAACACGTCTGCCAGCACTCGCTCGCACTGATCGTGGGGGTCGCGCTACAGGAGCCGCCGAGTGGCGCAACCGCTCCGCTCGCCCCGCTCGTTCGACCGCTTGCCAAGGGCAGCTCGATTCATGGACATTTTCACGCGGCAGTCTTTTCGTATCGTCCGCTGAAAAAACGCAAATTGGAATTACAAGACACCGTGGCTTCTCTGTTCGGCGACGAAGACCTGCAAGCCGTGCTGCATTTACTCAACGACGATCGGGCTATCACCGGCGGCGGCGAGAGTGAACTGGTCAGCGGCGCCTGCTGGGTCGGCCCACTCGGACGAATTGCCCACGCGGAGGGTGCGTCATGACGTTGCTCGTCGGCTCGTTCACGATGGGAATGATCCTGGCGCTGTTGGCGCTCGGCGTCCTGATCAGCTTTCGCATCTTGGTCTTCCGCGATCTGACCGTCGACGGTTCCATTGCCCTCGGTGGTGCGACCACCGCCACCTTGCTCATCGCGGGGGTGAATCCCTGGTTGGCCACGCTCGCCGGTGCGCTCGCCGGAGCCGCCGCGGGAACCGTGACCGGCGTGCTCGCCACACGCTGCAACATCAACGGTCTGCTCGCCGGAATCCTCGTGATGACCGCACTGTACTCGGTCAATCTGCGTGTCATGGGCAAGAGCAATCTGCCGTTGCTCAACGAAGAAACCATCTTCACTCAAATGCAGCAATGGGTCGCCGTCGATGCCAAGCTGTCACTCTGGAGATGGCAGTTACCCTGGCAAGATGTCTACGTCGCGGCTTTAGTGGCGGCAATCGTCACGGTGGTTGGCGTTGGCTTGTATGTGTTTCTTCGCACCAATATCGGGCTCGCCATGTGCGCCAGCGGCGACAACGAGCAGATGATTCGCGCTCAGGGAGTCAATGTCGGCTGGATGACGACCTTCGGTCTGGCGCTGGCCAACGGACTGATCGCCCTCGCCGGCGCGCTGCTGGTTCAATATCAAGGCTTTGCCGACGTGCAGATGGGCATCGGCATGCTCGTCCTGGGTTTTGCCAGCGTTATCATCGGCGAATCGCTCATCGGCTCGAAACAGGTCAGCTGGCTGATCTGCGGCGCGGTGATGGGCTCGATCTTATTTCGCCTGCTGGTGGCGATTGCTTTGCGTTGGGGTCTCAATCCGAACGATCTGAAGCTGGTCACCGCCGTCTTCGTGTTTGCGGCGTTGTTTTTGCCCAACACGCTGGCCCACCTCAAGTCGCGGCTGTCGCGCACCGCGCCGTCAACACCCAGTCGCTAACGGTCTTTTTATGCTCGAAATCCGCAATATCCACAAAACGTTTCATGCCGGCACCCCCAACGAGGTTCGCGCGCTCCAAGGGGTCGACCTACAGATCGACGACGGCTCGTTCGTCATCGTGATCGGCACCAATGGCTCGGGCAAATCGACTCTGCTCAACGCGGTGGCTGGTTCGTTCATCGTCGACTCGGGAAGTATTCACCTGCAAGGGCGCAATATCACCCGCTGGCCCGAACACCGCCGCGCCAAACTGATCGGCCGGGTGTTTCAAAACCCGTTCAGCGGCACCGCGCCGTCGATGACCATCGCCGAGAACTTAGCACTCGCCTCGAAGCGAGGCCGCTGGCGCGGCTTGGGACCCGCACTCAGTCGACGCAAAAAAGACAGCTTCCGCGAACGGGTTCGCCAGATGGGGCTCGGACTGGAAGGCCGACTCGATAATGCCATCGGCAGCCTCTCGGGCGGACAGCGTCAGTCGCTCACGTTGCTCATGGCCGGGCTCATCAAGCCCGACCTGCTATTGCTCGACGAACACACTGCCGCGCTCGACCCGAAAAGCGCCGATCAGGTCATCCGCCTCACCGAAGAATTTATCCGCCGCGATCGCCTAACAACCCTGATGGTGACCCACTCGATGCATCAGGCAGCCAACCTGGGCGACCGGCTCATCATGATGGTCCGCGGTCGCGTGCTGCATGACTTTCAAGGAGTCGAGAAACGCCGCCTCACGCCCGAAGACTTGCTCGACCGCTTCGAGCAGGTCCGCCGCAGCGAGCAGCTCGACGAGTCCGCCGCCGAGATGCTCCGCGAACAATATGTGTAGAGCGATCTCGAAGGATGGGCCAATCTCATCCACCAACAGCAGTGCATTCTCCTAGCTAAACAGCTCGCTCACAGGCACGCCGCCGTCGGTGATGGGGACCGGTCGGTCGCCGCTGTATAGCTCGACCTTGGGGTCGATGCCGAGCGCGGCATGGATCGTCGCATGCAGGTCGGGGATCGAGACGGGCCGCTCGACGACTTTCATCCCCAACTCGTCGGTCGTGCCGATCGTGAATCCGTTTCGCAAGCCGCCGCCGGCGAGCGTGATGCTGTACGATTTGCTGTGATGCCCGCGTCCGCCGCCACCGTCAAATTGCGCAGGGCGGCCAAACTCCGTGGCCACGACAATCAACGTCTTATCGAGCAGTTTGTGCTGCTCCAGATCGTCAACGAGCGCGGCAAGCGCCTGGTCCAACTCGCGGATCAGTTCGTGCTGTTCGAGGATGCCGTCGTTATGCACATCCCAGCCGGTGCCGTTGAGGAAGTTCAAATTGTGTGACACCTCGACGAACCGCACACCCGACTGGATCAAGCGGCGAGTGAGCAGGCAGCGTTGGCCAAACTCGCCGCCGTAGCTGTTGCGGAGCGTGTCGCGCTCGCGGTCGAGCTGAAAGATGTTCATGAATTGTGGGCCACTGAGGCGTAAAGCCTCGGCGACGGCCGCGTCGTAATCGGCCACAAATCGTTCGGTCTCATGTTGTGAGCGATACTCGCGACGGACCGCTTCGAGAAGTTGATTGCGCCGCGTTTGCCGTTCGGCGGTGACGTTCTTCGAGCGGGTAAATCCCGCCGGGCCACTTTGCGTGTCGGTCAGATATATGTAACCATAGCGAGCGCCGAGAAAGCCGGGCCCACGGGTCACGTTCGGATAGCCGATCAAAACGTAGGCCGGCACTCCGTCCCCCGCGCTGCCGCGCTGATGAGCCACGATCGAGCCGATGGACGGATACGTCTCTGTGCCGCTGACAGGTCGCCCCGTGTGGACACGGTTCGTCGCGGCGGCATGCTCGTCAATCACCTCATGGTGTACGCTGCGGATGATGTTGAAGCGATCGAGTCGTTCGGCGCAGCGCGGCAAGTGCTCGCAGACTTGCGTCCCCGCGATGGCGGTGTCGATAGGGCGATAATAGGAGCCGGCCTTTTTCTCCTTGGGGTCGCCGAGCCGCTTGGGGTCCCAGGTGTCGATATGCCCCGCGCCGCCACCGAGCCACACGAACACGCAGTGCTCGGCCTTGCCGCGCGGCAACGAGGCCGCCAGCGGTTTCTCGGCCAACAGGTTCGACGAGGCCAGCGAGGTCATCCCCGCCGCGACTCCCGCCGCAAGCACATCACGTCGCGAGCATGTCCAGTCAATCCGTGTCATCAGGGCACCATCACAAATTCAGGGGAGTTGAGCAATGTCCAGATCATGTCCTCGGCCCGTTCACGCCAAGCCGGATCGAGCTTAGCCGTCGGCGGGTCACCCGCCTCTAGTTCAACAGCCAATTGTACCTTGCGTTGATTGGCCTCGCTCTTGAGATGATTCGACCACGAGACGCCCGTCTGCTTAGGCGATACGGCACGACGCGGCGGCGCATCGAGCGACACGATCCGCCGCGCAAAACCATCCTGCAGCAAAGGGATAAACAACGCCAACTCGCTGGCCGTCGCTCGGCGGGTGAGCAGCGTCGAATACAGGGTCTCGACCAGCGATTGGGGCGAGTCCGCTGCAATGGCCAAAGCGGTCAGTTGGCTGTCGTCCGAGAGTTGAGTGGCCCGATTGGCAAAGATGCCGTTGGCCAACACGGCTGGCTGAATGGCCGTCGATTCCTGAGCACGTTGCGTGCGAGGGTCTTGTCGCGCGCCGCGCCAATCGAACGCTTCGAGCACATTAACCACCGTCTGGGCGGCGGGCAACGACAGACTCGGACGATCCCGCTCGTTCGACAGCGAGGTGAATTGCCAAGCCCGCGAGGGTGCCCCCAGGTTGATCGACACATCGGTGCGACGCGAGCCGTCGACGTCAATGTTCATATCCTCGACATTCAACGTTTTGCCACTAGCAGAGAGCAGCGAATCGACAATCTGCTCGGCCGACATCCGCCGCCGCACCGGTCCCGTGAACAGGCTGGCCCGCTCGGCGTCGACCGCCGCGGGATCGACACACTGCCGCTGATACACGTGCGAGCCGAGGATCAGCCGCGCAAGATGCTTGAGGTCGTAACCGCCTCGGACCAACTCGCGCTCGAGCCAGTCGAACAACTCACGCTGCACGGGCTGTTGTTGTTGCCAGTCGTCGACCGGTTCGATCAAGCCGCGGCCGAGGTACCGATGCCAGAGGCGATTAACGATCACCTGCGCGAAGCGATGATTGTCGTTCGACGTAACGAGCGCGGCGAGCTGCTCACGGCGGTCGTTGCGATCTTGCAGCATGTCGACCACCGCCGAGCCGTTGACCAACTCGGCGAACGGCCACTCGGGCGGCACGTTCTCGCCCGGCTTGAGCGTGACCTTCACGAGCAACGACTGCAACGCCTCGTCCGAGACCGGTATGCTACTTGTCTTGGGGACGGCTTGTGGCGCGCGATTGAGCATTGCCGCCAAACTGAACAACTCGCGCTGGCGAAAATCATGATACGGCGCGTCGTGGCAGCGGGCACACTTCATCTCCATCGCCAGAAACGCCTGTCCGATGACATGCGCCTTGGCGGCCATCGGCACATCGTTTTGAGTCGCCATCGCGAAGCCCCCAGCCCCGCCGCCAAGCACACTCCCTTCCATCAGAATGAGCTCGGTTGCAAAACGATCGAACGGCTTGTTGTCCAAGAACGACTCGTAAATCCACCACCGGAACGGGCCGGTGTTATTGAGTGTCGGGTTGAGAATGTTCGGGTTCTCGGCCAGCACATCTTGCCAATAGCCGACCCAATGATCGGCCCACTCGTCGCTCGCCAGTAGTCGGTCGATCCAAGCGGTGCGTCGGGCCGTGGGGTCGAGCGCACAGAACTGCTCGACCTCGGCGCGATTCGGCAGCCGGCCCAACGTGTCGAGCGTCACGCGGCGCAGGAACGTCCAGTCGTCGGCGAGCGGCAATGGCTTGAGCTGCGCGGCGTCGAGCCGTGCTTGAATAAAACGATCGATGTCGTTGTGGATCGTCGCCGAGTTTGCAAGCTGCGGAACCTCGATCGGCGGCAGAGCCTTGAGTGCCGCGCGGGCTTTCTCATGCCGGTCGTCCCAGTAGGCGGCGTACTCCTGCGAGGCCATCGCGCGACGCTCGCGGTTGAGCTCGACAAGCTGACGCTGTTGGGCCGCTTCGTAGGTGTCCCAATCGTCGGCCAACGCGAACGACGCACGCAGCTCGTTGAGCGGGCGGAAGGCTTCGCCACCGCGGGCGAGTGCCACGAACGTCTCGCCGAGTTCGGCGCGACGCTTGCCCCCGCCCACGATGAACTCGAACGTCACGCGATGCGGCCGGCCATCGCCCGTGAACGAGACAAGCTGCTCTTGATCGCCAATCGCCAGCGGTCGCAGCCCCTTGTGCGGGCTTGGCACGACCGTGTAGATCGGCTGATGGCCGTCGGTCCGGTTCGAGGGGAAGGGAATCTGCAACAGCGGCTTCTGGTCAACCAAGAGCCGCGCCGCGCCGCGACTTCTGACCAGCCACTGCAACGCTCCCTCGCTGAGCACGACGTCGGCCGTGGCGCGAACCACCAGCGGATTGCTGCGGTCGTCGCGCACGCCACGCTGCGTGTACTTGTGGGGCAATTCACGCCAGAAGAATGCGTCGGTCGTTACTCGCTCGGTCGGCTCGCCGAGGACAAACGACCAATCTTTCGCGTCGATCATCCCCTCGAAGATCTCGATCAGCACGCGTCCCTCGGGCAACGGCACGTTCGTGATATACGGCTTGGGCTCGATCGCACGCCACCGCGCGGCCATACGCTGCGGCGCGAGCGCCGCACGGTACAGCGCCACCTCGTCGATCGAGCCTTGAAAACCGTTCGACGCACTTAGACCCAACGCTGAACCGATCCATAACTCGTCATTGTCGACCACCGGAGCCTCGTCCGTCGCGCCACCGTAGTCCCATGTGCCCGAGGTCGGCTGGCCATCCACGTAGCCGCGGATCGACTCGGGATCGCCAAACGTGTAGCTCACGGCAATGTGATGCCAACCACTCTTCACCGCAAAGCCACGCGACGAGTTCCAGCGATGGTAGTCGTCGCGATTTCCGCGCCGGTTGTCGGCGCTGCGAAACAGAAAGCTGAGGCGCGCCTGGCCGTCGATCCCCGCCAGACGCAAAGCGTAGTTTTGGTTTTCCTCGGCGAAGCCCGCGTTCTTCGTGCGGCCTTTGCCCACGACGTACATTTGCTGGCCATTGGTCAACTTGCTGACATTGACCCAGGCTTCGACGGTGATCGAGTCTCCGCGGGCAAAATCGAGCGGGCTGCTCTCGCCCGGGTCGGCGACGGTGATCGCCCCCGGCTGCGTGAACTGGATCGAGTGCTGTTTCGCATCGAACAACGGAAACCGCGCCGGGTCGGGCCCCGCCTCTTCACGCTGGACCTGCCCACGAATTTTGCCTTTGTCGAGTACGGCTGCCGCGGTGCTCTCGGGATGGGTGGCCAGATTACCGGCCTCGAAGCGCCAGTAGGCGACCGGTTTATCGGCGAGCACGGTCTGGGCATAAGACGCCGGCGGGGTCGTCTCCGCCGCGCTCAACACTTGGCCGACGAGCAGCAGCCAGAGACCCATCCAAGCCGCATCGAGTCTGAGAAGTTTGTTCACCGGTAGGACACCTTTTCCGCCAGTCGAAGCCCCGTTGTGTACCAAGCCTTCAGGATAGCGTAAATGCGAGCAAATCTCCAATGCGAACTGCCGCTTGGACGCACCCTCAATGGCTTGCTCGTACATGGACAACTTACCCGGAGCGAGGCTACGATCGCCCTTTGACGCTTTGCCGATTAAGTCCAGTGTTTTAGCCTGATTCGAGCAGTCCAGCCCCATCAGCAAGGCGTTCAATATCGCGGCGTTCGCCGGCTCCCGACGAGATCGACCCCGAGGGCATGGCCGAGGCGGTCAAAGTCCTGCGGGCCGTTAGAAGAGTAGGGAAGAGAAAAGCACTGTCATGGGCGGGGAGAAAAGGGGGGGAGAAAAGGGGACATTCTGAGATATTTATTAAACCAGAATGTCCGGCTCTGTAGAATACTCAATGAACGCTAGCAGGGTTGAGCTGCGTAGTACTCATCATGAGTACCACCA
>CAYLYE010000038.1:0-2251 GCA_964387325.1 uncultured Planctomycetaceae bacterium
CGACCGCTTCGAGCGTATCGATGCCCAGCCGGGGAATTTCTTTCCAGTTCACGCGCGTGCCAAAAGCCAGGTGCGTGAGCAGCGCGAGTTTTTGGGCCGCGTCGGAACCGTCGACATCGAGCGTCGGGTCGGCCTCGGCGAACCCGAGCCGCTGCGCCTCGCGGACCGCGTCGGCGTAGCTCGCGTCTTGCTCTTCCATCTGCGTGAGAATGAAATTGCTCGTGCCATTGAGGATCGCCGTGATCGACTCGGTCTGATTGCCGGCCAAGCACTGCCCCAGGTTGGTGATGATCGGGATCCCGCCGCCGACGCTGGCATCAAAGGCGATCGAGCGACCCAGTTCGCGGGCCTTATTGAACAGCTCAGGCCCATGCTCGGCGAGGACCGCTTTGTTGGCCGTGACGACGTCTTTGCCCGCCTCGAGCAGTTGCAGCATGATCGAGCGGGCCGGCTCAAGTCCGCCGACGAGATGCACGACCGCGCGAATCTCGGGGTTCTTGAGCACGCGGCTGAGGTCGGTCGAGACATGGACCGTGGCGGGCAGCTTGCAGTCGCGCGGCTTGTTCAGATCGCGGACGACGACCTCTTCGAGCCACAGGACCCGGCCGGCGTGTCGGGCGGTGCGGTCTCCATGATCGAGCAGCAGTTTAGCGACCCCGGAGCCGACGGTCCCGAGTCCGACGATAGCGACTTTGGTTTTTTGCATAGTCCGACAATCGTAGGGCTCGCAGTCGGACTCCGTCAAGCGAGGGAGTGTGAGGACGCGATCGTGACATTAGCCCCTGGCGATAGGACCGCAGGGCCGTACGCCGGGGGGCGCGGCGCGTATCGGTAGCGGACTTGGTGACGCGCCGCGCTGCGACAGCCCCCCCGGCGTACGCGACGCTGCGTCGCTATCGCCGGACGCTAAATGCGCGACGAAGCGTCGGCGGAACCACAGGACTCGGCCGGCGTGGCGCGCTGATGGGGTTGCATCGACGATCGATCGAAACAGCACATCTGGATGCGAAGAGTCACGTTCGGCTCAAGTTTTCTGGCCTCGATTGCCGACAATCCAGCCACCCAATGAATGAGGTCCGGCAGCAACGGTGGTTGGGGGCGTCAATTCGAGCGATAGCCATGGATGTTCCCGAAACGATCAGCGGACTGTTTGTGTTATTGGCCGTCATCGGCTTGGCTCAGGCGGTCTTGCTGACGGTGTGGAGTTTCGAGACCACGCGCTTTTTTTGCAGTCGATTACGCGCGCGTATCGAGGGAGATGCGTTGGGGCGGGCTCAAGTGTTCATGCCGTGCAAGGGAGTCGAGCCGCGGTTTGTCGACACCGTTCGGAGCATGCTAGCACAAGAATATCCTCGCTATCGCCTGACGTTTGTCGTCGAAGCGATGACCGATCCCGCCTGGAGCGTGTTACAACAACTGCTGCAGAGCGAGGCCGCCAAGCGAGCTGAACTGGTCATAGCGGGTCGGGCTGAACGTTGTGGCCAGAAGGTGTTCAATTTACTTCGCGCCACGGAACACCTGAGGAGCGACACGGAGCTGGTCGTGTTTGCTGACAGCGACATTGTTCCCGATCGCCACTGGCTACGGCGGATCGTGACGCCGTTAGCACGACAGCGGACAGGAGCCGTGACCGGATATCGCTGGTTTATTGCCTCGGCAGGAGTCGGGCCCGCTTGTCTGCTCGCGGCCTTGAATTCGAGTGTCGCGTTTGCGCTCGGCAATCATCCGTGGAACCAAGTCTGGGGGGGCTCTTGGGCGATGCGGCGTGCAACGTTCGAGGCGCTGCGCGCGGCGGCGATTTGGGACGGGGCACTGACCGAAGACCTGCAGATAGCACCCTTTGTGCGGCAGCGTGGCGAGTACGTGGCGTTTGAGCCGGGGTGTCTGGTCGCCTCGCCGGTTCAACTGACTTGGTCGTCGCTCTGCGAGTTCGCACGGCGACAATATCTGATCACGCGCACCTACGCCCCTCGGCTGTGGTGGTTTGCGCTGATCACCCAGGGGATTGCTCAAGGGGTGTTTTGGGGCGGCTGTCTACGGTGCGTCGCTCAAGGCATCCAGGGGGAACCACCGACCACACTGGGGCTGTTGCTGCTCGCGATCTATGGACTCGGTTTGTTAAGGGCGATCTGGCGTCAGCGGGCAATTCGTCGACGATTTGGACAAACGCAGCGCGCCGTCTACTGGCTCGATCTCCTCGCACAGCCCGTGCTGGGACTGATTCAATTGGGGCTGATGCTAGCATCGGCCT
>CAYLYE010000038.1:2261-34492 GCA_964387325.1 uncultured Planctomycetaceae bacterium
GAGATCACCTGGCGCTCGATTCAATATCGGCTCCACTCACCGCATCACACCGAGATTATCGCGCGTGGCGAGCCGACGACCGGACGACAGGCCGCCTGACCCGAGAGCTCGTGATCCGACGTGGTAGCGAAGGCCGCGATCGAGCGATCGGCGATCGAGCGACGCTTCCGATTGGGATTGTCAGCAGGGCCCCACCTACTCGATAGTAGGGAGCATCGAAGTTCAGGTCATCCGCAACCAGGACGAGCAGCGAACGCGCCGGCCTCGCGTGGCGGGACCGATCCGACGGATGATCCGAGGATCCATCCACGTGTTGACCGAGTGAGGAAGTTGCTGTGATGGCCCTGGGCCGTTGGGTATCGTTGTCGTTACCGCGTCGCCTGATGTGCGACTACATGGCGCTGAGCCGTGATGTGCCGCTGATTCCGATGCAGCGCACGATGCAGCTAGGCGATGTCGTGCTGGCGCGCCAAGCGAATCCGGATCGCATCGGTTGGATCGCCATCTTTATCAAGGCCTACGGCTTGCTATGCGCGCGCCATCGCGAGCTGCGCTGGACCTATTTGCCACGCCCCTGGGGCCACTTCTACGAGCATCCGGTGCCGGTGGCCGTGTTGGCGGTCGAGCGAATGTATCAGGGTGAATACGCCGTGCTGCCGGCACAGATACGCAATCCAGGCCGGCGATCGTTGCTCGAGATTCACCGCTTCGTGCAGCACTGCAAGCACGACCCGATCGAGCAGGTGCGTAGTTATCGTCGGGCGCTGGCGTTTGGCCGATTGCCTTGGTTCGCGCGAGCGACTTGCTACGAGCTGACACGTTGGTTTGGCGCCCAACGCAGCAATCAGCTCGGTACGTTCGGCTTGGGTATCACGGCCAGCGAAGGGGCCAGTACGCTGGCCGTCGAAACACCGCTCACGACCACCTTGCACTACGGCGAATTGACATCCACGGGCGAGCTTCCCATGCGGTTGTCATTCGATCACCGCGTGCTCGATGGCGCGTTTGTGGCCCGGGTGTTGGCCGAGTTCGAGCAGTTACTGCACGACGAGATCGTACTGGAATTGAATGGTCAACGCGCCGCCGCCGCATGAGCCGCGGGGAAGCGGCATTCGGCTTGACCCTGTTTGTCGCTGCGGACTATAGTTCGCCGCAGTCTTATCGACGTATGCGCCGTTTATAGGCCCAGGCGAGTCACGCGAGGCCGGGAAATACCGGGCTTTGCTAGACCCGCCCTGGCTCATGAACCGTACGGTCGTTAATAACCGTTTCAAGGACGATGGCATGATCGAGCGTTTGCAGCAAATCACGCTTCCCGACGGCACCCGCTTCTGGTGCTTGCGGCCAGCCGAGGTGCGCGTAATCCACGACTCGGTGAACGAGTATTTTCGCCACGGCATCGACCTCCGACCAGGGGACGTGGTGTTCGACGTGGGGGCCAACATCGGCCTGTTTGCACATCATGTCCAACGACTCGCAACGTGCGGTGTGCATGTCTATTCGTTCGAACCCATCCCGCAGGTCTTTGCCGCGCTGCAGGCCAATGCCCAGCAGGCACTCGATGCCGATTGGCACGTGTTTCCGCTGGGGCTGGGACGAGCCGACGAAACCGTCACGTTTCGCTATCACTTTCGCGCCAGCATGCTCTCGACCGCCTACCCCGACAAGTCGCCCGCCGAACAGCGTCGTTGGCTTGAGACGGTCGCGCGTAACTTGCACCGCGCCCCGTGGTCGGTGCGGTGGCTGGCCTGGCTGCCTCGATCGCTCCGCGATCCGCTGCTCGAGTTGGGCATTCGCAAGCTGCTCAAGTCGCACAAAGTCGCGTGCCAACTGCGCCGACTCTCGCATGTGGTCGCCGAGCAGGGCATCGAACGAATTGACCTGCTGAAGATCGATGTCGAACGGGGCGAACTCGACGTGCTCGCCGGGATCGATCCTCAGGACTGGCCCAAGATTCAGCAAGTGGTCGTCGAGGTTCACGATCTGGAACAAGGCCGCGTCGATCAGGTCGTGCAATTGCTCCGCTCTCAGGGCTTCGATCAACTGACGGTCGAGCAAGAACCGATGCTCGATCAGACCGACATGTTCAACGTGTTTGCCCGACGCTCGAACCGAGACGCCTGCGCGAGTCGGGCCGCCTGACGAACTGATTCCTCTCCTCCTTTTTGTTTCTGCTGACGAGGCCGACGATGGCATCCTGGATTCGCTCGCAAGTGATTCGCCGCATATACGAACACCGCGCGCGTTGGACCTTGCGACGGCTCCGGTCGTTGATCCGACCCACCGATCGTGTGCTCGACATTGGCGCGGGCGATTGCCGAGTCGACGAATTGTTGCAGCGTAAAGTCGGCTGTCAGGTGACGTCGGTCGACGTCGAGGACTTCAACACGACGGCGCGGCCGTTGACGCTGTTCGATGGTGTCCGCTTGCCGTGCGACGATCAGTCGTTTGATGTGGCGTTGATCATCTTTGTGTTGCATCACGCCGCCGATCCGCGCGCCGTGCTGGCCGAGGCCCGCCGCGTGACACGACGGCAAGTGATTGTGTTCGAGGACGTGAATCAGACCGCCTGGGATCGTTGGACGTTCCGCGGCTTTCACCGGCTGCTGCAATGGTCGGAACGGATTTCGCTCCCCTATCATGAATGGAGCCCCGCGCAGTGGACCGCACTGGCCACCGAGTTGGGCTATCAGCCTGAAGAGCCCATCGCAGCCGGTCGACAACTGGGCTGGCTCGCCTCGCGGCATGTCCAGTTCATCTGGAACACCGCTCCGCAGTCAACGCCTCATGCCCCGCACTTCGCAGCCGTCGCGGCCTCGACCTCCGCCCGATCCAGTCACACGCCCACCCTGTGAGCCCAATCGCTCCCAGGCAGCGGCATGGCTAAGGGCCTCGGTAAGCTCTCGGTTCCCCGCCTGGGCTATGTCATTGCCCCAAGTACTGGGACCGTAGCTCGATCGAGGGTCGGGTCAGAGACCAAGCATTTCCCTGAGCCGAGAACGCTTTTCAGCCTTTTCGCGTTCATTCTCTCTGCGTCCTAAGGATGAAGGCTGAACTCACCCCACGCACGATCGCGACAGCGTTCCGACATGGATCACTTATCACTGCGCATTGATCACTTCGCCCTTTCCGTGCTTGTTTCTGGCGGCCAAACGTCGATAGAATATGAGTCCTGCTCCACGATTCGTTCCCTCCGCCTTCAACCTGCCTACGGTTGTCACCCATGCGCGTCCCGTTCCACAGTCTGCAACGTCGTAGCTTCCTCGGACTTGGTATCGCCGGTGGTCTGCAACTCCAGTCGGCCATTGCCACGGCGGCCTCGGCCAGCACCCGCCGCTCGGCGCCAGCCCGCAATGTGCTCGTCATCTTGGAGCAAGGTGGCCTGTCGCACCTGGATACCTGGGACCCCAAGAGCGAGGCGGTCGCCGAGCATCGCAGCCCTTATAAGCCGATCGCGACCAACGTGCCGGGCATGCAATTCACCGAGCTGCTCAGCAAGACGGCCAAGGTCGCCGACAAGCTCGCGGTCGTTCGCTCGTTCCATCACAAAACGAATGTCGCCAACGGTCACCCACTCGGCACTCAGTACGCGCTCAGCGGCAGTGTGCCGGGCAGCCCCATCGAGATGCCCGACATCGGCTCGATCGTCGCGCATCGACTCGACAGCGAGTGCAAATGCCTGCCGCCGTACATCATGGTGCCCGGCAACAACGAACAAAATGCGATGACTCGGCACGGGTTCCTCTCGGCCGATACAAAGGTGTTCAAAACCGGCGGACGCGATCTGTCGTCGCCCGACTGGAAAGTGAACGACCTCGGACTAATCACCGGCATCGACGCGGGACGGTTTCAAAACCGCCTCGATCTGCTTAGCAATTTGAACGTCGGCGTGCGACCCAACTCCGACGGCGTCGGCACGATGTCGGCAATGTACGAGCAGGCCGTCGACATGCTCAGCAATGTGCGCACGCAACGCGCCTTCCGATTGAGTGAAGAACGCGACGCGATACGCGATGCGTACGGACGTGGGCATCGCGGGCAGTGCTACTTGCTCGGGCGACGCTTGATCGAGTCGGGCGTGCGCTTCGTGACGGTCGATGTGCGCGAGCCGCTCACCGATCGCACGCCGGGCGGCTTCAATATGAATTGGGATCATCACGACTACATCTACACCAACGGCTCCTGTGGCACGCAGCGGATCGCGGCCGGCGGCGAGGGACGCTACGGCATCGGCACTTGGTGGATGATGGGGAGCACCGATCAGGCCTTCGCCGCGCTGATCGGCGACCTCAGCGAGCGCGGACTGCTCGCCGAGACGCTCGTGTGTTTTGTGACCGAGTTCGGCCGCACCCCGCGGCTCAATAAGTTCCAGGGACGCGATCACTGGACAAACGCCTATTCGATGGTCTTTGCCGGCGCGGGCGTGCGCGGCGGGCAGGTCATCGGCCGCACCGATCGAGACGGTGGCTACGTGCTCGAACGTCCCTTCACACCCGACGACTACGCCGCGACCGTGTACGAAAAGCTGGGCATCGATCACACACGTCCTTTGTACACGCGGGAAAATCGCCCGGTGTTCTTCAGCCACGGCAAGCCCATCGTCGAACTGTTATAATCGACTCGGTGGGTGAATGTATCGGAATGCGTCCCATGCTCCCAAGCCGGCGACTTGTCGCCGGAAGACCGATGGCCAAGCCGTCGGCTTGGGGATGAAGAGACGCGTGTCATTTGTGCTGACAGTGCCTCGAGGGTCGCTCATGCTCGGCCGGTCATTTATCGGTGCTCTGCTGCTGTTCGCGCTCTCGTCACGCGCCTCGGCGGCTGAACCACTGCCCCGCGAGCACGTCGACTTCTTCGAGGCACGCATTCGCCCCGTGCTCGTCGAGCACTGCTACGAGTGCCACAACAGTGGCGACAAGGCCGAGGGGAGCTTGGTGCTCGATCATCGCGAGGGCCTGCTGCGCGGCGGCGATCGTGGGCCGGCCATGGTGTTGGGCGACGTCGACAAGAGCCTGCTCCTGCAAGCCATGCGGCATCAGTCGAGCAATCTGCGCATGCCCCAGGGAGGACCCAAACTCAAGGCCGAGGTGCTGGCCGACTTCGCGCGCTGGATCCGACTCGGAGCGCCTGACCCACGTGATCGAGCACCGACGAAAGACGAGCTGGCCGCGGCCACGTCGTGGGACGTAACCCGCGAGCGGCGCAAACAATGGTGGAGTTTTCAGCCACTCAACGTAACGCCACTACCCGATCCGCAGGGGGCATTCACGCATCCGGTCGACCGTCGTCTCGCGGCTCAGTGGCGCGAGCAGAAAATCGAGCCGGCCGAACTCGCCGATCGCCACACGCTCATTCGCCGCGTGACCTTTGCCCTCACGGGGCTGCCCCCCTCGCCCCAGGAAATTGAACAGTTCGTGAACGACTCGCACGGCGACGCTTACGAACTGCTCGTGGATCGACTGCTCGCTTCGCCGCGCTTCGGTGAGCGCTGGGCGCGTCACTGGATGGACTGGTATCGCTACGCCGAGACGCATGGCAGCGAAGGGGATCCGGCCGTGCCCCATGCGTGGCGGTACCGCGACTACTTGATCCGCGCGCTCAATGCTGACGTGCCGTACGACCAACTCATCCGCGAGCACGTGGCCGGCGACCTGCTGCCCCAGCCGCGGCTCAACGAACCGCAGCAGATCAACGAGTCGGCGTTGGGCATCGGTCATTATCGGATGGTGCAGCACGGCTTCGTGCCGACCGACGCGCTCGACGAGTTCGCCCGCTTTACCGACAACCAGATCGACACGCTCTCGAAAGCCGTGCTAGGGCTGACGCTCTCGTGTGCTCGTTGTCACCATCACAAGTTCGATCCGTTGAGCCAGCCAGACTATTACGCTTGGTACGGCATCATGAGCAGTTGCCGACCCGCCTTGCTGACAGTCGATCTGCCCGCGCAACGCGAGCTCCACAAGCAAGCGTTGGCGCGGCTCAAAGATCGCATCCGAGACAAAACAGCCGCCGAATGGGACCGCGCACTCGATACGCTGAGCGAAACGCTCGACGAGGCCGAGCCGTCAGTCGATCGTAAAGAGGTCAGCAGCTGGCAACATCCCTTGCACGCCTGGTTCAACGTGCCGACCACGAACGACAAGCTACGCGCTCAAGCGTGGGCCAAGTTACAACAGCAGTGGCAAGAACAGCACTCGAAGCACACGGCTCAACGGGCAACACCCGCGAGCCCGCACTGGGATCTCGCCACCGACCAACCCAACGGCTGGGACGGACACGGTTTTCATGATTCGACCCGGCCGACTCGAGCGGGCGAGTTCCACATTCTCCCCAGCGGCGAGCAGGTCATCGCCAACATTTATCCCGCGGGGGTCTACACCCATCTGCTCTCGAGTAAGCACAACAGCGTGCTGACCTCGCCGAAGTTTACGATCGACCGGGATGAAATCTTTGTGCGTGTCGCGGGGCGCGGCGGAGCCCGAGTCCGTTACGTCGTACAAAACTACGTGCGAGCGATTCTCACGTACCCCGCGTTTACCCCAAACAACGAGACGATGCAGTGGCACCGCTGGGACGCCAAGTACTGGCGTGGCGAGCAGGCGCATATCGAGATCGCCACGAGTCAGGACCTGCCCACCGATATCAAAGAGAGCAACGATCGTTCCTGGTTCGGTATCGCCGAGGTCGTGGGTCGCAACACGGGCGAGCCGACGCCGATCGAGTTGGGTGCTCCGCTTGTCAGTGTGCTCGCTGGTGAACAGCTCACCGCGCCGCAGAGTCGAGCCGAGCTTGTGCAGCGCTACCAGCACTCGTTACGAGCGTGCGTGAGTGCGTGGCGCGCCGGCTCGATGACCGACACACAGGCCGAGTTTCTCGGCTATTTTGTCCGACAAGGATTGTTGCCCAACACGCTCGATCGACTGCGTGAGGTTGCGCCGCTGGTCGAGCAATATCGCCAGTTGGAAGATAAAATCCCCACGCCCACGCGCGCCCCGGGGATCGTCGAGGCTGACGCGAGCGATCAGCCGTTGTTCATTCGCGGCAATCACCGTCAGCGCGGCGAGACCGTGCCGCGCCGCTTCTTGGAAGCATTCGATGCGACCCCCTACCAAACAAAACAAAGCGGCCGGCTCGAATTGGCCCGCAGCCTCAGCGATCCGCGCAACCCACTCGTCTCGCGGGTGATCGTCAATCGGCTTTGGCATCATCTGTTTGGCGTGGGCTTGGTCCCCACGACCGACAATTTTGGCCGTTTGGGTGACGAGCCGACGCACGGCGAACTGCTCGACGATTTGGCCGCGCGGTTCGTATCGACGGCGCAGACTGACTCAACGCAACTCAAGCCGTGGTCGATCAAGTCACTGATTCGTCATTTGGTCACGTCGCGCGCGTATCAGCTCAGTTCACACGCCTCGCCGTCGGCACAAGAACACGATCCGGACAATCGGCTCCTGTCACATGCTCGGGTTCGACGACTTGAGGCCGAGCCGCTGCGCGACGCGCTGTTGAGCATGTCGGGACAACTCGACTTGACGATGGCGGGGCCCAGTGTGGCGGGCAATCAGCGTCGCCGCAGTGTGTATGTCCAGGTGCGACGCAATTCGCTCGATCCGCTGTTGAGCGTGTTCGACGCACCGGAGCCGCACATGACCCAAGGTCGCCGCGAGAGCACCAACGTGCCGGCTCAATCGCTCGCGCTGCTTAACGATCCGTGGGTGATCGAGTTAGCCAAGCAATGGGGTGAACGGATCATCGGCCCCGGGGTCGACCCGGCCAAGTTCACCGAGCAGGAAGTGACCTCGCGACTGCGGACGATGTTTGTCGAGGCGTTGGGACGCGAGCCGCGGCGCGACGAAGTGCTACGCTGCCTCGCGTTTCTACAGGGAAACTCAGAGCCATTGGCACAACAGCAACGCAACCTTGCTGAGCTGCAACAGCGACAACAGACCCTCAGTGAAACCTTGAACACGCTCGTTGATCCCGTGCGGCAACGGTTGTTGGCCAAGCAACAGAACAAAGCAGACACCCCTTCAGCGACCATCAACAACCGACCACAACCCATCGCCGAGTGGGATTTTTCGCGCTCGTTGAACGACACACTGGGCACGCTCCATGCTCAGTCGAAAGGCGCAACTCGAATCGAACAAGGTGCGCTCATCCTCGAAGGTGGCGCATACGTTGTCACGCCTCCGCTGACACGGTCGCTGCGTGAAAAAACCTTGGAAGTGGTTGTACAGTGCGCGCAACTCACCCAGCGCGGCGGAGGGGTGATGACCGTCGAGACCATCGGCGGCGGCGTGTTCGACTCGATCGTGCTGGGAGAAAAACAACCGCGACAGTGGTTCGCCGGGAGCAATTTCTTCGCCCGCTCGAAACCTTTCGGCGGTCGTGATGAGAACGAAGCCGATCGTCGGCCCGTGCATTTACTCTACGCGTATCACAGCGACGGCACCATCGCGGCCTTCCGCGACGGGCAACCTTACGGCGTGGCGTATCGCTCAGCGGGTCTTGTGACCTTCGAGCCGAATCAATCGCACATCGTGTTTGGCCTGCGACACTCGCCCGAGGGGGGCAACAAACATTTCTCGGGGCGACTCATCGCGGGGCGACTCTATGATCGGGCCTTGAGCGCCGAGCAAGCCGCGGTAGCCGCTCAGTCGCTCGGCACAGCGATCAGTGAGGCACAATTGCTCGCGGCGCTCAATGCAGAGCAACAGTCCGAGTATCGCCGGTTGACAGCCGAGTTGGCAAAACTCAACGCGGAGTTGCAACGACTTGAGTCGGCAAACACGTCGTTCGATCCGCGCCGCGCGTGGCACGATCTGGCCCAATCGCTGTTCAACCTCAAGGAGTTCAGCTATGTACGTTGAACGGCGACAGACGACTCGCCGCGAGTGGCTTGAGCGGTCGTCGAGCGGATTTGGGCTGCTCGCCCTGGCCGGTCTGATGCAGAGCGCGAGTCGCGCTGCGCCGCAGCTCGTCGATCCGCTTGCCCCCAAGCGGCCGCATTTTAAGCCTCGGGCCAAGCACGTGATCTTCTGCTACATGTCCGGCGGCGTGTCGCATATCGACTCGTTCGACCCGAAGCCGCGGCTCGCAAAAGAAGCCGGTCGGGCGATGCCTCGCCCCATCGCGCGGACCCAGTTCAACAACAATGGCCAGATCATGCCGTCCCCCTGGGCCTTCCAACACTACGGCAAGTCGGGGCTCAGCGTCAGCGATTTGTTCCCGCACATCGGCGCTCGAGCCGACGATCTGACGGTCATTCGCTCGATGACCGCCAAATTCAGCGAGCATGCTCAGGGCAATTTCTTTTTCCACACCGGACTGCCCTTCATCGGCTACCCGAGCGTCGGCGCCTGGGTCACCTACGGGCTGGGAAGCGAGTCGCGCAACCTACCGGGCTTTGTCGTGCTCAAGAGCGGCGGGTCGACCGTGCCTCACGGCGGGGTCAGCTTGTTCAGCAACGGCTTTCTGCCGGCCGTCCATCAGGCGTCGCTTCTCGATGCCGATGCGACCGAGCCGGTGCGGAACGTTAAGCCGCGCGAGGCCGACGCTCGGCAGCGCGACCGACTCGCGTTCATCCAGCCATTCGATCAATCGTTTCTGAGCGAGACCGATAACAACGCCCAGGTCGAGGCGGCGATCCGCAACTACGAGACCGCCTATCGCATGCAGTCGGCCGTGCCCGAGCTGGTCGATCTGCGCGGCGAGAGTGCGGCGACGAAAAAACTCTATGGGCTCGATGCGGCCGACCCACATCAAGCGGCCTACGCCAAGCAGTGTCTGTTGGCGCGTCGGTTGGTCGAGCGCGGCGTGAGGTTCGTCGAGCTAACCTGTCTGGCCTACAATATCGGCGGCGGCAACGGTGCCAACCCGTGGGATCAGCACGGCAAGCTCCGCGAGGGGCACGAGAAAATGGCCCGGCAGGTCGATCAACCGATCGCCGCGTTGTTGCACGACCTCAAGTCGCGCGGGCTGCTCGACGAAACGCTGGCCATCTGGGCCGGCGAATTTGGTCGCACGCCGTTCTCGCAAGGGAGCGATGGACGTGACCATAATCCCTACGGTTTCAGCGTTTGGATGGCGGGCGGCGGAGTCAAAGGAGGTGCCGTCTACGGTGCCACCGACGAGTATGGCTACGAGGCAATCGACAAACCGTGCGACGTCTACGATCTATGGGCGACCGTGTTGCACCAGTTGGGACTCGATCATCGCGACCTCACGTATCGTTACGGCGGCCGCGACATTCGGCTGACCGACGTGCATGGCGACGTGTTGCACGAGATCCTGGCCTGAGCCGCGCGGAAGTACCTGACCCACCGTGGAGTGAGCGGATGAATCGACGAACGTTTGTACTGGCTTGGTTACTGCTTTTGAGCGCAAGCACACCGTCGCTGTGGGCTCAGAACGGGCATGTCGAGGTGGTGATGCATCGCTTGCAGGAGTTGAAATACACGTTGCCCCAGGGTGAGTTTAGCTGGTCCTTCCGCGAATTCCGTGGGTAGATTTCCGACAGGAGAAGACCCGTCAGGGGTCCGGCTCCTCGCGCAGCTGCCTCATCCGACGGGAGCTGGAAAGCCGAAAACGACGGTTCCGTCGAGACCGACCGCCCGGGGATTTATGAGCCGCTTTTGTGGCACTCGGCCGCGAGCGTGGCACCGTAGGCGCCAATCTCTTGCAGCACGTCGCCGCGCGATCGATCGCCGAGCGTGGCGATACGACGGACCAGCGCCGAGCCGACAATCACGCCGTCGGCGACCCCCTTGAGTTGCTGGATGTGCTCGACCTGGCTGATGCCGAAGCCGATGCAGATCGGCACAGGCGAGCGTTCGCGGAGCCAGCCGACGCTGTCGGTCAAGTCGGTGGGCAGCGTGGTTCGCTCGCCGGTGATGCCCGTCACTGAAACGTAATAGACGAAGCCGCTCGACGACTCGGCGATCCGCAGCGCTCGGTCGCGCGGCGTCGTGGGGGTGACGAGTTGAATCAGGCTGAAATCGGCGCGACGGCACGCCTCAGTCATTCGCACGGCCTCGTCGACCAGCAGGTCGGGCACAATCGCGCCGACGATACCAGCCTCGCGGGCCTGAGCAATGTACCGCTCGATACCGTGTCGATGAATGATCGCGTAGCTGACCATGGTGACCAGCGGCGCGGGGAGACGCTGCTTCGCCGAACTGACGGCCGAGAGCATGTCGGAGACTTTGAGCTTGTTGTTCAGCGCGCGGGTGTACGACGCCTGGATGACGGGCCCATCGGCGATCGGGTCGCTATAGGGGACGCCCAGTTCGCACAGGTCGGCCCCGTGGGTCATGAGCTCGGCAAGCACGTCGACCGTGAAGTTCATGTCCGGATCGCCGGCCGTGACGAACGGAATGAACGCCATGCGGCGTTCAGCTTTCAGACGGCGGAAGACATCATCGACTGCGGACATCAGCAGGCCAACTCACGGTGAAAGGATCAGGATTCAATCAACAAGCACGGCACAGGACTACGAGATCGATTCACCGCGCAACCGGGCCACCTCGAATGCGTCTTTGTCGCCACGACCGCTCAGGCAGACGACGACAATCTCGTCGGGCGAGCGGAGCGCGGCGGCTTCCATCGCCTTGGCGACGGCATGCGAACTCTCGAGCGCCGGCAGAATACCTTCGCTGCGCGCGACCGCGTCGAATGCGTGTAGCGCCTCGTCATCGCGACAGTACGTGTAGCGAACTCGCCCGAGGTCTTTCCAGTAGCTGTGCTCGGGGCCCACGCCCGGATAATCCAACCCGGCCGAGACCGAGTGGACGTCGCATGTCTGGCCATCCTCGTCCTGCATGACGTAGCTGAAGCTGCCGTGCAACACGCCAGGCGAGCCAAACGACAGCGGCGAGGCATGATCGCCGGCCTGAGCCGAGCGGCCCCCGGCCTCGACACCGAGCAACTCGACCTCGCTGTGAGAGATGAACGGATAGAACATGCCGGCCGCGTTGCTGCCGCCTCCGACCGCCGCCACGACCAAGTTGGGCAATCGCTTGAGCTGAGCGCGGCACTGCTCGATCGTTTCGCGGCCGATCACCGATTGAAAATCGCGAACAATAAGCGGGAACGGATGCGGACCCACGACCGAGCCAATGATGTAATGCGTATTCTCGACGCTCGACATCCAATCGCGCATCGCTTCGTTGATCGCGTCGCGCAAGGTGCGGCTGCCGGTGGTGACTGGCCGGACCTCGGCGCCCATCATCCGCATATTGAATACGTTGAGCTTTTGGCGGCGGATGTCTTCCTCGCCCATGTAGACGACGCACTGCAAGCCGAAATGGGCACACGCCGTGGCGGTCGCGACGCCGTGCTGTCCCGCGCCAGTCTCAGCGATCACCCGTGGCTTACCCATCCGCAGCGTGAGCAGCGCCTGGCCGAGTGTGTTGTTGATCTTATGCGCGCCGGTGTGGTTGAGGTCTTCGCGCTTGAAGTAGATTTGAGCGCCCCCGGCCCGCTCGGTGAGCCGGCGGGCAAAATACAACGGCGACGGACGCCCCACGAACGATCGGTACAGCTCATCGAGAGCCAATTGAAACGAGGGATCGGCCTGCGCGTCGCGGTAGGCGGCGACCAACTCATCGAGCGCGCGGGTCAGCGTCTCGGGGACGTAGCGACCACCGAAGTCGCCAAATCGTCCCGCCGCATCAGGAACCGCAGCGGCCTTCGAGCTCACAGGAGTCGCCATCTTCACACACCGCAGCACACGGGAAAGGGGGGCAAACCATCGATTCTCGACGCCTCCTCCCCTCGGGTCAACCCCCGCCGGCTTTTGGGGATAAAAGCAGGGCAACGGAATGACCCCTTGAAATATACGCAGTTCGTGGGCCTTGGCGAGGGGGGCGCCGACGCAAAGCGTTGGTCTACGAAGTCGGGAGATTACGGGCTTCGCATGGCTCGCTCGGGTTCATTAACCGCGCAGTCGTCAATAAAATGCGATGACTCGGACTCCCCCCACCCATCGAAATTCGGAGCCGATTAACGTACCATTGGTAAGTCAACCTTACGTGTCGCCACGACCAACCAAGCCGACGCTGTGCCTTGCACGCAGTCGGCTGCCAGGGTGTAGCACAATGGCCAAGCAACAATTCGCGTTCATCGGGGCCGGACGGATGGCCACCGCCCTGGCTAGCGGCATGGTCCGCAGCGGGCTCGTCACCCCCGAACAAATTTGCGCTGCCGACCCGCTCGCAGCCTCGGCCGAGGCCTTTAAGCAGTCGACCGGTGGCCGGCTCGCCCTCAGCAATCAAGAGGCGGCGCGGGGTTGCGACGTCCTGTTCTTGGCCGTCAAACCCCAGCAAATGCCACAGGTCCTCGAGGAACTGCGCGGCGTGGTCAGCGGACAGCACCTAATCGTCTCAGTCGCGGCCGGTATCACGCTCTCGACACTCGCGGCTGCTTTGGGTGAGTCGCCGCGCCTCGTGCGCGTGATGCCCAACACACCCTGCTTGATCGGCGCGGGAGCCAGCGGCTACTGCCTCGGCCGCAATGCCACGCCGGCCGATGCCCAACTCGTCGAACGCCTGCTGGACAGTGTTGGGAAGAGTGTTCGGGTCGACGAAAAACTCATCGACGCCGTGACGGGGCTGAGTGGCTCCGGTCCCGCGTTCGTGTTTCTGATGCTTGAAGCGCTTGCCGACGGGGGCGTGAAGGTTGGCCTGCCGCGCGCCACGGCGCAGCTCCTGGCGGCGCAGACATTGCTCGGCGCGGCGCGCATGGTGCTCGAGACGGGCGAGCACCCGGCGGTGCTCAAAGATCAAGTGGCGAGCCCTGGCGGCACGACGATCGCCGGCCTCGCTGCGCTCGAACAGCATGGATTGCGCGGTGCTCTGATCGCGGCCGTCGAGGCGGCTACGCTCCGCAGTCAGCAGCTAGGCAAGTCAAACTGATTCTTTTTGGTTTTTGCTCGTGGATCGCTATCATGTCAATGTTCTTTGCCGTCGACGACAAATTCGTCCCGCTCTATCGCGTGATGTGGGTCGCGGCAACACCGCATTTTTGCGGTGAAGACGATTGCCAACGGGAAGGCTTTTACGAAATCCGCCTCGAACAAGGCGAGGTCGTCTGGGCCACGCTCAAAGAACGGGACGGTATGCTCGAAGCTCTCGAAACCTGGGCCGACGGTCATCCGCCGGCCGAAGGGGAAGATTGGCGCTGAAAGGCTCGCGCTCGCTATGACCACACCTAATCCCGACGGTTATCGCTGGCGCGAAACGTATTTTGTCTGGTTTCCCATCGCGCATCGACCCTTGCTCTCGCAGGTCGTTGCCGAGATTCGGCTGCTCGGCGAACACTACGAACTCGTTAGCACCGAACAAAACCAGCTGGGCCAAATCGAGTCGCTCGTGGTTCGGTCCCCCGACGATCATGCGGCGCTCGAGATCGATTTTGCCACCGGCGACGATATCCTGCTCGACGCGATTAACACCGCCGACGAACTGCGCCCCACCGAGGCCAGCGATAGCGAGCGGATTGAACAACTCCGCCACTGCGATGCGCGCTTCGAACTGATGCACTTCGAGCAGGTCTATAGCGGCGAGACCGAAGAGGACTCGGAGGAAATGTTCGACCCCGCCGCGCTGGTCTTGGTCCTCGACGCGCTCGTGCGGCTGACGCAAGGCATCGGCGTCGACCCACAATCGGGCATCATTATGTAAGGGTCACAGCCATTACGTCTTGTTGACCGCTTGCACCTGTTGCACGACGGCAAACAAGTCTTGCAGCACGCGCAGATGCGGCCGACGCACGCTGTAGAAATTATGCTTCCCTTCGCGGCGCATTTCGATCACGCCCGCCTCTTTGAGCAGCGCCAAGTGATGGCTCACCGCCGGCTGGCTTTGCAGCAGTCGTTGGCACAGCGCCTTGACATGCAGTTCGGGCTCTCGGGCCAAGAGCAACAGAATCTTGAGTCGTGTCCCGTCCGACAGCAGTTGGCAAAGCTTCAGCATGCCGTCTTGCAGCGGCGCGCTGATCTCGGGCAGTCGCGATTCCATAGAATCTTGCGAGACAGCAACGCTCGGCGTGGATAGGTTAGCTGAAGCTGATGGGTTGGCTGAAGATATCGTGGCACCGACCATGTGAAACTCCTACAAATTGCCTCGCGCCGTCCGCCCGACGGCATGACCTGATGTTAAAGAGAGCTTGATTCTCGCAACGACATAGATTCTACTGGGATCCCAGTGGAGTGCAACGGCTATTTGCGATGCGTTCTTCATCCACCCCCCCACCGGCTGCCGCGACCATGTCGATCACCGAAGCATCGCTGCGGCAACGGGCCTATCGCTACCTGCACCAGAAGATCATTACCGGCGAACTACCGCCCGGCTCCAAAGTCTCGGAGCAGGCCATAGCGGAGGTCATGGGTATCAGCCGTACCCCGGTCCGCGCGGCGATCCATGAACTTGAGTCCGAGGGGCTGCTCGAACAGGTCCCTCGCTACGGTACGATTGTCCGGCAGGCCGACCGACGCGACATCGAAGAGCTATACGATCTGCGAACGGCGCTCGAGGGCTTCGCGGCCGCCGAGGCCGCCAAGCAAATGTCGGCCGACGACCTGCTGACGCTCACCACGCTCTGCAACGCCATGTACGAGCAGGTCGAAGAGCATCGCTCGCGGGGCGAGTTTGTCGACGACAGCGTGATCCTCAGCCGCTTTGTCGACGCCGACATGCAATTCCATGTGATCATTTTGCGCAGCACGGGCAACCGCCGCCTGATGCAAAGCGTGGTCGGCTCGCGGATGCTGGCCGAATGCGGTCGACAAGCTCGGCAGCAACCTCGAATCGACTGGCTCGCCGAGGCGTGGCAAGGTCACCGGCAGATACTCTCCGCGTTGCAGGCGGGGGACTCGGTCGCGGCATGGCAGGGGATGGTCGATCACATCCGCTTTAGCAAGCTGTTGGCGATCAAGATTTTCGATCGATTGCAGGCCGAGCATGACGCCGATCATCTGATCCATCACGCCACCGCGCGGATCGTCTAGACGCGAAACGAACGTGCTTACTTTTTCGCCTTGCCGATGTTGATCGTCGAGCCGTCGCCTAAATAGTCGCGGTCCTTGTTCACCAGCGCGCGATCGTACACGGTGCCGACCTGCACGTCGGTGTGCGCCTCGGTGGCGAACCGCTTCATCTTCTCCAGCACCTCACTCTGCTCGGCGGCGACGTTGTGCGATTCGCTGATGTCACGACTGAGATCGTACAACTCCCAGGCCTTATCGCTCCCACCGACGCGAATCGCCTTCCACGAACCCATCCGCACGGCCGTGTCTTTGTTGTGCTCCCAGTACAAATACTCGTGCTGAGACTGCTTGCGGCCCGCGGCCTTTTCACCCAACAACTCGGGCACGAGCGAGAGCCCATCGGTGTCGCTGGGACACTTGGCCCCGGCCAACTCGGCGAGCGTCGGCATCATGTCGGGATAATAGCAGAGCAAGTCGCTCGTTCGACCCCCTTCGATCTTGTTGGGCCAGTACACGACTGCCGGCACACGCAAGCCCCCTTCGTACAATTGGCCTTTGAAGCCACGGAACTTCGCTCCCGTCCGCGGGTCGACGTTCGGCCGAAATAAGCCCTCGGGATGCTCAGCGTCTTTGAAGTAGCTAAACGCGCCATTGTCGCCGGTGAAGACGAGGATCGTGTTGTCGGTCAGCTTCAACTCGGCGAGCAGATCGCGGATCTCTTGCAGCTGGCGATCGACCAGATTGACCATCGCGGCGTAGATGCGGGCGTCGCGGGTGTTGGCCGGCCCAGCCTTGAACTCGGCGTCCTTGTATATCTGCCACGAGGGATCACTCTCGGGGATACCCCATTTGCCGTGCGGCGGTGTCCAAGCCATGTAGGCGAAGAACGGGCGATCCTTATTCGCGCGAATAAATTGCTTGGCCTCGTCGACGATCCGGTATTGGCTGAACGTTTCGCCTTTTTGTGGGCTGCCCGTGTTGCCCGCGAGCGGCACCTCTTGGCTGTTGCGGATCAGGTACTTGGGGAAGAACGTGTGGGCGTGTACCTGATCGTAGTAGCCGAAGAAGACGTCGAAGCCGTGCTTCTCGGGAACGCCCGAGGTACCGCGACCGCCGTTGCCCCATTTGCCGAATCCGCCTGTCGCATAGCCGGCTTGTTTGAGCATCGAGGCGATCGTTGCTTCTCCTTCACGCAACGGCTCGAAGCCGCCATTGGTACGAACGCTCATGTGTCCGGCGTGTTTTCCGGTCAGTAGCGCGCAGCGTGTCGGCGCGCAGACCGGCCCACCGGCGAGGCACTGGGTGAACCGCACCCCTTGTCCCATCAGGCGATCGATGTTCGGCGTCTTGTGTACCGGGTGCCCCATCGACGAGAGCTCGTAGTAGCCCAACTCGTCGATGAAAAAGTACACGATGTTCGGCTGCTGTGCCGCCGCGGCATTCGAGACGCTCGCGAAGAAGAGCAGGATTAGGGTGAGTAACATCGAGCGCATGAGCTGGATCTCGCTGAGTGAGTTGCGTTCCTGTTTTAGCCCCCGTCGCGTCGCCGGGGGTGTTGATCGTCGCCGCGTTACTCGCGCTCGCTCGCCGGAATATGAATCGCGGCAAACGAGGTGAGGCCGAAACCGTTGGCGACCATCTTTTTGGTGCGCAGCGACTCGATTGCATGGCCGTTGAAATTCACAAACAAGGTGCCCCCGTCGGCACTGAGCTTGGCGCCGTAGGTGCCGGCAGGAACGTACCCCAGCTCGCGCTCGCAATATGGAGCCAAGAACGCAAGCACCTTGCGACGTTGTGTCTGCCGGTTGAATTGCACGATCGGTGTGCCATGCTTGAATGCCCCGCCATGTGAGCCAGGCAGGTAATACACGTACTTCTCGTCACTTGAGAGGAGCGCGAGTGTTGTGTACGAACCGGTCAGAAACGTGGGGCCAAGCAGCTTGAGCTCGTCGCGATCGACGGCGTACTCGAATAGCTGATTGGTCTTATACGTTGTGCCATAGACGCGATGGTCGCGGCTCTCGGCCGTGACGGCTCGCATGCCATTGGAGCCGGGGACGGTCGAGGCCGTCGCGACAATCTGCTGGGCCGCCTTGAGCTTGTGCAGCACGCCCGCATCGCCGTTGAAGAGGATCGTGCCATCGCGGAGCAAGCCGAAGGTGCGATTGAAGCCGACCGAGCCGTCCTTGCCTTGATACACGACCTGTTTGGTTTTCAGATCGAGCGCGAACAGGGCGTTTCCTTCGCCCGCTTCGAGGTTGCACCACCAGATGCCCCGTTCGGGATCGACGAGCGAGGTGGCGGTGCAGCGGCGCGGGGGTAAATTCGCGAACACGGTCGTGCGACCGGTCGTCGGGTTGAACTGATACAACTGTCCGCCCGGCAGCTTGTCATTGAACCCATGACTCGGGAGCTTGGCGCGGTTGCCGTCGTTGAGGGTGCAGCTGAAGTAGATATTGCCGTCGGGCCCCTCGTCGATCTTGGCGTGTACCTTGCTCCAGGCGGGCTGGCCCGACTGCGGCGGCACGACCTGATTCATATCGACGATCTGCTCCAGACGTTTGCTCTGGGGATCCCAACGGTAGATGAAGCAGCGTGCATCGCCGCCGACATCGTTGCCATGATCGCCGATAGCGCAGTAGACGCGGCCGTCGCGAGCCAGGCCGATATCGCCCCAACTGGACCACAGTCGCCGCTCGGCCGCGTTGGGTCCAAGCTGATCGTGCAGCGCCAACTCGACCCGCGGCGCGGTGCGGGCCACATCGAACGGCGCCGAACCCTCTTTAGCCATCTCGGCCCGAATGATCTCCGGGATCTCGAGCAGATGCGGACTGCTGAACGAGACCGTGCCGTGCTGAGCCCCCTTGAGTTTCGGCGGCCACGCGAGTGGTTCCTCGGCCGTGATGGGCGCGGCGATGAGCGAGAGCAGTAAACCGAGTGCGATTGCGATGCGTTGCATTTGAACCTCGATCGATGTTTACGACATTAGCCCCCGGCGAGTCGCCGGGGGTGATTACGGAGCGCGTCTCGAACCGCGCTACCAGAACTTCCAGCCCTTCTTCTTCGGCGGCTCGGCGGCAGCTTCGCCTTCGACGGGCTTTTTCTTCTTGCGACGCTTGTTCACCACGACGACCGTCTCTTCCTCGCCACCTGCTTCGGCCGCTTCACTCTCGTCCGGCGGCTCGCCAATCTTTGGCGCGGTGGGCTCGGCGGGCTTTTTCTCGGCGGCGGCCGGTGCCGGGGCGCTCGCAGGGGGCGCGGGCTGCTTGGTTGGCGCGGCGGGAGTTGGTGCTGCGGCGGATTTCTTTTCGGCTTCGCTTTTGGGGGTGGAAGAAGGTGGAGGAGCGGAGGAGCTGGGGGGTGGCGGCGAAGGAGGTGGCGCGCCGTAGGCTCGACCCTTCTCGTCGCTCTTCGCCTCGGTTGGCTTGCTCTCGGCGGCCTTGGGTGCTGGATTGGACTCGGGAGAAGGCTGAGCGGCGGAAGAGCTAGGGAGTGGAGGAGCGGAGGCGCTTGCGGCCGGCTTGGGTGCCGGGGCCGAAGCGGCGGCTTCGTCGCGATCGGGCAGCGCGACCCCCTTGCCCGGCCGAGCCTCGAGCGGCGGCAACGAGACATCCTCGGGCAAAGTGAGCGCGTCGGCCAACCCCTGCGCGACACATGCGGTCCATTTCGTGAGCAGCTCTTCCGACATGCCGCTCGTGCGATCGATCGTCAGCGACGACTCTTTGCCGATCGTGGGCATCGCGGCGTGAATGTTGAGCCGACCGTCCTCGCCATAGTGGAACGTCACATCGACCGGCGAGCGCGGCGGCAGATCGGCTCCCAAATTCTCGAGCAGACACTTGCCAATCAGCGTCGCATTGTTGCCGCTGTCGTCGCCCCCTTCGACCACCACGACCGCCACACTCCGCTGCCCACGCTCGGCTGTGCCGAACCGCTGCGTGTGCTTGGCGGGGAGCGATGTGTTGCGCGGGATCATCACCTTGCGGCGCCGCGATTTCGTCACGGGATCGATACCCAGCACGCCGAGCGTGTGCGAGTTGACATTGACGACGCGGAACGGCGCGGCCTCGGCCGTGTCTTGGTGCGTCAGAAAGTGCGCGTAGATTGCCGCCCCGTGCGCCACCGCCTCGTCGACCGACAGCGATTGATCGATGAGCAGGCCCGTCTCGCGCTCGAGCATCTGCTTGATCATCGGCATGCGGGTCGAGCCGCCGACCATCAGCAGCCGGGTTAAATCCTTGTATTCGACCTTGGCCTCGCGGAGCAGTTTGCGAATGGTCATCAACGTGCGATCGACCAAATCGCCGGTGAGATTTTCAAACTGGTCGCGGGTGATGGTCGTGCGGAGCTTGTGTCCGTCGTGGGCAAAGGCGAACGTGACTTCGTGCCGCGACGAGAGCGAACGCTTGATCTCTTCGGCCTCGCGCCGCAGGCGGTGCAGCGCGGCGTGATCTTTTCGCGGGTCGATGGCGTGTTCTTTCTCGAACAATTCGGCAATGTGATCGACGAGCCGGTTATCCCAATCGATGCCGCCGAGCTCGACATCGCCGGCGGTGGCCAAGGTGGCGAACGAGTTGATCTCGACGCGCATCAGCGTGACGTCGAACGTGCCGCCCCCCAGGTCGTACACCAAAATCGTCTCGGGCGTTTCGTTGACGGCGGTCGGCGAGAGGAACCCGGCATGTACGCCGTAAGCGATCGCGGCGGCGGTGGGCTCGTTGATGATATCGAGCACCTCCCAGCCGGCCATACGGCCCGCGTCTTGAGTGGCTTTACGGCGCGGCTCGTTGAAGTAGGCGGGGACGGTGATCACCGCTTTGCGCAGCGGACCGAGCTTTTGTTCGGCGTCGTGCTTGAGCTTACGCAGAACCAGGGCCTGTAGCACCTCGGGTCGCAGCAGTTGATTGCGGACCGGCAAATGAAAGTACTGCTGACCCATGTCGCGTTTGGGGTAGGCGGCGAGCCGCTCGGGCTCGAACTCGGCCGCCTTGACCGCGTCCTTGCCGACGACCGCGTCGTCTTTGTCGAGAAACACGACGCTCGGGGTGGTGAGATCCCCTTCGGCATTGAGCACGGTCGTGGGTCGACCTTGCGCGTCTTGATGAGCGACGACCGAAAAGGTTGTACCGAGGTCGATGCCGACCACCGGCTCGTAAGCGCTTTTAGACATAGTGGCGCGGTGTGCGAGAAAAAGAGTTGCCCGGATTCAGCTCGATTCGCGAGCCGGTTACTTGGCGCGGCTCGCTGGACTCCCCTGGAGTATCGCCTGTGGCGCGGTCAGTGTCCAGAATCGGCGAGTATTTCGCGAGTTGGGCGACCTGCCAAGAAAAAAGCCCCTCGTGATTCGCTCTTGAATCACGAGGGGCGCTAGGGTTGCAGGCAATCATGCTCACGCAGACGTGAGCTTGGCACTCGAAGCCGTGCTGAGTCTGATGCCAGCTTAGCCGTTGCTCTGTGCCGACTTCTTGGCTTGCGGCTCGACACCGTTCTTCCACGGGCCGGCCAGTTCCATGTACTCGGGTACTTCGAGCAAGCTGCCGGTGTCGCCGGCCTTCCAGGAAGCCGTGTGCAGCGGCTTGGCGCGGGCTTTGCTCATGGCTTCCCAACGCTTGGCCCACGAACCGTCTCCTTCGGTGACCTTCTTGTTCTCGGCGTCGACATGGTACACCTTGCCGGTCCGGTAGCTGAGCGAGCCGAGGATGACCGTGACGATGGCCGCCGCACCCAGCTCGGGCGTGTTGTTGCACATCTCAGGCTTGTTCGCCGCCATGGCGTCGAGCCAGTTCTTGAAGTGCATATAGGTCGTGTCGCCACCGCCACCGACCTTGATCGTCTCGTCTTCGATGGCGCTGTTCTTGGTCACCTGCTTGCGTTCAGCAATGAACTTGAAGTCGGTGAAGGCTTCGCCGTTGCCAAACTCGAACGCGCCGTTATGACCGCGGATGACTTGCTTGATACGGCTGTTCTCGTTGCACATCGTGGCGGTGATGAGCGCCTGGCTCCCTTCCTTGAAGTCGGCCACCACGGTCGCCACGTCGGGCACTTCGCGGGTGTCGTACTCCATGAAGATACCGCCCGCGCCGACCACACGACCCGGGTAACGCAGCCCCGTCGCCTTGAGCATCGAGGTGGTGCGATGGACGAACAGATCGGTGAACATGCCCGAGCCGAACGGCCAGTAGCAGCGCCACTGAGCGTAGACGGCGCGATCGAAGTCCTGGAACTCGGCGAGCCCTTCTTCGCAGCCGAGCCAGCGTTTCCAGTTGATGTTCGTCGGGTTCATTTCCTTGGCGAGCTTGTAGTACCGCCACTGACCCATCGACGAGTTGCGGAAGTACTCGGTTTGGAAGCCGAGCAGTTTGCCGAGCTTGCCGCTGTCGATCAACTCTCGGGCCTGATCCCAAACGCTCAAGCTGGTCGACTGCACGCCGACTTGCATGACCTTGCCGGTCGACTTCCAGACGTCGACCACGTCGAAAGCCTCTTCGACGGTCTTGGTCATGGGCTTTTCGCTGTAGACGTGCTTGCCAGCCTTGAGCGACTCGACAATTTGTTTGTGGTGCCAGTGGTCAGGGGTGCCGATGCAGACGGCGTCGACGTTCTTATCGGCGAGCATGTCGCGGTAGTCTTCGTACCGCTTGGGCTCGTTGCCGCATTCCTTCTTGATGAAGTCGCAGACGGTGTCTTCTTGGACTTTGTAGACTTCGCTGACGGCGACGAGATCGATGTTGGCCCCTTCGCTACGGAGCTTGGCGAGCGATTTGACGTGCGCGCCGAAACCGCGTCCGCCGGGTCCGATGAAGCCGATGCGAATGCGTCCATTGGCGCCGACGGCCGAGGCCGGGGCGGGTGCGGCAAACAAGCCGGCTGCCGCAGCGCCTGCAGCAGCCGTTCTGACGAAATCGCGGCGCGATACGTTCGAGTCCATGGCGAAATCACTCCCAAGGAAAATGCGAAATGTGGTGAGGGGGCGGTCGTAAGGGCGTAAGCCTTTACTTTAGCAGCAAGTCAGGAAGATTGCAGCCGCCTGCAGCGCTCGATCGGCTGCGAGCGCGTGACGGGCAAGCCAGATTCGGCAATTATGCGGCAAGACATAAGTCAATGTGGGATTTAGATTTAAGACATATAACGAAACAAAAGCCGTAGCAGCCATCGGTCGAATTGCGGAAAAATGACTTACCGCTTACGGAAGGATGCGCCGCACATGGCCCTCAGCGGAGCGATTGAGCGAAGTATTGCTCCGCACCGATGGGGTAAAATTTGGCCCCGGGAAGGACGGCTAATGCACGCGCCTGCATGGAAGCTTGGTTACGCTTGGCACGTTCAATTTCGTCGAGAGCAGCGTCTTCATCTGGAAGTGGTCGTGCAATGACTTTCACGAGTGGCGGTTTCTTATTTTTTCCGATTCGGCCGTGGTAGGCCCGCAGCAACATTGCTCGGATCGCGTAATCTTCTTCCGGAAACGAATAACCGACGAAGACCCATTCATCAGCCTGCTGCAAGGCTTCCAGCGAGTGCCGCCAAATCTCGAGCAGATTGCTGTCGCGCAAGTCGCGCACCAACGACGGTGACACGAGCATTGGACGGAGCGGAAAGTGCTCGCAGTGACAGGTGGAATCCGAGTACTTCTCCCACAAGCACAAGTCGACGATATTATCCCATGTGTTAATATAGATCTGCGCACACAGCTCACACCGCACCCAATTGAACGAGCCATGCAATTTGTACCAGCGGTATTTAGCTTTCCGGCTCGCAGGGCGATCAAAGATTTCCAACTCTGGATTAACGCACCGCCAGGAAAATCCGAAGTCGAAATCACTGGCGACTTCTTCAGGCTCAAGTCCCTCAAATAGATCCTCCTCGAGCCAAATATCATAGTTGGTCGTAATCCACGTCAGGTTTCGACGTGCGGATTGTTGTTTCACAAAGCGTTTCAGCAACTGCAAGTATTTTTTTTGTGCAGCCGACCGTTTGTCTCCTGGATCAATAACCCAAGCGATGGCTTGTTCCAGCAGGTATTGAAGTTCCTGCATTTTTTGAAATTGCCATTTCGCAATCGGGATCGTCTTGGTAGACGCCAAGTGGTCAATCAGGCTCAGAATCGAGCAAATTGAAATATGATCAGATGGCACTACTTCATTCAGCGTGGGAAAGAGTTCGTACAATAGCTTCTGCAAACGTTTTCGCTCAGTGTCCCCGGTTGAATAATCAGCGAACAGACGTTTGTCTTTTAATCCGTTGAGAATGTCTCGAAAAATCTGATCGGTCGTTGGGCAGCCCATCGGCACTGAAACACCGGCTCCGCAAAACACCGCGAGCGAACCTGCCGCTTTAGCCATCTCGAATCCCCTTGTTTCGAGCCACATGCGATCGCGTTACGTATTCAACAGCATCTTGACCAGGTTGGGCATGCCAGCGCCCTGAGACGCGGTTTGACGCTTCAGGTCCAAGCAGTTTTCGAGCAGGATGGACTTCACTCGATCTGGAAAGCCGATGAACTCAGGCCGCGCCGACAAATAGGCGGCAATCAAGCCGGACACGTGAGGCGCGGCCATGCTGGTGCCGCTCATTTCAACATACATATTTTTAATATCGGGTTTATTATCGTTCTTCAAATCCCACCCGGATCGGCAGGAAACGATCCGCTCGCCCGGGGCGACTAAATCGGGCTTCATGCGGCCATCGGCCGTCGGACCGCGCGAACTGAAATACGAGACACCGTTGGTATGCGGGAAGCGTTTGTGAATTGAACCGACGGCAATCGCTTCGTCGAGATTGGCGGGATCGCCGATCGACAAGGCCATGTTCAAGCCGAGCGTATCGCGGCCGTTCGCCAATTCCAGATACCCTTCGTTGCCGGCGGCCAGTACGACCACGACGCCTTGTCGCCAGAGCTTGCGCAGCATGCGACACAGGGGCGTGTCTCCGCAGCCGTAGGCCTCAGGATCGAACGCCCCGCCCAAGCTGAGATTGACGCCATGCACGACCAGTTGGGTCGCATCTTCATTAGCATGATAAATGTGGTCCAGCGCTTTGATGATTTTGGCGTCGTCACCTTCGCCACGATCGTTAAGCACTTTATAGATGCGCAGCGCGGCGCGGGGCGCAATGCCTTCGATGACTGAGCGTTTGGAGAATTCGTAACGCCCGGCAATAATGCCCGCCACATGGGTGCCATGTCCGTTGCCATCCCAAGCGGAATGGCCTCGCTTGCCCGCATCTGTTGCCTTGTCGATCTTCTCATCGATCGCACCACGTGCAAGACAGTTGAAGGATAGTAGAGGTGTATTAGAAAAGTGCGGATGATCGGCATCGATACCGGTGTCGAGGACAGCCCAACAGATGCCGTGGCCATCGGCATCATAGCCCCGTCGGGCCGTTTTAGCCTGGATCGTATCTGACGAGTGGAGCAGAAATGCCTTCTTTTTAGCATTGTGATAGATGCGATGAACGGAAGGAAGTTTGACCTTGCCGGCCAACGCATTCGACATCCGCTCAACTTCGGAACGTGAGAGTCGAGCCGACACATACCCGTCAAGCGCATCCTCGAGTTCTAACTCGTCGTCCGAGAGTTGAGTATCTCCGCGAATCCAATTGACGACCGATTCTCGTATCGATTCGCGGTTACGATTCGCAGTCGTTTTCTTAGTCCGCGCATCGTCGGCCAATTCAATCCGCGCATCGTCGATTAATTCAATCAAGATGGAATGCCGATAGGAATCGTGCTCCGTATCGAAATGAGCCGCCAAGTCACGCGCGATCACGAAGTTCTGCATGGTCTGAAAATAGAGCGGGTCAACCGCCTGTCGCACGACTTCGCGTGTTTCCGCTATCCGCAGATAACCCGATCCGCTGTGCGGGTCGGTCGGACCATCCTCATTTAGACGCAACAAGTCCTCGACCTTGACTTCGCCGCGCGCGACATAATCGTTGGCAAGGGATTTATCCAATGCAACCGGATCGAATGGATCGGCAATGTTCACCCAGCGATCGACCTTGGGCGGAACCTGCAATCCGCGGGTCTGGCGAGTAAGCCGTTGGACTTGATCTTGAACCTCCTTGATTCCTAACGGCGAACCGAGCGTCAAAAACAACTCCACTTTGTAGTCTCTGGCTTCGGGACTACACAGCACGTCATAAGCGATGACCGAGCCAAGGCTGTGACCAATGACAACAAAGGGCCCGCCACCCGTTTGCATGCGATCCAGAACACTGTTGCGCATCGCTTGACGACGCTTTTCGTCAAAGAAGTACTCGTACACATCGGGCGTAATCAAGTTGGTGAAACGCCGGGTTACCCAATCACGCACGGGCTCAAAAGGCAGGATCTTGGCCTGAACATTTTGCACATGCATCATGCTCGATTTTGTGTTTCCGATGAGCTGCTCCATCGAATGGCCTTGCAGCATGCGATCGGTCAATGCTTTCATGACCTTGGCTTCCTGCCGACTGATACCCGACGGCAGCAAGCGATCAACGGGGTCGTTGAGGCCCGCGGCTCGTATGGCGTTGCTCGAACCAACGCCTTCGGTCACGTCTCCTTCCTTGCATGTAACTTCCAATGGCTCGGGGTTTCTTTGTTTGTTAACCCAGTAGGCGAGTCGACTCCGTTCGCCCAGGCCGTAGCCGAAAAGAGCATGGTCCCACTGACACTTGAGCACTTCGGCTCTGGGCTTATTGCCGATGCCATGCACAAAAATGATCGTGCATGCCTGGCCGGCCAAGGGCGCGCCGGCAACTTTCAAAGCCTGAAATGACCCCGTAGCGGGCGATGAAGATTTTCCCGTCGGGGATTTTGAATTCGCTGCCTTATTTCCCGACCGCCGAGCGCGCTTTGCCATGATGGCTGCTCCTGGTGCCTAAGAGTACAAAGAACTGCCCTAAAGAGAAATGCGTGAGAAGCCCTGATGCCACGACCGTATTGTTGCCCTATCGGTCAGGCCATGTAAAGCATTTTTCAAACGATCTTGGCGCTTTCCATATTTTTATCTGCGACTGTTCTTCTCCCGGTCAGAGCCGAGCTTGCTTCCATGCACCATGACAGGAAGCGCCAATGCACAGCACGAATGAGCATCCCGTGACTGGGGATTTACCGCGGAGCAGTCCGATAATGCAGATGCTTCCTGATCTTGGTACCAGCATCGGACAAAGCAACTTGGTTTCAGGTCACGACGTGGATCGGTCGACCCGAGAGATACGCGAGTACGCAGTCGACCCCGCCAGCGCTCAAGGCATCGTAGGCCTCGGGCAGCTGATCAGCCGCGTGCGGCGTGAGTACGACCTGTTCGCAACTGAGCAGAGGGCTATCGGCCGGCAGCGGCTCGGCTGCGTAGACGTCGAGGCCCGCTCCGCTGAGCTTTCCGCTGCGGAGCGCCTCGACCAAGGCCGCTTGATCGACGATCGCGCCGCGAGCTGTATTGACCAGCACGGCGCCCGGCTTCATCTGTGCGAACGCGGCGGCATCGAGCCTGCCGCGACTTTCGTCGGTTAGCTTAAGATGCACGCTGATGGCGTCGGCGGTCGTCAGCAACTCCTCCCAGGAGACGTAACGAAACCCCAATCGACCCGCTTTCTCGGGCTCAGGATGAAACGACCAAGCGACTACCTCCATGCCGATCGCGGTTGCGAGACGAATCATCTCGCAACCGATATTTCCCGTCCCGATCACCCCCAATCGTTTACCCGCGAGCGAGATGAGTTGGGTACCGAGCCAGCGACCTTGTTTCAATTCGGCGGTCAGCCAAGCCAAACGTCGCGCGGTCCCCAACAGCAAGGCGAGAGCATGCTCGGCAACGATCGTCGCCGTGCGGCCCGGGACGTTGGTGACGGTGATCCCCAGCTCCCGCGCCGTCGCCAGATCAACACAGTCGACCCCAATTGCGCAACAGGCGATTAACTTCAGTCGCGGCAGCCTCCGCAGAACGTGCTCGGGCCAGCGCACGATCCCCCGCGAATTGAGAATCACCGTGGCGTCGCGCACCCGTTCGATCTTCTCTTCGTCATCGCTCGGCCGCGCGGAGTAAAGCTTCAAATCAGCGTGTTCTTGCAGTCGAGTCAAATGCGGCGAAGCGGCAATCATGGGCGGATCATCGCCCGGCACAACGACAAGCGGACGAGTCGACACGATGGGAGTCCTGCTCGGTGAGGGTAACGGTGGGCGAGTACGACAGCAAAGTCCGAGTGACGTCAGCGGATCTCGTAGCGGATGCGACCGTGGGACTGGGCGCGGCTGATCCGCTCGGTGGCGTAGAGGCCGGCGAGAATGAACTCGACGCAACTGGCTCGCATCGCCGGATGACTGCTGGCGTTCACGTCGAAGGCCCGCTCCCAGGCGGGCGGGACACGCTGGAGTCGGTCGGCATACGCATCGGAAGGGAGCATGTCGCCGACTTCGATTTTCACCCCTTCGGCAAATATCTTGGCAATCTCGTCAAGACCATGCCGTTCGACGTACTGTTCGAAGACCGTCTTGATCGCCTCGGCCACCACGGCATCGAGCACCTGCCGCTCGGAGAGCTGGTGGCTGCTCATCAAGTCGAGTTCGAGCTTGCCCAGCGATGAACTATAGAGATGCCCAAGATCGCTGATGCGCGGGACGGCGGGACGCTCGCCGAGTCGCGCGCCACGGTGCATGGCGCTGGCCACCATCGTGCGATAGTTGGCGATGCTAAACCGCACGCTCACGCCACTCTGATGATCGATATACTTGGATCGTCGCGCGGCGATCGTGATCTCCTCGATGATCTCTTTCATGAAGTACGGCACGACGACGGGCCAATCGCCACCGAGGTCGACGATCGCCTCTTGCTCGACGATCGCGATGCCCAGCTCGCGCTCGCGCGGATAGTGCGTGTGGATCACCGCCCCGATGCGATCTTTGAGCTGCGGAATCACCTTGCCGCTACGGTTGTAGGTCGACGGGTTGGCCGAGAAGAGCACGAGCACGTCGAGATCGAACTTGATGGGGTAGCCGCGAATTTGTACGTCGCGCTCTTCGAGGATGTTGAACAGCCCGACCTGCACCAACTCGTCGAGTTCGGGCAGTTCGTTCATGGCGAAGATGCCGCGATGCATGCGGGGAATGAGCCCGAAGTGCAACGCCTCTTCGGTCGACATGCTCGCGCCGCGGGCCAGCTTGGCCGGATCGATCTCGCCGATCACGTCGGCGAATTTCGTGCCGGGCGAGAGGCGTTCGGCATAGCGCTCGCCGCGCGGCCACCAAGCGATCGGCACCTTGTCCTCGCTTGTCGACGCGAGGAATCGCTTCACCGCGAGCGAGATCGGACGCAGCGGATCGTCATGCACGGGAGCCTCGGGCAGGTCGACGTAGGGAATCTCGTCGTCGAGAAACTGCACGAGCGAGCGCATCAACCGGCTCTTCCCCTGCCCTTTCTCGCCGAGGAAGAGCATGTCGTGACCGGCGAGCAGCGCGATGTTGATCTCGGGGATCACCGTGTCTTCGTAGCCGAGCATGCCCGGGAACAGACTACCGCCCGCGGCGAGTTGGCGCAGAAAATTCTCGCGCAGCTCTTGCTTGACACTGCGGCTCTGCCAGCCGCTCTGGCGTAGTTCGGCCAAGGTACGGGGTCGCGACACGTAAGCTCCTTAGGGTGATCAAAGACCGCCTTGCGTGTCCACGTCCGGTCCGAGACGGACCGGCTATGAGCGAATCGCGCCAGGCCCGTTTACAGGTCGGCCATCACTTCGTCGGGAATGTTGAAGTTGGCCACCACTTTCTGCACGTCGTCGTGATCGTCGAGTTTTTCCATCAGCGAGAGGATTTTTCGACCCGCGTCGGCGTCGAGATCGACGGTATTGTTAGGCAGTCGGGTAATTTCCGACGATTCGAGCGGCAAGCCTTTGGCCGTCAGGGCCTCGTTGACCACTTGATAATTGCTCGGGTCGCACATGACCTCGAACACTTCGCCACTGCGGTGGACGTCGTCGGCACCGGCTTCGAGCGCCACTTCCATGAGGGTCTCTTCGTCGATCTTGTCGACGGCGATGGTGATGACCCCCTTGCGTTCGAACATCCAGGCGACGCAGCCCGACTTGCCCATTTCTCCGCCGTGGACCTCGAATATCTTCCGTAGTTCACCGGCGGTGCGATTGCGATTGTCGGTGAGGATCTCGCAGAGGACGGCGACACCGTGAGGGCCGTAACCCTCGTAGAGGATTTCGTCGAAGTCACCCCCTTTGAGCTCGCCGGTTCCGGTCTTGATAGCCCGGATGATATTGTCCTTGGGCATACTGACGGCCTTGGCGGCATCGACGGCGGCGCGGAGGCGGAAGTTCGCGTCGGGGTCGCCTCCGCCCATCTTGGCCGCGATGATGATTCCTTTGGCGAGTTTGCTCCAGAGCTTGCCACGTTTGGCATCGATCACGGATTTTTTGCGTGAGATATTTGCCCAATGGGAATGACCAGCCATAGCGTCTCTCTTTTGTCCTTCTAAAAGTGCATGCCGATGTAGCGTGAGCGGTCGAGCCGCTGATAATGGGCTCGGCCTTACTTGGCGTGCTTCTTCAGCTTGATTTCGATGGGGGCGATTTTCGCACGATCGCCCGATTTTTCCAGGGCCTGAATGGCTCGCTGCCACGATTCTCGAGCCGAGGCCACGTCCTTGAGCGCGAGCTGAATGTCGGCCAAATGGTCCAAAATCACCCCGTCGGGGTCGTCTTCCTCGGCCGCCTTTTTGAGCTCGGCCAAGGCTTCCGTGAACCGACCCAAGCGGTAGTAGCACCACCCTAGACTGTCGCGATACGCACCGTTGTCGGGTTCGGCAGCCACGGCCCGCTCGAGCATCGGCAACGCCTGATGGAGCTTCTTGTTCTGGTCGGCCCAGAGGTAACCCAGGTCGTTCGAGGCGGAGACATCTTCAGGGAACTCATCGAGCACTTGTTCGAGCCACTCTTCGGCCTGGGGGAGGTTATTCTGAATGACGGCGATGTTCGACATGGCCAGCCGGGCCTCGCGCATCACGCGGCGGTTCTCTTCGCTCGAATAGTCGCTGTCGAATCGAGCAATCAGTCGGCGGTAGGCATCCGACGCCTCGGCGTAACGCTTAGCGTGATAGAGCACCCAGGCCACGCGACTTTCGAGCCGGGCAGACTTGTTACCAGCCGCCTGAGCCGCTTGCTTGGCGGTCTTGAGCGCCTCGTCGGTCTTGCCCGCCATCTCGAGCGCCATCGTCAGATAGATCTGAAAGATCGGATTATCTTCATCGACCACGCGGCCATCGATGGCCCGGCGGAACACACGGACCGCCGCATCGAATTGATCGCCGCCGAGCAGACCGATGCCCCAAGTGAGCAAAAGCTCGGCCATCGCGCGCGGCTTGTAGCTCAGAGCACCGTCGAAGTACGGACTCGCCTCGTCGTAGCGCTTCGCGTCGAGCAACATCATGGCAACGACCACGTTGGCGCCGTAGGTCAGTGTGCCGTTGTTTTGCTTCTTCAGTGCCTCGGCCGACGTGATCAGGCCTGCGAGCACGTCGGCATTTTTGACCATGGCCTTGGCTTGTCGGCCGATCGCCTCGACGCTGCCGGTCTTGTCGACCGACTCGCTGAGAATTTTGAGCAGTGCGTCGTACTGTTTGCCATCGCGATAGATATCGACGAGGGCGCGAAACACGTCCGGCTTGGCGCTCTCGCTTAACAGCTCGCGATAGATCGGCTCGGCAAGCTTGGGTTGCTTGGCTTGGCGGTATTGATCGGCAAGGTACATCCGCAACGGTCGGTTGCCGGCATCGGTCGCGACCAGCTTTTCAAGTCGAGGGAACAAATCGGCCGAGCGGTCGAGTCCCTTGAGCAAGGTCGAGAGCAGTTCGTAGGGTCCCTGTTCGTAGCGGCGTTCCTTGGCGGTAAAATACGCTTCGAGTTTTTTTAGTGCTTCGTCGTATTGTTTACGCTTGGCCAACACTTGCGCCTGGCGATAGGCGTAGGCCGGCTCGTAGGCTCCTTTGTCCGCGACACGCTCGCGGGCTTTGGCAAACGCCTTCTCCGCCTGCTCAGGGCGATCGGCGACCAGGAATGCCTCGCCAAACAGTTCCAGGTTATGTTCGTCTTTGCCGAGCAGGGTCTTGATCACGTCGGCATTCAAGTCATTGTTCTCTCCCTTGTCGATCGCCGTGAGGACTTCGGAGAACATGTCGGCTGCGCGCTTCACATCGCCGAGCAGAAAGCTGAGCCGGCCGATCTGCATGGTCAGCGACAAATACACGGGCGAGTTCGGCTTGGCCTGCGGCAA
>CAYLYE010000039.1:0-34192 GCA_964387325.1 uncultured Planctomycetaceae bacterium
AACTCGCGGTCAGCTCCGATCCCGCCGCCAAAGGGTCGCTCCGCACGACGATCGTCGAACCGCCCGCACATTGGTGGGCCGGCAAGCGTGACCGCGTGACACAAGACAAGGAGCCGGCCGTTTTTCTCGTCTGGGCCTGGACCCTCGGCGCGCTGGTCGATCCGCAGGCGAAACTCGAATCGCTGCCCGACGGCATGGACGAAGGGCGTGCGACCTACGGCATTCGCATCAGCGGCACGATCAACCCGGCGATGGATTGTTTCTTCGATCGCGAGACCAAACGACTCGCCGTCATACTATGGCGCGGCGACAAGCATGTCTTCAGCGACTGGCGCGAGGTCGATGGCACGCGCTACCCGGCCAAGTGTGTCGGCTACAAAGTCGCGACCGGCAAGCCCTGGTATCGCACCGAGATCCTTGAACTTGAACGGCTCAAAGAACTCCCCGCCGACTTGCAACCGTAAACAACATGCACGACGAGATCGTTTCGCTGCGCGAGGATGTTTCGCAGTCGGCCTATTACAGCTCCGATATGGCGCCGGTCGCTCCCGAGGAGCGGCGCTGGGGCTTGCGTGACATCGCCGTGTTGTGGATCAGCATGTCGGCATGCATCCCGACCTACATGCTCGCCTCGTCGCTCATCGATCAAGGGATGAATTGGTATCAAGCGGTGCTGACGATCTTCTTGGGCAATTGCATCGTGCTGTTGCCGATGGTGCTCAACGCGCATGCCGGCACGCGGTACGGTATCCCGTTTCCCGTGTATTGCCGCGCGGCGTTTGGTCTGCGTGGAGCCAATATCCCGGCCGTCATGCGAGCCCTGGTGGCTTGCGGCTGGTTTGGCATTCAAGCCTGGATCGGCGGTATGGCGATCCATACACTGCTCGGCGTGCTCGCGCCCGCTTGGGTCAACGACGCGCCGCTGGAAATGCTCGGCGTGAGCGCGTCGCAGTTGGCCTGCTTTCTCGCGTTCTGGTCGCTCAATATGCTCGTCGTGTGGCGCGGCATCGAGTCGATCCGCGTGCTGCTTAATATCAAAGCGCCATTGCTGATCGTCTTGGGGCTCGCCTTCCTCGCCTGGGCGTATGTCGCGGCGGGCGGCTTTGGCCCGATGTTCGAGCGTCCCTCGCAGTTCGCACCGGGTCAAAGTAAGGCGGGCGAATTTTGGCAGTTCTTCTTTCCGGCCCTGACCGCCAATGTCAGCTTTTGGGCCACCCTCTCGCTCAATATTCCCGACTTCAGTCGTTACGCCCGCTCGCAACACGATCAGGTCTGGGGACAAATCGTCGGCCTCCCCACCACGATGGGGCTGTTCGCGTTCATCGGCGTAGCCGTCACCTCGGCCACGATCACCATCTACGGCGAACCCATCTGGGATCCGATCCATGTGCTGGCTCGCTTCACTAATCCCGTGGTGATTGTGTTCACAATGCTGGCCTTGGGGCTAGCGACGCTCGCCACGAACATCGCGGCTAACGTCGTCGGGCCGGCCAACGACTTCGCACACCTCAACCCACGCCGGATCTCGTTTCGACTCGGCGGTTTAATTACCGGGCTGTTCGGCATCGCGATGCAACCTTGGCGACTGCTCGAGAATGCCGCCGTGTACATCGACAAGTGGCTGATCGGTTACTCGTTGCTACTGGGCGCGGCCGGCGGGGTGCTCATTGCCGATTACTATTTCATTCGCCGTACACAACTTGACTTGGCCGGACTCTACCGCCGCGAGGGACCGTACTGGTATCGAGGCGGCTTTAACCCGATCGCTCTCGTCGCGCTCGCCTGCGGGATTGCACCATGTCTGCCCGGCTTTTTGACCGCCGTGGGCTGGATTCATGCCGCCCATTTCTGGAGACAGCTTTATCACTACGCCTGGTTCGTGAGCTTCGGCGTGGCGCTGATCGTCTATACCGTGTTGATGAAATGCTTCACGCCTCCGACTAGAATGGGCTGATCGTAATCGACCCTGTTGAGATTTTTATCGCCGAGGTACGCGCATGTTTCGTTGGTATGTTGTGCCGATGACGTTGGTTGCGTTGAGTGGGTTTCTCTCTGCGGCAGAGAACGCTGCCCCGGTTCGTAAAGCCACGGGCATCGAGAAGCGTGAACTTTGGACCACCTCGCGCGTCATCGGATCGCCCGAGCCACCGTCCCCCTACCGGCTCGCCCGGGCGTTCCCGAACATTAAGTTTGCCGAGCCTCTCGAACTGCAGGCGATCGCCGGCACCGACCGCTTTGTCGTGGCCGAGAGAGCCGGCAAACTGTTCACGTTTCGAGACGATCAGCAGGTCGACCGTGCCGATCTGTTGATCGACTTGAAGCGGACCGTGTACGGCGTCGCGTGTCATCCGCAGTTCGCCACGAACGGTTACGTTTACGTGGCAAGCGTGCTCGACACCTCGAAGGAAGAACCCCAGGGGAGCCGAGTCTCGCGTTACAAAGCGACAGGCAATCCGCCCGTCGCCGATCCGGCGAGCGAGACGATCATCATCGAGTGGCCCAGCGGCGGCCATAACGGTGGCTGTCTGCGATTTGGTCCCGACGGTTACTTGTATCTCTCGACCGGCGACGGTAGCGGCATTGCCGACAGTCTCGAAACCGGTCAGGACGTCAGCGATCTGCTCGGCGCTCTGTTGCGGCTCGATATCGACCGCCCCAGCGCGGGGTGCAACTACGGTATCCCGGCCGATAATCCGTTCGTCGGCCGCTCGGGTGCTCGGCCCGAGCTGTATGCCTACGGCCTGCGACAGGCGTGGAAGTTCAGCTTCGACCGGCGCGGCGGCGATCTGTGGGCGGGCGAGATTGGCCAGGATTTGTGGGAGATGGTGCTCAAGATCGAAAAGGGGGGCAACTACGGCTGGAGCATTGTCGAAGGGACGCATCCGTTTCGGCCCGCTCGCAAGCTCGGCCCGACACCGATTCTCAAGCCGATCATCGAGCATGCGCACAGCGACTTCCGCTCGATCACCGGCGGCTACGTGTATCGCGGTTCGCGATTGAGTGACTTGCAGGGCAAATATATCTACGGCGATTACGACACCGGCCGCGTCTGGTCGTTCCGCTATAGCGACGGTCGCGTGAGTGATTTAGGCGAGCTCACCGACACGCAGCTCCGCATCGTCGCTTGGGGCGAATCGAACGTGGGCGAGCTGTACGCGGTCGACTTCGTCGGAGGCGGCTTCCATCAGCTCGTCAAAGCGCCGCCGGCCGAGGCGAACGCGCCCAAGTTTCCGCGCAAGCTCAGCGAGACGGGACTGTTCGCCTCGACCAAGGATTATCAGCCGGCCCAGGGTGTGATTCCGTACTCGGTCAACTCGCAACTCTGGAGCGACGGCGCGATCAAGGACCGCTTCATCGCTCTGCCCGGCGACAGTCAGATCGAATTCGACGCGGTCACGTATCCGCAACCGGCTCCTGGCGCGACCCCCGGCTGGCGCTTCCCTGACGGCACGGTGCTGGTCAAAACCTTCGCGTTGGAACTGGAGCCGGGCAAGAGCGAAAGTCGCCGCCGGCTCGAAACGCGGCTGCTGCACGTCGAGCGCGTCGGCGGCAACGAGGAATATGGCGATCAGGTGTGGACCGGCTACACCTATATCTGGAACGACGAGCAGACCGATGCCGAACTCGCCGACAGTAAGGGGCTCGACCGCGTGTTGCAGATTCGTGAGAACGGCAAGGTGCGTGAGCAGACGTGGCATTTTCCCAGTCGGGCCGAGTGTACGTTGTGCCACACCGTCTCGGCCAAAATGGCCCTGGGGGTGAACACGATGCAGATGAATCGCGATCACGACTACGGTGGCGTCGTCGCGAATCAACTCGCCACGCTCAACCACCTCGGGCTCTTCAAGACGCCGTTGACGCAATCGCCCGAGCAGTTACCCAAGCTGGTCGACTATCGCGACACGACGCAGAGCCTCGACGCCCGGGCCCGTTCGTACTTGCAAAGCAATTGTGCCCATTGCCATCGCAAATGGGGCGGCGGGAACGCCGAGTTCCAGTTGCTCTCGACGTTGCCGCTCGGCGAGTTGGGGATCGTCAACACTCGGCCCAATCATGGCGCGTTCAACTTGAACGACCCGCGCGTGCTCGTGACCGGTGAGCCCGATCGTTCGATGTTGTTTCATCGGATGACCCGGCTTGGTTTAGGCCGGATGCCGCACATCGCCTCGAACGAGATCGACCGCGCCGCCGTCGAGTTGATGAGAGAGTGGATCGCGTCGCTGGGGAAGTGAGTAGCCATTGGGAGGAGTTGCGTAGACTTCCCAACAACTTCCGTGCTCTTTGCCTGCCTATAAGTAGAATGTCTCGCTTTCTGCTCACCCTCGATTGCTCAGTCTTGCTTAGCTCCGGCTGAACCTGGTAGTGACCGCTTTTCTCCTAGCCCAATTGAATCGACGAGAATAACTCGATACCCGTCTTCGATGGTGTTATTTCCAAACTGGTTCAAGCCGTAATAGAGTTCAAATTGAATCTTTATGTTGTCTAGTTTCCAATAGTAATGAGTCAAATTAATATTCACCTGCTTGGCATGAAAAGGCTTTCCGAACAACTCAACGAATGTTGCGTAGGTTACCAACCCCCTGCCTCGTCGCCAGTCAGTTATCGCAAGCAGCGAAAGTTTCTCGTCTTCGTACTCGGCCACTAACTGATGAAGACCCTCACCCGCATTTTGGTTCAGTCTCACTTCAAAATGCAGTCGGCCTCCTTGGCCTGCACGGCGTCGTTGAAGGTCCTTCGTGTATTCGTCTTTGGGGTAAAGTTTCAGGAAGTTCTCGGCACTAGCGGACTCGGCACTCTTCCAACCGACACCTTCGTAAACGAACTCTTTTGCATTCTTGATCTGTCCAGTCGTGGGCTCCGCGGCATACAGGCAGGGTAACAGAAAGGGCCAGAGCAATAGCGAGGCTCTGATCGAGCGGAAAAATGTCCCTCGGTTTCGAATACGTTCGCGACCGGAGTTGCTGAGCATAAGCCCGTTTCCGTTGTGGTGTTATGGTTGAAGAAAAGTCCCCATTTCCGAGTGATCAATATAATCTGATTGCCGTTGGTAAGCGAGAGAACAAAAGGTGATAGAACAAGAGTTGTCAGGAATAACTTCATTAAGGTTCCCGGCAACTTTTACATTCCCCGTAAACTTGACAACGAATTCCGTCCTCATAGTCAGCCTGTAATTAAAATATCTATTTATTATTGTCTTTTTATTATCCCAATACCTTAACTCTTTTTATAATTGCCCGCTCTATTTGCTGGGGGGCTGCCTTAATGAAGCACTTACATTAATCACGCGGCCAATCTTTCCTGCTATGTCAGCAGAGTCAACCAGGAGATAAGCTGTTTTGCCGTCTTCTCGAAAGAGCGCCTTTCTGCCTTCTCCGACGCTGTATGTAATTGTTTTCTCTTCAAATGCATCGAGTTCAATTCGCTTCGTGTTGAAAGCTCCAAATATCGAACGTGACATCTCAGTATTAGGGTGGTGATAATAAATAATAAGATAGATTTTTCGATCCCACGGATTTCGAACAGGAACGTCAATCTCAACTCCCGCCGGAGTGGGACGAATAGTCGTCGTTCGAAATACTCGAGTCTTCAAGGCGGGCTTACCAGAAGCCCCTTTCGGCGTGTTGAATATGGCGAAACTCACAGCAGCGTTGGCATCAATCGCTGCCGCAGGTACACACTGCTCCATTGCCTGTCTAAACATTGAATTGGGATCACCATTGATCATTTCATATTCGGTCGTGCTGCCTTTTATCAGCCGAAGTTGATCAATGCGGGCATCCGTTTTGCCTTTGCAGATAACCTCGACGGATCTGCCGGCATGTCTTTCCGTCACCTGATACTGAAGGTCCGTGGTTAAGACGTTTCGAGCGACATTTTCCTCTAGGACAATTTTTGAGTCGACCAAAACGCGATCAACGGAGCTTCGCAGTCGGGTGATGGATTTATTCGTTAGCTTCAAGTCGACAACATACTCAACACTTTTGGGAGTGGCCGTAGTTGCCGGTGGTTTGCTTCGAAATTCAACAGGCGTCGGCAAGAAGACGAAATGTTTGTCGACCAGCTCGCGTACTGATTCTAGGTTATCTGGCAATACGATGATCGACTTGGGTGCTTCAGCGAGTGTGACACTAGCGAGGCCCAGAGTTAATGTCATCAATATTAGACGGATAGCCGCCATGACTTCATCCTCCAATGCCGGAAGCATAGACAATCAGCTGAGATTTATCTGGATATTCGAACGAGAATGGGAGTCAAACAACCGAATTATGCCTCCATTATTTACCTCAGCTCGAATGTATGAATGGAATAGCAACCTGTTTTTGGGGCAGGATCAGTTCGACAATCAGCGGCATGGGATAGCTCCGATGTTGAAGGTCCGGCAACATGACATGATATGCCAGAGGCGAAACATCAGTCAAACTTCTTGGACCCACCACTTGACCTTAGCCCCTGCTGATCGCGACGCATGTCGCGTACGCCAAGGGGAGTGGCGACGGGGCGAACCCAACAACTTGGTCTTGAGATGGGCTTCGCCCGGGGCACCACACCGATCGCGCGAGTTTATCACACATGAATCGGCATCGGTGCGCGATGCCTGATACCCCCGGCGTACGGCCCTGCGGTCCTATCGCCGGGCGCGAATGATCGGAGGCGCGTGACAGGGATAGGTCCAGTTCGCGTGTCGTGCCAACTAGGCTTCGCCTGGATGGCCAACCCGGTGATCGACGCTATCTGGTTCTGTTATTGTTTATCGCTCACCGCATCACTCGATCATAGTTCGCCCGGATGTATTCGTCGGCTGTATCCAGTGCGGAAAAAGTTGCAGCGGCATTGATGGACATGGACCAACCGTCACCCGTCCAAACTTGAAACGCTTCGGTTGGCGACCGCTTTGCAGCATGCTTCGTCGGGAGTTCACCCACCATTCGGTCCGATGTGATGATGAAGTTGTCGCCGGACTTACGTGGCATCACACCCATGAGATCACCTGCTGTTGAATCGTTCGTACTTCAAGTCACATCCAGATCATCGACCTGACTCGACATCCAGGTGAGCGTTCAATGGGCGGCAGGAACTTTCGCGCCAATCGCCCCAATAGCTGCTGGCGGGCCGTAGGCGTTGGACTGGGGCGAGACAGCAGCGACAGCGCTTACAACTCAGTTAGTTTCTGCTCGAACTCGGTGGGAGACATATTCATGTCACGCAACAAACTGCGAAGGGTGCCGATCCGAAGAGATTCGTTACTATGAACAGGTACCGAGAGATGAACCTCACCTCGCGCCATGTAATGATGACTTCCTCGAATTCGTAGCAAGGTAAACCCTGGTCGTTCGAGAAATCAGACCATGTCCTTGCCAGAAATACGCGGTAGCCTAACCACGAGCGATCTCAGCAAGGTCCCAGTCGAGAGAACGGATAGCCGGATGAGAAATTCTGGCCTATGCATCATCCAGGCCGAACGTCTCGATATAGCCACGAACCGCCTCACGCAAATCGTCAAGGGCGGCTTGCTCGGTGGCCCCTTCGCCGTAAGCGGGCAGATCGGGCAGCCGCGCAGTGAAACCACTTTGTTCTGGGTCGGGGATCAATTCGACAACCAGTGACATGATTAGCGCTCCAGACGTAAGTGAGAAGCCTCTATCATACTCCACAATGATGATTTCGATCAAACTGGATCCGGCGGCGGAGCCGCCGGCTTGGGTGGGGAGGGGCGGTTAACCCATCACTTCGGCGAGCTTCACTTGACGATTCTTTTCTTGCAGCGACTTGGCGCCGGCGTGAACGATGGCGGTCACTTCGAGAATCGCCTGGTGCGTGTCGGGCTCGATGCCGGTGATCGCCATCTGACGAAAGGTCGCAGCCATGCGGAGCATCTGATAATGGTGTCCGAGATCAAACGCGCCCTCGATCGACGGTGTGTACGAGTACAGCTTCTTCTTGAAGTACACGTCGGTCCGATCGTACTCGAAGCGTTCGTAAGGCTGGCCATACCAGACGTGACACGGATAGCGGTCGGTGTAGGTGATCAAGCCGTGACAGGTGTCGTTGTACTCGTACAGGCTGATGGCATCGACGCCGGCGCCCATGAGCGTGACGACAGTCCAGACCGGGTGTTGGCCGTAGATCATCCAGGCGGGCAACGAGTAGCGGCTCATCAATCGGGCCGAGACGTGTTCGAGCTGGCCGAACTCGCCCGAGTCGCGCAGGCGTTTGGCCGCCTCCATGCCCCATTCGTAATTGAAGATGCTGCCCGACATGAGCGGCGCTTTGTGTTGCTTGGCGAAGTCGAGAATCTTTTTCGTTCCGGCGACCGTGCCGCCGATCGGCTTGTCGCAGAACGTCGGAATGCCTTTGGCCAGAAAGGGGGCGATCAGGTCGAAGTGATCGTCGCCTTTGCCCGAGGCGTCGCCGAGCCACACGGCATCGACCTCACCGGCCATTTTTTCGAGGTTCGTGGCCACCTGCACGCCGGGGAACACTTCGGCGAACGGAGCCGCCGACTTGGGGTCGGCATCGTAGTAGTGGGTGATTTCGGTGTCGGCGAAGGGGAGCAGATCGAAGCCGCGGGCCGGGTTGCGGTAGGTTTTGAGCCAACTCGGATGAAAGTTGGCCGCGTGCTTCTTGAGCATGTCCAGATCGCAGCGCGGATGGAAGTATTGGGCGAAGAGCCAGGTGTGTCCGTTGCGCGGTTGCGGCTTGCCGTCGATCGCGGCCGAGATGACGCCGACGCGGAGCTTTTTCTTGGGCGGCTCGGCCGACTGAGCGGCAGCGTGTCCAGCGAGCGAGAGGACACCGGTCGAAGCGGCGAGCTTGAGGAGGTCGCGACGGAGGAGATCGTGTGGTTGGCCCATGATGTGTATACGACGGCGAGGAATGTGGGTTGGGTCAGTTGTGAGTTGGCCAGACTAATCGAGCATTCTTCGAGATGCAAATTCGCGTGCAAAAGAATCCCGAGATCGATGAAACGTGGTGTCAACTCGCTGCACCCCCTCACCCCGACCCTCTCCCGCGAGGGGAGAGGGAGTTCCAGTCATAATGAGCGCGTAAAAAAACCGCGGCAACCCTTACGAGTTGCCGCGGTCGTGTGATGTCGCTCGCTCAAACAGAGCAAGAACTAGTTTTTGTTTTCGGGAGCGGGAAGCGGAGCCGGTGTGGCTGCGGGGAGATCGCCTGGCTTGAGCTTGGCGGTGAACTCGGCGAGCAATTTCTTCGTGAGTTCGTCTTGCGGCGCCAACTCGCTCGCCTTGGTCAGTTCACGCACGGCCTGTTTGGGATATCCCAGGTAGCCGTAGTGATAGCCGAGCAAGAATCGCATGGCCGGATTATCCGGGGCCTTCTCGCTGGCGTCTTCGAGAGCGCGGAGTTGATCGGTGTAGTCTTGGTTGCCGCGATACAGTTCGCTGTAATTGCTGACGACGATGCCCCACTTGTCTTGCGGAAGCATCGACATGCCGGACTGAGCAGCGCCTGCGGCTTCATCGTAGCGAGCGGTGGCGAAGAGTCCTTGCGAGAGCAGCATGACCAGCGCGCCGTTGTTGGGATCGTCGACGAGGGCATGCCGCCAGCTGCGGATGGCCGCGTCGTAGCGAGCTGCTTTGAAGTCGGCTTCGCCCTGCGCGGTGAACTCGTTGGCAAAGCCCGGGGTGCCGGTCGAGGCCAGTTCCGGCGACACACTTGCCGCAGTCTGGTTGACGGCGGTAAGAGGCGTTGTGGCCTGAGCATAGTACGGCGAATAACCGTAGTTGCTGCCGTAGCCATATCCACCATAGCCGCCGTAGCCGAGACCGTAACCTAAGCCGAAACCGTACCCGAACGGGCTGTACCGATAATACGGATATCCGTAGTAGCCACGATAACCGAGGCCGTAACCGAGACCAAAACCGTACGGATATCCGAATCCAAAATAGAACGCCGAACGATTGCCGTTGTTCCAGTTACCGTTATTCCAATTGCCGTTGTGATTGTGATTCCAGTTACCGGAACCATTGTGGTGCTGGTTCGAGTTATAGGGCCCCATCGTCGAAGAATTGGCGCGCATGGCCGTCATGTGCTGGCCATTGCCAGACATGCTCACGGCCCGGCCGATGTTGCTGGAGCCCGCGTTGTTGAGTCCGTGTCGACTCAAAAAGTTATTGTGACTCGCTCCTGCGCCGCCGTTATGGAACGACGACGAGAAGTTTCCCCGATTCATTGATGAGCCGGCACCGGTGGTCGAGCCGATGTGGCGTTGAGTAAAGTTCGGGGAATGTTGCATCGAGCTACCGGTGAACGAGCGGCCCATCGACGACGAACCAAGATTGTGGCTGCCGGAGAACGAACTGCCGCCGTGATGCATGCCGCTGGAGAAGCTTCCTCCGCTGTGATTCATGCCGCCACCGAAACTGCGGCCGCTGGACATACTTTGCCCGCCGGAAAAGCTATGTCCGCCACCAAAGCTGTGGCCGCCCCCCATGCTATGACCACCGCCACCGTGACCGCCGGACATGCTATGTCCTCCGCCACCGTGACCACCACCACCACGGGCGAACGAGTTACCCGGAGCGAACATGGAAATGGCCAAGATCGTGATCGTCACGATGACCCTATTTTGTGTCCAACGCATGATCGTATCTCCACTTTTCGAAAGCGGTGGAGTCGGCTCCTGCAATGTTTCGCGTTGTACCGTGTCGAGCGAGGGTTGGTCGTTGACGGGTCGGCTTACCGCAAGTCGGCAAAACACAGCATGATGGCTCGCGCCGTTCATTGCTTCTGGCCTACAGATGATCACAAGTAAGGCACATTTCCGGAGCCCGATGGGGGTTGCGAATTTGTGTCTTAACGTGCTCACCTATGATTTTATGCCTCGCTGTTCGATCTCGCGCGACATATTTATCAGCGATCTTCATTAAACTGCTGTAAGGCTGCTAAGGTTGACCGGCAAAACCGGCCGACCTTATTAGGTTCAGGCCCTTTTGCGACCCCCACCCGACAGCATCACGACGAAATTTGAACCTTTTTCGCAACCTGCTGTCTTCTCGCTATACTGGGCGAAGTATTGGTCATCCCCTCCCCCGCATTGACTGGGCAGTCGCCATGCATCGAATCGCGATTGTGGTACTTTCGTTGATAACCTGCGGAGTCTTGGCAGGAAATCCGCCCCCTTGCTTGGCTCAAGCGACGCAAGTGGGCGTGGGTAGCAAAGCGGTCGCGCAAGACAACAAAGCCAAGGTCCGCGATGTCCGGTCGCAAAATTTTTTCATGCACACCGATCTGAGCGCGGCCGAGGCGCAGGAGCTTCTTCAGCGGTTGGAAAAAATGCTCGCGCTGATCAGTGTCTACTGGGGTCGACCGCCGGCCGGGGTGATCGAGACGTACGTGATTCGCGACCTGGCGAACTTTCCCGAGGGGGCGATCGATCCCGATGGTCGGGCGAGTGTCGCCGGCGGCGGCGGTGTCACGCGCACGCAGGGGACCTATCGCAAAGGACCCAATGGCTCGAAGATCGATCTGAATATGAAAGCGGTCTGTTATTGCTCGGCCGATCGGGGCACGCCACAACACGAGGCGGTCCACGCGTACTGCGGTATGGCGTTTGGCACGACCGGGCCAGTGTGGTACAGCGAGGGGATGGCCGAGATGGGCCAATACTGGCGCGAGAAAGATTTCAGCGTCAAGATCCATGACGGCGTGGTGCAATACCTGCGCGAGAACAAGATCAAATCGCTCAACGGCATCGTGAACAACGCCGAGCGAACCGGCGATAGCTGGCAGAACTATGCTTGGCGCTGGGCGCTATGCCATCTGCTGGCCAACAATCCGAATTACGCGGCCAAGTTTCGCCCGCTGGGGCTCGATATCCTGCTCGAACGTCCGAACAGTTTTGAACAAGCCTATGGCGACATGGCGCGCGAGATCACGTTCGAGTACAAGTTTTTTATCGCCAACATGAGCAATGGTTTCCGAAACGATTTGGTGGCGATTGATTGGAAGAAGAAGTTTCTGGCTCCGGCCGGCACGAGCGGCTTGACCAGCACGATCGACGCTCAACGTGGGTGGCAACCCACGCAAGCGATGCTCGTGGCAGACAGCACGTATGAATACACGGCGACCGGGGCATGGCAAACCTCGAAAGAGGCTGCTAAGGTCACACCCGCGGGGGACTCCGATGGCCTGGGGCGACTCATGGGGGTCATCCTCTATGAGGACAGCACGAAAGAATTCGCGCTCAGCGAACCGTTCGAGTTGGGTTCGTCGGGTTCGTTCACCGCTCCGATCGGCGGCAAGTTATTGGCTCGTTGCCGCGACGAGTGGCACCAATTGACCGACAACCTTGGCAAAGTCACGTTGAAAATTAAACTCAAGAAGTAGTTGTTTATTTCTCTCTGGAATTGTCTTTCACATGCCCACGCTTGATATTCGCCGCGCGGCGACCACCGACGATTTTCCGACCCTACGGACCGAGATTGCCGGGCAGTCGTTGCATGCCCTGGCGCAACAGTACGGTACGCCGACCTACGTTTACGACGGCAACACGATCATCCGCCGCATCCAGGACCTCAAAGCCTTCGACGTGGTTCGCTATGCGCAGAAGGCGTGCTCGAATATTGCCATCCTCTCGCTCATGCGGACGCATGGCGTCGTCGTCGACGCGGTGAGCGCCGGCGAGATTCATCGCGCGCTGGCGGCCGGATTCAAACCGCATGGCGACGTGCCGCCGATCGTGTACACGGCCGATATTTTCGACCGCGACGCACTCGACCTAGTGGTCAAACACGACCTGCACGTCAACTGCGGCTCGCCCGACATGATCGAGCAACTCGGGGCACGCAAGCCCGGGGCGAACATCACGCTGCGCATCAATCCCGGCTTCGGGCATGGTCACAGCCAGAAGACCAACACCGGCGGCGAACAATCGAAGCACGGCATCTGGCACGAACAGCTCGACCACTGCCTACGGCTCGCCGATCAGAACGGCATCACCGTCACCGGGCTGCATCTGCATATCGGTTCAGGCACCGACTTGGAGCATCTATCGCAAGTCTGCGGTTCGATGAAGACGATCGCGCAGCAAGTGGGTCGAACCATCACCACGATCAGCGCCGGCGGCGGTTTGCCCGTGCCCTACAAAGCCGGCGATACGTTCGTCGACCTCGAAACGTATTACGACCTGTGGAACGTAACGCGCAACCGACTGCAAGAAGCGTTCGGTCATCCGGTCCGTCTCGAACTCGAGCCAGGCCGATACCTGGTCTGCGAAAGCGGTTATCTTGTGAGCGAGGTGCGGGCTGTGAAGCAGATGGGGAGCAACGTCTTCTACCTGCTCGACGCGGGATTTAATAATCTGGCTCGACCGATCCTGTACGGCTCGCATCATCCGATGTCGGTCTGCCCGAAACATCCCGAGGCCCGGCGTGGCTCGATCAACGCCGTCGTGGGGGGCCCACTGTGCGAGAGTGGCGACATCTTCACGCAAGCCGAGGGGGGCTTTGTCTGTAGCCGTCCGCTCCCCGAGGCCGAGATTGGCGACCTGCTCGTGATAGAAAACGCAGGGGCGTATGGGTTTGCGATGGGAAGCAATTACAACAGCAAGCCGCTGGCGGCCGAGGTGATGCTGCTCGACGGACGGAGCCACCTGATCCGCGAGCGGCAGAGCTACGCCGATCTGATGCGCGGCGAGAGCATTCCAACCCTTTGATTTGATTAAACTTAGGAAATCGATCGTAGGAGCCGTTGGCCGCGAGCCGATCATTGCCTAAGATTACTCATCGGGACATGTGAAAAACTTCACGAACTTGGTAAGGACACTCCGATGGCCAAAGCGGGCCCTCGCAAGAAACTGCCGAAAGAGATCGCCGTCATCAATGCCGACAATTGCACCGGCTGCGAGTCGTGCCTTGAGGTCTGTCCCGTCGACTGCATCATCAAGATTCAGCAGTACGACCAGTTCCACAACCTGCAAAGCTGGTGCGAGATCGATTTCGAGCGCTGCGTGGGTTGTGAGGTATGTGTCCACATCCCGGGCAAGAAGACGAACCCGTACGATCTGAAGGTCTGCCCTTGGGACGCGATCGAGATGGTTCCGACCGAGGAGTTGGCTCAAGTGGTCGCGCAGGTTGGCGGCCCGCCGGCCTACATCATCGAGAACTGGGACCGTCTCGTCGGTACCGCGCAGCAGTTGGCCGAGATGAAAGCCGCCGCAGGCTAAGCTGCATCACGGCCCCGTCATTCATCGCTGGGTTAGTGCAAGACCTGCGAGCGTAAAGAGCAGAGCGCAGATCGGCAACAGAAATGCGATGCAAATACCCGTTTTGAATCGACCGGATGAGGTGTTGCCTCCGATCTCACGAGCGATTTTCGACTGCTCCCAAAATACGTTGGCAGTGAGAAATGGTGTCCAACCTGGAAGTCCTGCGCCAACAAGCAACGTGCCGATAATGGTCATTGGTAATAGAAATATCCCAATGCCGAGCGAAATCAGAAATCCCACACGAAACAGACCAGCAAACAGGTTCGCATGGTTGAGTAATTTCGGCCCCATTATCAACCAAGCCGACATCGCAGCAATCTGAATTCCGATACCCACAATCCACAAAATGGATTCGGGATAGATGCCATATTTTGGAAGTTGATCGGCGGCGACAGAGTTTCCCATTTCGACCATCCACGGTCTTGGGAGAGAGATAACCGCTCCGCTAAGATTAGTGTCGCCCTCAAAATGGCTGTTTGAAAACAGAATTGGATCGTAGCTCAAGCAGATCACAGGCATGATCACGCCCCAGGTCCAATTCGGCCGCTGCGAACGGATGCCCTCCTTATCGGCCCTGAGACGAAGCAGGTACGTGTCAATTAAAGCTATAAAAGTCAGTAGTGGTGCGAAGATATAGCCTATTCGGCTTGCGACCGTGAGCACGGCAGCAGCGACAGCGATACACAGCATTAACGCCTTGAGGCTAAATTGCGCTGCCGTCTTGGTCGTGGTATCCATTGTCGTAGGATCGACCTCGCGCATCCAAAATTGCCCAAAAGTTAGTCTGTCGCGTCTCACACATTTTATCTGATGTCGATCGAATCTTAAAATCTCCGCGGGGAATTTCTGCCTAAAGCGGATACTTCAGCAACGATTGAGCAACAATCGTGGGCAGAATGAACGGCCGGAAATGCACGCGAATGAACGCAAATATATCGAGAACAGAATTTCATCCTGTCCTCATTCGCGTTGATTTTCGTTCATTTCCGGCCAGCCCCTGCTGCCTTTATCGGCGAGCAAGACTCGCGGCGACGAGTTGGCGATAATACTCGATCGAGCGTTCGAGGCCATCGCGGAACGTGACTCGAGGCTCGAAGCCGAGCGACTTACGCGCTTGAGTGATGTCGGCCATGCTCTCGCGGATGTCGCCGATGCGCGGCGGGGCGTGAATCGGTTCGACGGCCGTGCCGAGCAACTCGTTGAGCGTGTCGAGCAACTCGATCAGGCTATGCGAACGACCACTGGCAATGTTGAAGACCTGGCCCGAGACACCGGGTGCGTCGGCCGCAAGTAGGTTGCCTTGAGCCACGTCACGCACGAACGTAAAGTCGCGCGACTGCATCCCGTCGCCGTAAACCGTGGGTCGTTGCTCGGACAAAATGGCCCGCAGAAAGAGCGGGATCACGGCCGAGTAAGGGCTATCGGGATCCTGTCGCGGCCCAAACACGTTGAAGTAGCGCACGACGACCGTCTCGATGGCGCCCATGGCAGCATAGGCTTGGCAGTACAACTCGCCCGACAGCTTGGCGGCGCCGTAAGGAGAGAGCACGTTGGGTAAATCGCTTTCACGCTTGGCGCTCGTGGGACGATCGCCATAGGTCGCCGCGCTGCCGGCGTAGACGACGCGCCGTACGCCGGCTCGCCGGGCTTGTTCGAGCACGTTGAGCGTACCGGTCGCACAGGCCGCATGCGAATCGAGCGGCCGATCGATCGACAGCGGCACGCTGGCCAGCGCCGCCTCATGAAAAACACAGTCCACACCTTGCATGGCCGCCGCGACCTCGGCCGCTTCCGTCACATCACCGCGCACGATCTCAATGTCGGCCAAGAACGGACCGAGGTTGTCGAGTTTGCCTGTCGAAAGGTTATCGAGCACACGGACTTCATCGCCGCGCGCCACCAAGGCCTCGACGATATGCGAGCCAATGAAGCCAGCTCCACCGGTGACTAAAAAAAGGCGACGGGGCATGGCGTTTCGACTCTCGGGAGGGCGGGAGGGAAAATTAACCACAGAGGCACGGAGGACACAGAGGATGCCACGAGAATGTCTTGGGACAAATGCCGGTGTCTATATCACCATGACGAACAACAAAGCATGAATGACTGATTATTAAGGACTACTCGGTTCGTCAGCGCTTCATCGGGTCTTCGTCATTCGACTTTCGACATTTGAATTCCCTTCGTGACCTCGGTGTCTCAGTGGTTTGCTTTGAATTTTGTTGGACCTCCATAATCGTAGCATCTTCGTGAGTCCCTGGCCTACGGCGGACTGACGTTTACGGGATTTGCTTGTAACGGTTATGCTGAGCACGCCGCTGAATTTCCGCCCTTTTTCCCTGGTGTTTGGCCATGAGCAAGTACGCATTGCTGTCGATCGTCGCATGGATGAGCTTCAGCGGCCTGGGGCTGGCCCAAGAGTTTTGTCTATTCAACAAGGTGTTCGTCGGTCAGGAGACGGTTGCTAGCACGACAATCTTTCGCGCGGGGCGGGTGTACGATGTGCTCGACACGCCGGCCGAGGTCATTATTTTTGATCCGCCGCGGAATCGTTTTGTGATCCTCGATTCGACCCGAAAAGTGAAGATGGAACTGACCACCGATCAGGTCGATGCGTTTTGTCAGCGGATCCGTAGCGAGGCACTGTCGACCAACGATCCGTTGGCCCAGTTCCTTGCGGCACCGAACTTTGACGAGTCGTATGACGAGAGCAGCGGCGAGTTGACGATGAGCAACCCTTGGTTGACCTATAAGGTGAAGACGGTCGACCCGCAGTCGCCTGAGATGGCGCGGCAATATTTCGCGTATATCCAGTGGCAAACCAAGTTAAATACGGCGTTACGAGTGGGCTCGCTCCCCCCTTTTGCACGCTTGGCGCTAAACTCCGCGCTCGAGCAGCGTGGCCGGATTCCGGTCGAAGTGCATGTGACACGTCAGAATCCCCAAGCGTCCCGCAAGCCGATCACACTTCGCAGCGAGCATCGGATTCAAACCCGAATTTTGGCCTCGGATACGGCCAAAATTGACGAGGCGGACCGACACCTCGCGACCTTCGCTCCGCTGGGCTTAATCGAATTTCAGCGGCGAGAATTTAACACCTCGCAAGCACCGACGAAGGGCTCGGTCGGGCCAAAGTAAAATCTCTTTTTCCAACGCACTCTCGTTGGCAAAATCGGCATATCGCGGCAGCTGGCCTACAGACGAATTATCTTCGCCTGTTTGCCGATATCTAACATTGCCCTCATTCTGGCCAGTTTACTTAGGCGGTAAACTGTCTCTGCTTTGGCGATGTTCCCTAACAGGAGTCCCTTCCAGTGATGACGGACGATATCACGGAAATTATCTCGATCGATGATCTTAGGACCTTTGTGAATAAGACGTTATGCGAACACGAACAACTTGAACTGGGTGCTTTTCGACTGCACGAGCGGATTCTCGTGAGAAGCGGGCGGCCGTGCGGTATTCACTTCACGATCTGTGGCCCACGCGCGGTGACTTTCTCAGCCATTTGGGAAACCGAACGTCATACCGTCCTGTTCTATGGCTGCAACGGCGAACGATTTCATCGAACGCAACTCACTGCAACACATAAGCTTGTGGACGACTTCGCAATGATTCAGTGAGATTTTTCTTGACTCAGTACGACTGAATTAGTATACATAAATACACTTAAACTCACACACGGAGGTGTTTCATGCTGGTACTCTCTCGACGAGAAAGTGAACGGATTAAGTTGGGCGATTCGATCGTGGTCACGGTTGTTCGGGTAGCGGGCGACCGAGTTCGGCTGGGGATCGAAGCCCCGGCCGACATGCTGGTGTTGCGAGAAGAATTGGAACCCGGTCAGGCCCGGCGGGAACTCTCGGCCGGTAAATAGCCCCACGCGGGCCCCCATTGGCTTAATGCAGCGGACCTGCCCCATCGAGCATGACAGGGCGGGTCCGCTTTTTTTATTCATAAGAATTTGTTTAACTGACCTTTGACATTCACTCGATGAGTCATTACAGTCATAAGCGTTGGTTGAAGTGTCGAGATGCTTGCTTGTCGAGTTACACGACGTTTCTTATGATTTTTGACGACTGCCAGCGTAACCAAACGCGCTGCGTCGACAAAGTGATGTTACGGGTGCTTGCGCATGCGTTGAGCATCTGCCCGCCTGATTACGCCTACCTAGTTGATTAAATCACCTGCCTAATTTGCCTCTCATCGGAAAAGGGAGTCTGCTATGAGTTTGTTGCATCCCGATCGACGTAGCTTTTTGACGGTCGGCGCACTTGCCGGCGTCGGCATGACGTTGGCTGATTTCTTCCGCGCTCGTGAAGCCTTTGGCGCGAAGAAAGACTACGACTTCATTCCGGCCAAGGCCAAGAGCGTTATCCATATTTATCTGCCCGGTGGCATGGCTCATCAAGAGTCGTTCGACCCGAAGCCGTTTGCTCCGATCGAGTATCGCGGCGACCTGAAGCCGATTGCCACGAAGGTGGCCGGTTCGCAATTTTGCGAGACGTTGCCCAAGACGGCTCAGATTGCCGACAAGATCGCGGTCATCCGCTCGATGACTCACGGCGAAGCGGCTCACGAGCGCGGTACGCACAATATGTTCACGGGCTACAAGCCGAGCCCGGCACTGCAATATCCGAGCATGGGCAGCGTGGTCAGCCACGAGTACGGCCCGCGCAACAATCTGCCCCCTTACGTGTGCGTGCCGAACGTACCGAACGAGTTTGCCAGCAATGGTTACCTCAGTTCGTCGTTCGCTCCGTTCGCGTTGGGCAGTGACCCGGCCAGCGGCGGTTTCCAGGTGCGCGATCTATCGCTGCCGCAAGGCGTTGACGATAGCCGCTTCACTCGCCGCCGCACGGCCCTGGATGCCGTGAATGCGTACTTTGCTCGCAAGGAAAAGTCCGACGCCCTCAAGGCTATGGACACGTTCTACGATCGGGCCTACAGCCTTGTCAGCTCGAAGGACGCTCGCGAAGCGTTCAATATCAACGCCGAGAGCGAGAGTGTTCGCGATGCTTACGGACGTAACACGGCCGGACAGCGGATGTTGATGGCTCGCCGTTTGGTTGGCGCCGGTGTTCGCTTTGTCTCGCTCACCTACGGTGGCTGGGATATGCACACGGGGATCACCAACGGCATGAAGCGTCAAATGCCCGAGTTAGATCAGGCCTTCTCGGCCTTGGTCCTCGATCTCGAACGGCATGGCATGCTCGACGAGACGCTGGTGATGATCAGCAGCGAGTTTGGCCGCACGCCGAAGATCAATGCGACCGCGGGTCGCGATCACTGGCCCAAGGTGTTCAGTGTTGTCTTGGCCGGTGGTGGTATCAAGGGTGGCATGCACTATGGTACCAGCAATGCCACGGCCAGCGAGCCGGAAGACGATGCGGTCAGCCCGCAAGACTTGGCCACGACCGTTTACCACCAGATGGGCATCATCGCCGACAAGGAATTGATGGCCCCGGGCGACCGCCCGATCGAAATCGTCGATGGCGGTTCGGTCATCAAGGCCCTGGTCTCGTAGTTGACCGATGCGAAATGCGTTGGCCGCGCTCTAGACGTGCGGCAACGCCTGATTACTCTGGAAATAGCCACCCCACCCGGCGCAATACGCTGCCGGGTGGGGATTTCCATATAAATTCTGGCACGAGAGTGTAAGATAGTTGGCAAGCATGGGCTGCAATGCAGATCCGAGCGCGCCGACACCCCGCCGCTGCGATCGTCCTGCATGATCGCCCCCACCTTTCCCACCTAGAACGTTTCGCCGAGGCAATCATGGCGCAAGCTGGTTCTCGTTTTCGTCGCTTCTTCCGCAGTTTCGCGTTCCTGGTCGTACTCGGCTCATTGGCCGTCACGTCCTGGGCCGTGAATCCGACGCTCAACGCGCTCGCTCCCTACGGAGCGCGTCGTGGTGGCGAGGTGGTCGTCTCGGCCAGCGGCGCTCGGCTCAAGGATTTTCAGGGCGTGCTGCTCTACTATCCAGGCATCTCTTACAAAAAACACACGGTCGTAAACGACGGCAAAGTCGACATCACCTTCGACATCGCCCCGAACTGCCGCTTAGGCAACCATGCCATTCGGCTCTTGACCAACACGGGCATCACCAACTTGCAGCTGTTTTCGATCGGAGCCTTGGAAGAGATTGAAGAGAAAGAGCCGAACAACGAATTTGACAAGCCGCAAGAGATTAAGCTCGATGTCACGATCAACGGCACGACGGCCGTCGAAGATATCGACTATTACTCGGTCGATGCCAAGAAGGGCGAGCGCATTTCCGCCGAGGTCGAGGGGATTCGCCTGGGTCGCGCCAATTTCGATCCTTATGTGGCCATCTTCAATGACGAGCGCTTTGAGTTGAGTGGTTCAGATGACTCGGCCTTGCTCTGGCACGACTCGGTCGCGAGCATCGTCGCCCCGGCAGATGGCAAGTACATCATTGCCGTGCGCGAAAGCTCGTTCAACGTGGCCGGCGCGTATCGATTGCACATTGGTCGCTTTCCTCGTCCGCTCGGTGTGATGCCTGCGGGTGGCAAGCCGGGCGAAAAAGTTGAACTGACGTGGCTGGGCGATCCATCCGGGCCCATCAAGCAAACTGTGACACTCCCGAAAGAACGTGAGCCGTACTCGTGGATCTTCTCGCCGGATAAGAATTTCACCCCGGTCTTTGCTCAAGACGCGAAGGGAATTGCTCCTTCGCCGCAGCTGTTCCGCCTCGACAACCTCACGAACGCCCTGGAAGTTGAGCCGAACAACGACATCGAGACTGCCACGGCGTGTGTCGCGCCCGGTGCGTGCAATGGCATTATTAATAAAGCGGGCGATGTCGACTACTTTAAGTTCACAGCCAAGAAGGGGGATTCGTTCGGCATCACCGTGCGGGCACGTTCGCTCGGCTCGCCCCTCGATTCGGTGTTGACCGTCCGTCGTGCCGCGGCCAGCATGGGCTCGAACGACGACACCGGAAGCCCCGACAGTTATCTGCGTTTCAATGCTCCGGCCGATGGTGAGTACACCGTCGCCGTGAATGACCTGCTTCAGCAAGGCGGGCCACAGCATTTCTATCGCATCGAGATTGCCCCGATCGAGCCATCGCTAACGTTGGGCTTGCCCGAGCGCATTCAGTACCAGGACGTAACCACATCGCTGCCGCAAGCCAATCGGATGGCGTTCATGGTGAGCGCGTCGCGCCGCGACTTTGGCGGCGATGTGAAGCTCGATTTCAAGAACCTGCCGAAAGGGGTGAGTTTCGAGACCGTCGACATGCCGGGCAATCAGACGATGGTTCCGGTCGTCATGACCGTTGCCGCCGACGCGCCTTTGGCCGGTCATTTGGTCGACGTGGTGGGCACCTCGCTCGATCCGAAGGTCTCGCTCTCGGGGCATTTGCTCCAAGAGTCGCAACTCGTCCGTGGCAATAACAACCGCCCGGTTTTTACTCACTCGGCCTATGCCATGGCGACCAACGTGGTCGAGAAAGTCCCGTACTCGATCGAAGTCGTCGAGCCCAAAGTGCCGCTCGTTCGTAACGGTTCGATGGCCTTGAAAGTCCGCGCCAAACGGACAGGCGAATTCAAGGGGCCGATCGCCGTCCGGATGCTTTACAATCCGCCCGGCGTGGCTGCCCAAGGTGGCATTTCGATTGCCGAGGGGCAGAGCGAAGCCGAAATTTTGATGACGGCCAATAGCAACGCGGACATTCGCTCGTGGAAGATTGCGATCATCGGCGAGGCGAACACCGGCGAAGGCAACGTCATGGTCTCGTCGCAGTTGGCCAAGCTCGATGTTGCCGATGCGTACTTCACCTTCGCTTTCAAGCCCGGCGCGGCCGAGCAAGGGAACGAAGGCAATCTGGTCGTGACCATCAATCACAACACCGACTTTGCCGGCAAGGCCAAGGTCGAACTGGCCGGGCTTCCGGCCGAGGCCACCAGCGAGCCGCTCGAGTTCGACAAAGACACCGAGCAGTTGGTGTTCAATATCAAGACCACGAGCAAAACTCCGCCGGGCAAGCACAAGTCGCTCGTCGCCAAGGCGGTGGTCACACTCAATGGTGAACCGATCGAGCATACGATCGGACCGACCGAGTTCCGGGTCGATACGCCGTTGCCACCGAAGCCCGTGGCGGCCAATAAGCCAGCCGCGGCTCCGGCTGCAGCCACGACGCCTGTCGCGGCCGCAAAACCGGCGGTCGCCAAGCCGCTCAGCCGCCTGGAGCAATTGCGACAGGGGAAAGAAAATGCCCCCGCTGCGGCACAGCAACAGCAGCAACAAAAGTAGTCACGATTTCCTGAAACTCGAAATACAGTCCACAGCCATGCGCTATTTGACCAAGGAGACGACCGTGAATCGCTACGGACGGTCCATGCTATCGATGATTGTCGCTCTGAGCACGGCCACGCTTGCTCAGGCCGCGTCGACGACCAAGCTCGAAGTCTTCCCACCCAATGTCAATCTCAGCACCAGTCGCGATTCACAACGGGTCATCGCCGTCGCCTCGCGAGCCGATGGTGTCACGCTCGATGTGACGTCGAAGGCCCAGTGGAAGCTTGCCAACCCGTCGCTGGCCAAGATCGACAAGCACGCGCTCCACCCAGTGGCTGATGGCGAGACAACGCTCGAAATCAGCTACGAGGGGCACAAAGTCTCGATCCCCGTCAAGGTGGCTGACGCCAAGGTCGATCGACCGATCAGTTTCACGCTCGACGTGATGCCCGTTTTTATGCGCACCGGTTGTAACACCGGCAGCTGCCATGGCGCGGCGCGTGGCAAAGATGGCTTCATGCTGTCGCTCTTCGGCTATGATGCCGCCGGTGACCACATGCGTCTCACGCACGAAATTGGTTTCCGCCGCATCAACCTTGCCCTACCGGCTGAAAGCCTGCTGCTCGAAAAAATCGATGGCAGCGTGCCGCACACCGGGGGCAAGCGCGTGACCAAAGGGGATGCTTACTACACCTCGATGTTGCGTTGGCTCGAAGCCGGTGCTCCGAACGACGTCACGACGGCGGCCAAAGTCGAACGGCTTGAAGTTTTTCCCAATCAAGTCGTGCTCGAAGGGGAAGGGGCCACTCAGCAAATCATTGCCCGTGCCATCTATAATGATGGTACCGACCGTGACGTGACGGATCTCGCTTCGTTCATGTCGAACAACGACAACTCCGGCGCGATCAGCGTCGAAGGGGTCATTACGGCTGGCGCTCGGGGCGAGGCATTCTGCACCGCCCGATTCGATACCTTTACCGTTGGCATGCAGGCGCTGATATTGCCAAAGAACCTGCAATACACTCCCCCGTCGAGCAAGCCAATCAACTACATCGACGAACTCGTCGACGCCAAGCTTCGCAAGCTGCGAATCCTGCCCAGCGATTTCTGCAACGACGAGACGTTCCTGCGCCGTGTGACGATCGATATCACCGGACTGCTGCCGACGGAAGATGAGTACCGGCAGTTCATCGCCGATAAGGATCCCGCCAAACGAGCGAAGCTCGTCGACGAGTTGCTCTCGCGAAAAGAGTTTTCTGAAATTTGGGCCATGAAGTGGGCCGAAATTCTGCTCGTCAAAAGCAACAACAATCAGGTCAGCTACAAGAGCGTGTATCTCTACTCGAACTGGCTGACCTCGCAGATCTCGAACAACGTACCGATTGACCAGATGGTTCAAGAGTTGATCGGTTCGTCGGGCGGCACGTTCAAGACCCCGGCCACGAATTACTATCAAACCCAGCCCGATCTGCTCAAGCTGGCCGAGAACACCGCGCAAGTCTTCATGGGCATCCGCACTCAATGTGCGCAGTGCCACAATCATCCGTTCGATCGCTGGACGATGGACGACTATTACAGCTTCGGGGCTTTCTTCTCGCAGATGGCTCGCAAGCCCAGCCAGGATTATCGCGAAACGATTGTCTACAACCGCGGCACCGGCGAGACCGCCAACCCGGTCACTAAGAAGGCGATGGCTCCGAAGTTCTTGGGAGGCCCCGCCCCGGAGTTGAAGCCCGGTGACGATCGTCGTGCCGTGCTCGCCAAGTGGCTCGCTTCGCCCGAGAATCCACTGTTCTCGACGAGCATCGCCAATCGCGTTTGGGAGCACTTCTTTGGCTTGGGTATTGTGCAGCCCGTCGACGACATCCGTGTTACGAATCCGGCCACCAACCCGGAATTGTTTGCCAAGTTGGGCGAGCAACTCATTAAGTACAACTATGACTTCAAGCGTTTGGTGCGTGATATTTGCAATTCGAACACCTATCAACGCACGACGCTCCGCAACGCGAGCAACGAGACGGACGAAAAGAACTTCGCCCACTCGAACGTGCGCCGCATCCGAGCCGAGAGTTTGCTCGACTGCATCTCGCAAGTTACCGACGCAAATGAAAAGTATCGCGGTCTGCCCTTGGGCGCTCGCGCGGTGCAAATCGCCGACGGTGCTACGAGCAATTACTTTCTCACGGCCTTCGGCCGATCGTCGCGAGACACGGTGTGTGCCGGCGACGTGAAGACGGATCCCAACTTGTCGCAATCGTTGCATCTACTTAACGGCCCTACGCTCGAAGGCAAAATCCAGCGCGGTGCCGTGATTAAGAAGATGCTCGATGCCGGCAAGACACCGCAGGAAGTGGTCGAAACGCTGTACATCCGCTGCTTGTCGCGTAAGCCCACCGGCGAGGAAATCGCCACGGTGCTGCAAGCGGTTGAGATGGAAAACGATCGTCTCAAGTCGCTGAACGACGTGTTTTGGGCGATCCTCAACTCGCGCGAATTTATTTTCAACCACTAAACAAGCCCCCTGCGCGGCCAACAACCGCGGAGTTCATCACGATGCGTAAAACCACTGCTTGCCTGTTGGTCTTGGCACTGTCGTCCGTCGCGAGTCTGTCGGCTCAAGAACAAAAGCCGGCCGACGGCGCGAAGAAACTCAACTATGCCGAGCATGTGCAGAGTATCTTCCGCGAACACTGCTACACGTGCCACAACACGGAGCAGGCCAAGGGGGGCTTGGCCCTCGATAGTTACGCGGCCACGATGAAAGGTGGTTCGGGCGGCGAGATCGTGTTTGCCGGCGACCTGGAAAGCTCCCGGCTCTGGGCCTTGGTGGCTCATATCGACTCACCCAAGATGCCGCCCGAGCAAGACAAGCTCCCCGACGCCAAGCTCAACGCGATCAAGCAATGGATTCTCGACGGCGCGCTCGACAACGCCAACTCGAAGATCAAAACACAAAAGAAACCCGCCCTGGAACTGCAAGTCGGAGGCGGCTCAAAGAAGCCCGCCGGCCCACCCCCGATGCCCGAAGGGCTGACCCACGAGCCGTTCGTCGTCACGCAACGGCCCGGCGCGATCACGGCCCTCGCCGCGAGCCCTTGGGCGCCGCTGATTGCCGTTGGTGGACAGCGTCAAGTATTGCTCTACCACAGCGACACCGCCGAATTGCTCGGCGTGCTCCCGTTTCAGGAAGGAACTCCGCACGTTCTCAAGTTCAGCCGCAGCGGCACCGTGTTGCTCGTCGGCGGCGGGCGCGGCGGTCAAAGCGGCAAGGTCGTGCTCTTTGATGTAAAAACGGGCAAGCGATTGGCCGAAGTCGGCGACGAACTCGATGCCGTTCTGGCGGCTGATGTGAACGACGATCTCACGATCGTTGCGCTTGGTGGCCCGCGCAAGCTCGTTAAGCTGTATTATGTCGCCGATGGCAGCGAAGTATGCCCTCCGTTGCGGAAACACACCGATTGGATTTACTCGATCGAGTTCAGCCCCGATGGGGTGCTACTCGCCACGAGCGATCGCAGTGGCGGTTTGGTCGTTTGGGAAGGGGATAGCGGCCGAGAGTTCCATAACCTAACCGGCCACAAAGCCGGTGTGACCGACGTCAGTTGGCGATCCGACTCGAACGCCCTCGCCAGTGCGAGCGAAGACGGCAACGTCAAGATTTGGGAAATGGACAACGGCAAGGAAATCAAAAGCTTCCAAGGAGCCGATGGGCTCGGGGTGCTCGGCGTGCGATTTGCCAAAGACGGCAAGCTCGCCACCGTGGGCCGCAACAAAAAGCTGCAATGGTTCGCCACCGACGGCAAGCTCATCAAGGCCTACTCAGGTTACTCGGATTTTACGACCGAAGTGGCCGTGAGCTTCGATGGCAAACGGCTCGTCGCTGGCGATTTGCTCGGCGAGCTACGGGTCTTTGATGCCGAAGGGGACAAGCAAGTCGCACAACTCTCGGCCAACCCGCTGCCGCTCGATGCGCTGATTGCTCAAGAAACTGAGAAAGCCGCTTCGGCTGAGAAATTGCTGTCTGAATCAAAGGCCGCTGCGCAAGCCGCTCAGGTGGCTTTGAACTCGCTCAAGTCGGCCAACGATAAACTTTCGGCAGTGACTGCCGAGATTGCCAAGGCCGAAGCGACACTGGCATCGGCCAAGCAGCAAGTGGAAAAGTTGGCTGCGGCAAACAAGCCCGCCGCTGATAAATTGGCTGCGCTCAAGACTGCGGCCGATAAGGCCAAGCAAGAGGCCGATGAGGCGGCCAAGGTCGCGGCTCAAAAGGCCGCGACTGCGAAATTGGCCGTCGATCAATTTGCCGCCGGCAAGAGTGAGTTGGATAAACTCGTACAGGACAAGGCCGCCGCCGACAAGCTGCTGCTAGACTCGACCGCCGTGGTTGAGCAGTCTAAGAAAAAATTGGCGACCGAAAAGTCAGCGGCCGAGAAATTGGCCGCGGATAAATCCGCCGTTGAAAAGCGCGCCGCCGATGCAGCGGCTGCTGCCAAGAGCGCTCAGGACCAAGCTGCGGCCGCGAAGCTGCGACTCGAGCGACTCAAAGCCGAGAAGGCCGCTACGGATAAAAATCGCACGGCCCAATCGAGCACAGCGAAGCCGTAATATTTTGAGCTGATCGAGCACCGCATCTTCTGCTAGCGGTGCTGCGCACTCTCTTGCCTGCCCAAAGTGCGCATCGTGCGGCAATTCATCGCTGGCAATGCTATCAGCTAGCGGTTTTCATCTCGATTTAAGGGCGAATTTGCCAAAGTCGGTCTGACCGTTGGTCGATAAATGGGCTGCCAATGAACCCGCCCGGGGGTCAGCGTATCGGAAACGGTACTCTGACGCGGGGGATCTGGTCTTTACCGACGCTCACGTAGTGCGCTCGAACCCTCGAGCGCACTGCGTCGGCGCGGCAGAGCCATGCCGTGTGTCCCAACCTCGGGAAAGTGTGTTCATGAATTCGCGCGTCCGTTATTACACGTCGTGGGTTTGCCTGGCGGCTAGTCTGCTGTCGGGTTGTGCTCCGACTCGCCCGATCTTCTTGAACAACGATGGCGATCTCTCGCATTATCGTGGGTTAGCCCAAGAAATTGAAAATCCACTGGTCACGGTGGACCGCCTGGGCGAAGTCGAAAACTCGCTTCCGCCGCTGATGATCAGTGATCCGCAAACAAAAGAGATCTGGGATCTCACTTTGGCCGAAGCGGTTCGCACGGCGCTGGCCAATAACAAAACACTCAAAGTGCTCAACTCGTTTCAGTCGGGCAACATCACCATCTCGGGCATCAGCTCCTCGGCCGGGACGGACCGATTGTTTGGCGGGGCGACGAACGAGACCGGCCTGACGATTTACGACCCCGCCTTGACGGAAAGCGATCCGCGTAGCGGTGTCGAGGCCGCGCTGTCGCAATTCGACGCGACCCTCACGACGAGCATGATTTGGCAGCGTAACGATCGGCCGCTGAACTTCTTCATTACCGGATTTCAGCAGCCGGTTTTTCAGCAGGACCTGGGCACCCACACGACCGAGTTGTCGAAGCCGACCGCCTCGGGCGGCACAGTGACTATCCGCAATCACAACAACTACGAACTGAATAACAATACGCAGAACTTGTTTACGAGCGTGTTCAATTCGGACATCGAGGCCGAGTTTCGACATCCGCTGTTGCAAGGTGCCGGCGTGCAGTTCAATCGCATCGCAGGTAATAGCGGCGTCACTGGTATCTATAACGGCGTACTCATTGCCCGGCTGCAAACCGACATTCAGTTGGTCGAGTTCGAGGCACAAGTTCGCAACATGGTGATGGACATCGAAAAGGCCTACTGGACGCTGTACAACAACTATCGTCGCCTCGATGCCAACATCGCCGGACGTGACAGCACATTGGAAACCTGGCGTACGGTCCGCGCCAAGCTCGAAGCCCAAGTGCCGGGCGGCGGCGCGTTGCAAGAAGCGTCAGCTCGACAGCAGTACTTTCAATTCCGAGCGCTGGTCGAAACGGCCTTGAAGGATTTATATGCTGCTGAAGGTGCCATGCGTTACTTGATCGGGTTGTCGCCGACCGATGGCCGACTGATTCGACCCATCGACGAGCCGACGACCGCCAAGGTCGCGTTCGATTGGTACGAAAGTCTGAATGAATCGCTTGCGCGGACCTGCGAGTTGCGCGAGCAGAAGTGGCGCGTGAAAGAGTCGGAGATGCGTTTGCAAGCCGCGAAGAATTTCTTATTGCCCCGTTTAGATGTCGTCGGCACCTATCGCGCTCGAGGCATGGGTGAAAAGCTCTTCGATACGAATCGACAGGACGACACGACCAAGGCCGTCCCGAATCGAGCGTTGCAGCTGAGTCGTTACAACTCGGCGTATCAGACGCTAACCCAAGGGGACTATCAGGAGTGGCAAGTCGGGTTGCAGGGAACCTACACACTGGGTCAACGTCGCGCGATGGCGGGTGTCCGCAACGAAGAACTCCGCTTGGCTCGACGCCGCGCCATCCTGCAAGAAGAAGAGTTGATTATCTCGCACTACTTGGCCGCAGCGATGCGTGAAATGGACAGCTCATACAAGTTGGCCCAAACGAATTTCAATCGCCGGGTCGCTGCTCAGAAAGAGTTGGAAGTCACCCAAGAACGGTATCATGCCGGCGACGAGCAATACACGTTCGATCGTGTGCTCGATGCCCAGCGACGGCTCGCCGACGCGGAGCAGGCTTATTACAACTCGCTCATCGATTACAACACGCAGATTGCTCTGGTGCATTTCCGCAAGGGTTCACTGTTGGAGTACAACAATGTACATCTTTCGGAGGGCCCGTGGACCGAAAAGGCCTATCGCGATGCACTCAAGCGCGCCCAGGAGCGGGACAGCGGGCTGTTCATCGACTACGGCTTCACACAACCCAAGGTCATGAGCGCTGGACCCGTGGAGCAGATGCCCGGCACGGTTTACAATAGCTTGGATCAGAAGACCGCTTCTCCGCAGCCGGCGACGTCCGGTGAGCCGATCTCGACCGAAGAGCCGACTCCGGCCGAACCGGTCGCGCCGGGCAATCGGATCGAAATGCAATCATATCGCGCTGCTTTGAATCACCTCGGCGAAGCGTCTCCGATTCAGTCCTTGGGTTATCAGCAGTCACCGTCGATTAAGCGTTATGAAACTCAACCGTTTGACCCGACTGCTGGAATTGATCGTGTTGCTCCAGTCGGGACCGCCGCGCAACGCGGATTCGATCAGCGTTGAGTTAAACGTCAGTCGGCGAACGGTGTTCCGTGATCTCGAATTGCTGCGGCAGGCGGGCGTGCCGTTGCTGTTTAATGAACCGCAACAGGCCTATCGGATCGTCGGCGGGTTTATGTTGCCCCCCACGAGCTTTACGCCGCAAGAAGCGCTCTCGCTGTTGGTGTTGTGTCACGAGATGGGTCAACAGTCGGCGCTGCCATTCTTTGCGCCGGCTCAAAGTGCCGCGATGAAGGTCGAGAGCTGCCTACCGGCCCGTTTGCGCGAGTACATTCACGAAGTGACCGCTGCTGTGCGGATTCGACCCGACGTTCGGGCGACCACCGATCACGATAAGACATTCCAGACGCTCGTCGAAGCGGTGCGGACGCGACACTGCGTACGGATCATCTACGGCAGCCTGAACGATGGTCGCTACCCGGGCGAAAAGAAGCCGGTGATCACGAAACTGAGTCCGTATCAGCTGTTGTTTTCACGCCGCAGTTGGTACGTGATTGGCCGATCGAGTTTGCACCGCGCGGTGCGGACGTTCAACGTACATCGGATCAACGAGTTCACGGTACTCGACGAGACGTTTCAGCGACCGCGCAACTTTCAGCTCGAGCAAGTGCTGCGAAACGCCTGGCATCTGATTGCCGAGCCCGGCCCGGACCAGCATGTCGTCGTGCGATTCGATCGGCAGGTCGCCCAGAATGTGGCCGAGGTGGCTTGGCATCGCACCCAGCGGGTCGAGTTGAACCCCGATGGCTCGTGTGACTTCCATGTCGATGTGTCGGGGCTGAACGAAATCTCGTGGTGGATTCTCGGCTACGGCGACCGCGCCACGGTGTTGGAGCCCGTCGAGTTGCAACGGATCGTGGGCCAACATGCTGAAAACATGGCACGGCGGTACCGTTGCATCGAATCTGTTTGTGCTCCAAAATGACTCCTGGCGATCGATCGCTTTTCGTTTCTCTCCTTGGGCGCGACGTTTCGGATATGTTCTTTTCATTTGATGGCGTCGACGGAGCGGGGAAAACCACGCAAATCGCTTTGTTCGTCGAGTGGTTACGCTCGACCGGACGGCATGTGGTCACCTGCCGCGATCCGGGATCGACCCAGCTGGGCGAGGCGGTTCGCGGCATTTTGCTGCATAGCGATGGCATGTTGATCGGTCGACGCAGCGAGATGTTGCTCTACATGGCCGCCCGGGCTCAACTGGTCGAAGAAATCATTGCCCCCGCGTTAGCTGCGGGACACACCGTGGTCAGTGATCGTTTTTTGCTGTCGAATGTCGTCTATCAAGGGCATGCCGGCGGCTTGTCGAGCGCGAGCATCTGGCAAGTTGGCCAACATGCGACCGGTGGCGTCGAGCCCGATCTCTCGTTCGTTCTTGATCTCAGCGACGAGGTTGCGCAGCAACGGATGAACCGCGAGCGGGATCGGCTCGAACAACGTGGAGTCGAGTATCGTCAGGCGCTGCGAAAAGGTTTTCTGGCCGAAGCCGCGCGGACACCCGATCGGATCGTGATCGTTGATGCCGGCCGCGATATCCAGCAGGTACAACACGACTTGCAGGCAATTGCCTTGACGCGAGGCCTGTCATGAGCTGGCAAGGCGTGCTGGGACACGACGAGCTGGTGGACCAATTTCGCCGGCGACTCGCGCTGGGGCGGCTCGCCAGTACGTTTTTGTTCGTGGGCCCAGCCGGGATCGGCAAGCGGACCTTCGCCAATAAGCTCGCGCAGGCGTTGCTCTGCACGGCCCAAGATGAGCGACGGCTCGAGCCCTGCGGCACGTGCCCCAGCTGTTTGCAGGTCACGTCGCAAACGCATCCGGACCTGCTGTTGGTCGCCAAGCCCTACGATAAAAACACCCTGCCGCTCGAGTTGTTTATTGGCGACGATGAACACCGGATGCGTGTAGGGTTATGCCACGATATTTCGCTTCGCCCGATGATGAGCACGCGCCGCGTGGCGATCATCGATGACGCCGATTTCCTGAGCCGCGAAAGTGCCAACTGCTTGCTCAAAACATTGGAAGAGCCCCCGCCGCGCTCGGTGATGATTTTGATCGGCACGAGTGTCGAGCAGCAATTGCCTACGATTCGCTCACGAGCACAAATTGTGCGATTTCAACCATTGTCGGTCGACGTCGTCGCTCAGTTGCTTGTTGAACAGAAGCTGGTCGCCGATCCGGGCGAGGCGCTGAGGCTCGCCTCGCATAGCGACGGATCGCTGGCTCAAGCGATGGAGTTGGCCGACCCGGAACTGTGGACGTTCCGCGAGCAGTTGTATGCCAAGCTAAGCGAGCCGATCTTAGATAGCGTCGCGACGGCGAAGATGGTGTTGACGTTTGTTGAAGCCGCCGGGAAAGAAGCGGTGGCCCGGCGCGTGCGAGGTCGACGGGTCATTGGCTTCGCGGCCGAATATTATCGCCATCTGGCTCGAGTGCTCGCCGGAGGAGATCCGGTGGGCGATGCCGAATTGAATCAAGCGGTATTGCGACGCCAACGAACTTGGCCGGGCGATGCGGACATGGCGGCCGATTGTGTCGAGCGCAGCTTGGAGGCCATCGGTCAGATTGATCGTTACGTGAATCAGACGACGTTGTTCGAGGGGTGGCTCGATGCCGTGTCGAGCAGGCTTATGTCGACCCCCGCGGCTCGCCCCACGCCGTGAGAACGAGGTGCCGTCCGGAGGCGCGGTTCCGGTGCTCGCAGAGGTAAATTCCCTGCCAAGTGCCGAGCATCAATTTCCCCCGATGGATTGGTATCGTGACGCTACTGCCGATCATCGAGGCCTTGACATGGGCAGGCATGTCGTCTCTCCCCTCGATGGTATGGATATAGGGCAGGTTTTCGGGCGCGGCATGGTTAAAAGCCCGTTCAAGATCGATGGGTACATCGGGGTCGGCATTCTCGTTGATGCTGATCGATGCGCTCGTGTGTTGGATAAAGATGTGTAATAGTCCCGTTTCAAAACTGTCCAATTCGGGAAACAAAGCTAGCAGTTGATCGGTGACGAGATGAAACCCCCTCTGGAGAGGTTTGAGTTGGATGGATTTTTGTCTCCACATGGTGAAATTCTCCTGGGCGATCCGAGAACGATGACCAAGCCGCAATATTCGAAACATTTATACTTGACAGTTTAGTCGGTTTGTCAACAATTGATGCGACTTAAAGATGAAAGCGGCTGAAACGGCCTTCCCGATTGAATTTTTGAATTCGCCCGCCTGATTGGGAAGTGCTCTCGCCGAATCGAGACGGATCGTCTTGCATTAGTGTTTATTGATCCACGCCTCTGCTAAGGATGGCTTTCGTGGATCGTGTCGCTGAAAGATCGACACGCCATGTGGTTCATTTGTGTCTTCAATCTTGGCAGCTCAGCCAGGGTTGAGAGACTTGTGCGATACACGATTTTTTCGAGTAGGAGAGGGAGATTATGAAGAACGTTTTTGAAGCGATTATGCAGTTTGGTCATGACGAGGATTTTGCTCCTCGAGTTACCGAAGAGTTTGTTCCCACCGAGGCACCGGCCGGTTCGCCCGAGAAGCTCGAGATTCTGGCTCGGCGCATTGCCTCGGGCTTGCCGTTGTGGCACCCCGAAGATCGCTCGGACTACAGTGGTCTGACCGGCGCGATCCGTCCGCGTGAGTGATGCGTCTCGCACACGAAATTCTCGATCAATACGAAACGCCCGACGCAAGTGATTGCGCCGGGCGTTTTTATTTGTGCGCGACGTCATTCATTCAACGACCACCGATCATTTTTCAGAACGGATCCATCGATCGGCGTACTCTAAAAACACAGCGGGCCGACCCTTTTCAGGACCGGCCCGCTGATGCATCGAACCAGGCATTCGCCGGGCCACTGCCACGATCGGAGGAGGATCGTGGCCGATGGCCCAAGCGATGAATCAAACTAATTGCAGCAAGAAGGGACCGGGCAGCAGACCTGAACCGGAACTTGCTTGCAGACGACCTTGGGGCAGCAACGGGTCACTGTGTAGCAAACCTGCTTGGGCACGCAACGTTGAACCATGATGGTCTTCGTTTCGTGAACCGGCTTGCAGACGCAGTACGGCACTTTGCAGCAACGCGTTTCCGCCACCATCTTGCACGTGGTGTAAGGAACCTGCTTGCTGCAGCATTCCTTGACCATGTGGCACACGCGATAGGTGCAGGTCTTGACGCATTGCTCTTTCACCATGTGGCAGACCGTGTAGTTCACCGTCTTCGTGCAGGGCTCGCTCACCATGTGGCAGACACGGTAGGTGCACGTCTTCATGCATTGCTCGGGAACCATGCGGCAGGTGGTGTAGGTGCAGTTCTTGACACAGGTCTCCGGAACCATCTTGCAGACCTTGTAGGTGCAGGTCTTCACGCAGGTCTCCGGAACCATGTGGCAAACCTTGTAGGTGCAGTTCTTGACGAAGGTATCCGGCACCATCTTGCAGGTGGTGTACATAGCGGACTAGCACCGGGATTAAGGCACGTGC
>CAYLYE010000040.1:0-33513 GCA_964387325.1 uncultured Planctomycetaceae bacterium
GACGTGCAGGCGCTGATCGACGGGTTGCGCGCGCGTGGACCGGAATCGCTGACCGGCTGCCACTGGAAGGTGGAGAAGTAGGCCATGGATCCGCTGCTGACCCGATACGTCCGCGAGCCGAACAGCTTCACGCTCGACTTCTACACGAAGCACAACGGCTACGAGTCGCTGAAGAAGGCGCTCGGCATGACGCCGGATGCGGTGATCGAGACGGTGAAGGCCTCGGGCCTGCGGGGCCGCGGGGGCGCCGGCTTTCCGACCGGCATGAAGTGGCAGTTCGTCGACAAGAAGTCGAACAAGCCGCGCTACATCTGCTGCAACGCCGACGAGAGCGAGCCGGGCACGTTCAACAATCGCTACTTGATGGAACTCGATCCGCATCAAGTGATCGAAGGGATCATTCTCAGCAGCTACGCCACCAAGGCCACGACAGCCTATATTTACCTGCGGGTCGAGTATCCGCTTAGCTACAAGCGGCTCCAGTCGGCGATCGACGAGTGCTACGCGGCCGGGTACCTCGGCGATAACATTCTCGGCTCCGGTTTCTCGCACAACATTTATCTCCATCGCGGGGCCGCTGCCTATATCTGCGGCGAGGAGACCGGATTGATCGAAAGTCTCGAAGGCAAGCGGGCTTGGCCACGCATTAAGCCCCCCTTCCCTGCTATCGAAGGCTTGTTCCGCAAGCCGACCGTGGTTAACAACATCGAAACGGTCGCCTGCGTCAAACAGATCGCCGATCGCGGCATCGAGTGGTTCAAGAGCATCGGCGTGCCAGCCGATCCGAATAACCCTCGCGACCCGGGCAGCTACGGACCGAAGCTCTACTGTCTGAGCGGGCACGTCAACAAGCCGGGCTGTTACGAAGCGCCGCTGGGTATCACCTGCCGTCAACTCATTGAGGAGTACGGCGAAGGGATCTGGAAAGGTCGCAAAGGCAAGGCGGCTATTCCTGGCGGCATCAGCATGGGCCTGCTCACCGAGAAAGAGTTCGATACACCACTCGACTTCGCCGGTCCAGGCAAGGTCGGCTGCTTAGGCCTCGGCACCGCGGCGGTCGTCGTGATGGACGAGACGGTCAACATGGTCGATTTTTTGCACAACAGTTGTCGCTTCTTCGCGCACGAGAGCTGTGGGCAATGCACGCCCTGTCGCGAGGGGACCCATTGGTCGCTCTCGATGCTCGACCGCATTAAAGCGGGCAAGGGACGACTGCGCGACCTCGATCTGTTGCTCGAGATTGGCGACAACATTGGCATTATCCCCGGCACGACCATTTGCGGACTGAGTGACGGAGCTGCCTGGCCGATCAAGAACGCGATCCGCAAGTTTCGCGGCGAGTTCGAAGAGTACATCAAGCGCACGAACCCGACGGGCTATATGGTCACCGATCCGGTGCCCGCGCTGCCGGTGCTGACGCACTGAGGGGCTAGTGGTTAGAGGCTAGGGGCTAGTGAAGAGAGTTTGGTCGCGAGCGAAAAACATTATTCAGTGGTTACATAGGAGGTCACGGCGAAGGACGAAGTAGCGTGGGAAAAAATTAGCAAAGAGACTTGAGTTCCTTTCTAGTCCCTAGCCCCTAGTCCCTAGCCCCTTACCATGGGCGTAGTGCTCGTAGACGGCAAAGAAGTTCAGATCGGCGATCACGAACGCCTCAACGGCATTCAGGTTGCGCAGCGCGCGGGACATGAGATTCCGCATTACTGTTGGCACCCCGGCTTGTCGGTCGTGGCCAGCTGCCGCATGTGCTTGTGCGAGACCGGCACGCGCGACCCGGCCACGGGCAAGATCACGATGGTCCCGAAGGTGGTCCCCGCCTGTCAGACGCCGGCCAAAGACGGCACCGTGTTCGTGACCGACAGTCCGAACATTCGCAAGTATCGCGCGATGGTCGAGGAGGACCTGCTCATCGATCACCCGGTCGACTGTCCGATCTGCGACAAGGCGGGCGAGTGCCATTTGCAGGACTATCACTTCGAGCACGGCCAAGCCGAGCGTCGCGCCGATATTCGCCCCTTCACCAGTCGTAAGCGTGAGATGGGAGACACGGTCACGCTGTTCGTCGACCGCTGCGTGATGTGTACGCGCTGCGTGCGGTTCACTCGCGAGATCAGCGGCACGAGCGAGCTGATGGTCATCAACCGTGGATCTCATGAAGAGATCGACGTGTTCGACGGTTATCCGCTCGATAACAAGATGTCAGGCAACGTGGTCGATCTGTGCCCGGTCGGCGCGTTGGGGGACAATGATTTCCTCTACACGCAGCGTGTCTGGTTCATGAAAAAGCACGACGGGGTGTGCTCCGGCTGTGCGACCGGTTGCTCGATCTCGATCGACGAGAACCAAGATACGGTGCATCGCCTCAAGCCACGCGAGAACCCCACGATCAATCAGTGGTGGATGTGCGACGAAGGCCGCTATGGTTTCCATCACGTGCATGCCAACAACCGGCTGCACGAGCCGCGCGAGTTGGTCAATGGCCAATACGCGAACATCGAGTGGAAAGACGTCGTCACGCGCGCGAAGGCCAAGCTCAAGGCGGCCGGCTCGCTGGCGGCTGTGTTGTCGCCGCTGCTCACGGTCGAAGAGGCTTACCTGCTGGCGACATTTATTCGTTCGCTCGACCCGACCGCGGCGCTGGCCTTGGGGCCCGTACCGGTCGAGGGTAAGGACGAAAAGTTCAAAAACGGCTTCACGATCCGTGCCGAGAAGGCTCCGAACCGACGCGGTGTCGAAGCCGTGCTGCAACACTTCTGCGGCAAGGTGACTGCTTGGGACGAGTTGCTCCACGACATCGACGGTCGCCGCAACGGCAAAGGCTCAATCGGCGGCATTTGGATCAGCGGCGGCTACAAGAGCGACTGGGTCAACGAACGCACGGCCGAGCGTTTCGCCGGGGTAAAAGAGCTCGTCGTGCAAGATTTGTTCGACAGCCCACTGTATCAACGGGCGACCTTTCAGCTCCCCGGCGGCGCGTTCCCCGAGAAGGAAGGCTCTTACGTCAACGTTGCCGATCGGCTGCAATCGTTCCGCTGGGCCATCCGTCCGCCGCAAGGCGTCTGGGTCGAAGGGCCACTGTACTGGCGGCTGCTCGACAAGTCGGGCCTGTTTAATGCTCGGGCCGTGCTCGACGAGCTCGGCGCGAAAATTCCGTATTTCCACATGGCGGTCGGTGGCGTGCATCCGCACGGCGTCGATCTGAAGCTCAATCAACTGGCTAGCAAGTAATCATGGATCAACTCACTCCTGCTTTCGTGATCGAAGCGCTGATCAAGATCGGAATCTTGATCGGTTCGCTCATGACGGCCGCGGCGTACTTTGTGCTCCTCGAGCGGTGGATGGCTGCCTGGGTGCAAGACCGCAAAGGTCCCAATCGCGTCGGCATCCCACTGACCAAGATCAAATTGTTTGGTCTCGGTCAGCCATTGGCCGACGGCGTGAAGTTTATCTGCAAAGAAGAATCGACCCCGGGCCACGTCGACAAGTGGCTGTTTACCTTGGCGCCGATCTCGATTCTCGCCGCCGCACTGGCCTCGTTCGCGGTCGTGCCCGTCGGCAGCGTGCTGCCCCCGATCGAGGGCATTGGTCAGATTCAGCTCGTTGCCGCCCCGGGTATCGACGTCGGCATTATCTACGTGTTCGCCCTGTCGAGCATCGCCGTGTATGGCGTGATCCTCGGCGGCTGGGCGAGCAACAACAAATACAGCTTCCTCGGCGGCTTGCGAAGTAGTGCGCAGTTGATCGCCTACGAGTTGCCGATGGGCCTCGGGCTGCTGGGTGTGATTTTAATGAGCGGCTCGCTCCGCCTGGAAACGATCATTGATCAGCAGGCGAGCACCGGGGTCTGGAACATCCTGCTCCAGCCGCTGGGTTTTATTGTGTTTCTGGTCGCCAGCTTTGCCGAGGCCGCTCGCTTGCCGTTCGACTTGCCCGAGTGCGAACAAGAGCTCATCGGCGGCTACCACACCGAGTACGCCGGCCTGCGGTTGCTCATGTATCTGGTGGCTGAATTCTTGCACATGATCACCGCCTCGTTCTTGATCGCCATTCTGTTCCTGGGCGGCTGGCACTTTTGGGGCCTCACCGGCAGCGGCAATGAAGTCACCTGGGTGCAGGCAATCCTGCGGATCGCGGTCCTGTCGGCCAAGGTCGTCGCCGTGATTTTGTTCTTCATGCTCACACGCTGGAGCTGGCCGCGATTCCGATTCGATCAGTTGATGTCGCTGGCCTGGAAGGTCATGCTTCCGCTGGGCATCGTGAATCTGGTCGCCGTGGCCTGTGCGGTCGAGTTTCTCTGGAACGAGGAGGCGTCGCGCTTCAGTCAACCGCTGCTGGTCATGATCGGCATGTGGATCGTGGCCCTTGTCGGGTCAGCCGTCGCTGCGATGCTCACACCGCTACAGACCGACAACGCCCCGCGGACCGAATTACTCAAGCAATACCATCGAGCCTCGCTCGGCAATTGAGAGACTTGCGATGAAAGTCGATGACCCGAATATCAAGTGGATCGAAGAACCCAAGCTCGGATTGGCCGGCAAGATGTACTTGCCGCTCATTCTGCAAGGGCTCACAACCACGACCAAGCACCTGTTCGGTCCGAAGATGACCGTCAGTTTTCCGGAAGAGCGTCCGAAGATCGGCAATCCGCTGATCTATCGTGGTGTACACCGGCTCAACAAGGACGACGCGGGACGCGTCAAGTGCGTGGCTTGCTTCTTGTGTGCGACCGCTTGCCCGGCCCATTGCATCGATATCATCGGGACCGAGAGCCCGTGGAACGACCGCGAGAAGTATCCCGAGAGCTTCGTGATCGACGAGCTGCGGTGCATTTTCTGCGGTATGTGTGAAGAGGCTTGCCCGGTCGACGCGATCGAGCTGACCAGCTTGTTCGACCTCACGGGGCGCAGCCGCGAAGAAATGATCTTTGACAAAGAGAAACTACTCAGCGTGTACGACATGACCAAAGATGCCGAGCCGATGAAGAGCAAGAGCCTGGGAGGGACCGTATGATCTCTGCCCAATGGCCTATTGCCTTGGCGGCGTTGTTGTTTGCCGCGGGGATGTGGTTGCTGCTGCCGCGCGGAGCTCGACGAGGGCGACGACTCGGCGTCGGTGTCGCCGCCGCGGGGCTCGCCCTGCTCACGCTGCTCGTTCACTGCGGGCTGTCGATCACCGGCGACATCACCGCGCCGAAATTTGCCTGGACGACGACCGAGCCGCCGCTGGGCGCTCCGCCGAACGACTTGGTGTTCATGGCGCTGGCGTTCGTCACGATCGTCTCGGCGATTGCCAGCGTCACCTTCCGCAAGCCGGTCTATTGTGCGATTTGGTTTGCCCTGACGCTGACCGGTGTGGCCGGGTTGCTCATGTATCAAGGCGCTCAGTTTCTGGGCGTGGCGACGCTCGTCGTCTACGCGGGCGCCATCCTGGTCACGTTTCTATTCGTGCTCATGTTGGCCGAGCCCGAGGGGCAAGCCTACTACGATCGTCTGAGTTGGGAGGCGGCCCTGAGCGCCTGCACCGGCGCGGTGCTGGTCGGGCTGATGACGATCGTCACCAGCGAGTCGCTGCAACGTCCGCAAGACAAACTGCCCGACTGGGCCGCTGCCACCGTGAGCGCCGATCGCGCCACGAACGTGCTTGACACGGATCACATGGCCCATCTGGGCAAAGAGCTTTTCAGCAAACATCTAATCAGCGTCGAAGTGGCGGGCACGCTATTGCTTATCGCGTTGGTCGGAGCGGTTGCCATCATCATGCACGGCGGGGCGAGTACGACCCCCGCGTCGCCGGACCGAAAGGACCTCACTCATGGTTGAAGTCCATCTCCTGCACAACTACCTGATCATCGGCGCGTTGCTGTTCGGCATCGGGCTGATCGGCCTGCTTAGTCGGCGTAATCTGATCGTCATGTTCCTGGCGACTGAAATGATGCTGCAAGGCGTGTCGCTTAGTCTGGTCGCCTTCAGCCGGTTTCATAACAACTTCGGTGGCCAGATGCTGGTGATCTTTATTCTCACCGTGGCCGCCTGCGAGGCGGGCATTGCCCTGGCGCTGATCGTTGCCCTGTTCCAGCGCAGCGGTCGGCTCGACGCCGCCGTGTGGCAGGAGCTTCGCGAGTCGAATCAGCCCAAGTTTGTCGATCGCGAGTTGCCCGGGGACGAGCTACCCAAGCCCGAGTGGCCTCAGCTCACGCCGGCCGGCATCGAGCCCGACGAGGACGAAGAATCCGTGGAGCATCGCATTCATGTTTAAGATCGAAACTCTGATGGTGCTCATCCCCGCGCTGCCGCTACTGGCCGCGCTGGTGAACGCCTTCTGCGGTAAAAAGTGGCTCAAGAACAACGCCCATGTGCCGGTCATTCTGGCGCTGTCCGCGTCGTTCCTATGCAGTTTGATGCTTTTGAAAGAGGTTCGTCAACTTGAACCCACCGGCGACAAGGGCGTGGGCGTCGAGAAGGTTCTCACCCTCTGGACTTGGGCCGCCGTGAGCGAGGCTGGTCCCAAGGTGGGCGATGCCCCACGAGCCGATCTGCAACTCGACATCGCCCTGCGGGCCGACCCGCTCACGAGCATGATGTTGCCGATGGTGTTGTTCATTGCGACGCTCGTGGCTATTTATGCCATCGGCTACATGCACGACGACCCGGGCTATTGGCGTTTCTACACCTATGTGCCGCTGTTCGTCTTTTCGATGACGATGCTGGTGAGCGTGAGCAGCTTCGCGCTCTTGTACGTGTTTTGGGAAGCGGTCGGGGTGTGCAGTTATTTGCTGATCGGCTTCTGGTTCGAGAAACCTGAGGCGGCGGCGGCCGGTAAGAAGGCGTTCCTCGTCAATCGCGTCGGCGATTTTGGTTTCGCACTGGCGGTGTTTCTGATTTGGGTCACCTACGGCACGCTCAACTTTCACGACACCGACATGGCGCGGGGCGTGCTCGGTCAGATCGGTCTGGCCGACAAAGCGCACTTCGACACGACCGTGGGTTTGTTCATCGCCCTGGGGTTGTTCATCGGAGCGTGCGGCAAGAGTGCCCAGTTCCCATTGCATGTCTGGCTGCCTGACGCCATGGAAGGGCCCACTCCGGTGAGCGCCTTGATTCACGCGGCGACGATGGTGACGGCCGGCGTCTATATGGTGGCCCGATGTGCGCCGCTGTTCGTACTCAACGAGACGGTGCTGATGGTCGTCGCGGTGATCGGTGGTTTCACAGCTCTAATGGCCGGGTTGATCGCCCTGACGCAGCATGACTTGAAGCGCGTGCTCGCTTACTCGACCGTAAGCCAGTTGGGTTACATGTTCTTGGCCCTGGGCACCGGGACACTCGGCGGCATCATTGCCGGCATGTTCCATTTGTTTACCCATGCGTTCTTTAAGGCCTTGCTGTTCTTGGGTGCCGGCTCGGTGATGCATGCCATGCATCACGTGATCGACATGCGCCGCTTTAGTGGCCTGCGGCATGTCATGCCCTGGACGCATCGGACGTTCTGGTTCGGCTCGTTGGCCTTGGCGGGGGTGTTTCCCTTCGCCGGTTTCTGGAGCAAGGACTTAATCCTTGTCGAGCTGTACGGCAAGGCGCACGACGGATCGGCTCTGTATCAGTACCTGTACTACGGCGCGCTCGTCACGGCGTTCCTCACCGCCTTCTACACGTTCCGCGCTCTGTTCCGCACGTTCTTCGGCGAGAAAGTGATTCCGTCCGAGGCGGGGCATCACGCGCACGAGTCGCCACCGGTGATGATTTTTCCGCTCATACTCTTGGCTCTCGCCTCGGCTGTTGTCGGCGTGTACTTCGAGCATCCGCTGCAAGAATTTCTGGCTAAAACACCGTCGCTCGCTTGGGAGCCAATTCGCGTCACGGGCGAGATGAACGCCGAACAACACCACGAGCACGAGCGAATTCATTTCCAGATCGCCGCGCTGAGCACGGTCGTCGCTCTGGCCGGCATCGGTCTGGCCGCGTTCTTCTACCTCGGCGACCGCAAGGCGATCGGCAAGATTGCCCGCGGCATGCAAGTCATTCGCGTCTATCAACTGTCGTACGGCAAGTTTTTCTTCGACCAGATCTATCAAGTGCTGTTCGTCTGGCCGCTGCGTTTTTTGGCCGCCGTTAGTTACGCGTTCGACCGTTGGATTGTCGATGGCATCGTGAATCTCTGTGGTTGGTTGCCACGCCTGCTCGGGTCGATGCTCCGCAACGTGCAGTCGGGGCTCGTCCAGTTCTACGCCTTGGCGATGGTCATTGGCGTCGTCGTGCTGTTGGGATCGCTGATCGTTTGGAATGTCGGCTAGGAAAGTAGCAAGTTATGAATGACCCGATGGTTGTCTGTGTTCTGCTGCCGCTCGTCGGGGTGGCGCTGGTCTACGGGCTGGGCTCGTCCAGTCACGTAGCCGCCCGCAACACGGCGCTGCTTGTCTCGCTGATTACACTTGGCTTTGCGGCGAAGTTGGTGTGTGCGTGGCTCGGCGCGGCCGACGGGGCCAAGCTCCCCGGCGTCGACCTCCCCTGGTTCAGCAGCGGCGTGGTCGATATTCGTTTCAGCCTGGGGCTCGATGGACTGAGCTTGTGGATGTTCGGCCTCTCGGCCCTGCTGAGCGTCACCGCGATTCTGGTGAGCTGGGAGGCGATCCGCGACCGAGCGCCGTTGTTCTATGCCATGCTGCTGCTCCTTGAGACCGGCATGCTTGGCTGCTTCGCCGCTCGTGACATTATTCTGTTCTACATCTTCTTCGAGTTCACGCTGATCCCGCTCTTCTTTCTGATTGGCATCTGGGGGAGCGAAGAGCGACGCTACGCGGCGATCAAGTTCTTCCTGTTCACATTAGCTGGCAGCTTGCTCACGTTCTTGGGCCTGCTCACGATTGTGCTCTGGGCTTACAATCATCCGGCGGCGGGCGCTCCGGGCAAGATGACGTTTGCCATCAGCGAGTTGAGCTTGGCGCTGCAAGCCAACCCGATGCCCCATTGCTGGCAGGTCGGCGTGTTCCTGGCGCTCTTTGCCGGTTTCGCGATCAAGGTGCCGCTGTTCCCGTTTCATACCTGGTTGCCGCTCGCGCACGTTCAAGCGCCCACGGCTGGGTCGGTGATCCTGGCCGGCATTTTGCTCAAGATCGGCACCTATGGCTTCCTGCGATTTAGCTTGCCGATGCTCCCCGAGGGGACCGTCAGTTGCATGCCATTCGTGCTCGGCTTGTCGGCGGCGGGGATCATCTACGGCGCGCTCGTGGCCTTGGCTCAGGGTGACATGAAGCGGCTCATTGCCTACTCGTCCGTGAGCCACCTGGGCTACTGTATGCTCGGCATCTTCGCGCTCAATCGGCTGGGCATCCAAGGGGGCGTGCTCCAGATGATCAATCACGGCCTGTCGACTGGCGGGCTATTCGCCTGCATCGGCATGCTGTACGAGCGTTACCACACGCGGCAGATCAGTGCCTTGGGCGGCGTCGCCAAGCGGCTCCCGCTGCTCACGGTGTTCATGCTCCTGTTCACGATGTCGAGCATCGGCCTGCCGGGGCTCAACGGCTTTGCCGGCGAGTTCTTGATCCTGCTGGGCATGTTCCAACGCGCCTGGGCCGAGTCGCCGCTGCTTTATCAGACTTGTTGGATCCTGATCTCGATCTTGGGCGTGTTCGGCGTGGTGCTCGGCGCTTGGTACATGTTGTGGTTGGTCGAACGGGTCTTCTTCGGCCCGTTGCGTGAACCGGCCGCCGAAGGAGATGGCCACCATCACGAGGTCCACGACCTCTCGTATCGTGAAGTGGCGGCGCTCGCGCCGCTGGTGGTGTTCATGTTCTGGATCGGCTTGGCGCCGAATCACTTTTTGCAACCGATGGCCCGTGATCTGGACCGAATCCAATCGGTGGTGAGCGTGGCCTTTGACAAACACTCTTGGAAGAAACCGTCTGTGGCGGACGCAGCATTGCCCGCCGCTGGGGAGTTGACCGGTAATGACTAGTGCGACCGCTTATGCCTTGCTGCCCGAGCTGCTGTTGGTGCTCGTGGCGACTGGAATTTACTTGGGGGGCGCGTTTGCACCCGGCCGACACTGGGGACGGATCAGCGTCTTTGCGCTGCTCGTCGCCGCCGTCGCGCTCGTGATGCAATACAACGGCGCGTTTCATGCCGAGGGCAAGTTGCTCGACTCGGTTAGTGTGGGCGGTCCGGTCGTGATCGACCTGTTCGGCTTGTACGTCCGGCTGCTGTCGATCGTGGTCGGCGCGCTGTTCGTGCTCACCGCCGCCAAGCCGGGTGCGTTGACCCCCTCGGCCGAGTTCTCGGGCACGCTGCTCATGGCCGTGGCCGGTACGATGCTCGTGGCCACCGCGCAAGAAATGGTGTTGCTCTTCTTGGGTCTCGAACTCGTGTCGATCCCCACCTACGTGTTGCTCTACCTCGGCCGCAACGGTAATGCCTCGGCGGAAGCGACGGTAAAGTACTTCTTTCTCAGCATTCTCTCGTCGGCCGTGTTGCTCTACGGTTTCACCTTCCTCTACGGTCTTTCCGGCGAAACCCACCTGGGGTTAATTCGCAGCGCGCTCACCGAGCAGCATGTCGCGATGGGAACGGGTCGTGCACTGGGGCGCGTCGCGCTAGGGCTCATTCTGGCCGGGCTAGGGTTTCGCATCACGGCCGTGCCGTTTCACTTTTATGCGCCGGATGTGTATCACGGGACGACCAATGCCAACGTGGGTTTGCTGAGCGTGCTCCCCAAGCTGGTCGGCTTCGTCGCTTTGGTGCGAGTGATTGCGTTTGCCATGCCTGGCTTCGAGCCGCTTGCCTGGCGCGTCGTGCTGGTGTTAGCGGTTCTCACCATGACGCTCGGCAACACACTGGCACTGTGGCAAGACAATATCCGCCGCATGTTGGCCTACTCGTCGATCGCTCACGGTGGCTATTTGATGATCGGCTTGACCGTCGGCTTGGCCACGCTCGCTGGCGCGAACGTGTCGCCCGGTTTCGACGGGCTCGGCGCACTGCTCTTCTACCTGAGCGTGTACAGCTTGGCCACGGCCGGGACCTTCGCGGCGCTCACGTTCTTGGGCTCGCCTGACAAGCAAGTCGATACGCTCGACGAACTCGCCGGCGTGGGACAGAGTCATCCGTGGGTCGCCGGTGCCCTGGCGGTGTTTATGTTCTCGCTCGCCGGCATTCCGCCACTGGCCGGCTTTTGGGGCAAGCTTGCGCTGTTCTTCAGCGCCTTGGGAACCAAAACCGCCACGGCCGGAGAACAGAACTGGTTCTACGCCCTGGCCGTGATCGGCGCTCTGAATGCCGCTATCGCCGCCGCGTACTACCTACGCATCGTTGGCGTGATGTACTTCCGCAGTTCGAGCACCCGGCTCGTGGGTGAAGGGGGCCGAGGTGCGTGGGTTGCGACATTCGCCGCGGCGTTGCTCGTGATCTACGCCGGTGTGAATCCCAGCGTGTTGCAGACCGGCGCGGCGAGGGCTGGTAGCTCGCTGGCCACGAGCGTCTCCGCCGCTCCCAAGCCGGTTGCTGGTGTTTTGCCCTCGACCGTTAACGTTTCGGCCGTCACGACGCCGTAGTTATTGATCGGACGATCGATAACAATTGGATCGAACACGCTCAGCGAGTTACTTCTGCAGCGCCTCGGTTGCCCCTGGCAGACTCTCGGCCCCGGCGGGGATCGTGATGGTCGACTTCTTAAAGTCGCCGCCGATCGCCTCGTAGCGCCCACCCAAGTGCTGCGCCAAAAAAGCCTCGGTCACGGCATTGAACGACAACCGATTGTCGGGCCGCGCGAAGCCGTGTCCCTCGTCGGGGTAAAGCACATACGTCACCGGAATCTTCTTGTCCTGCATCGCCTTGACAATCTGATCCGACTCCGACTGTTTGACACGCGGGTCGTTGGCTCCCTGCGCGATCAGCAACGGCCGCGTGATCTTGTCGACGTATTGCAATGGCGAACGCTCATTGAGAAACTTCTGCCCTTCGCTCGTCGTGTGATCGCCGACGCGGTCTTTGAACAACTGGATGGCCGGGGCCCAATAGGGCGGAATCGTGTTGAGCAGCGTGATGATATTCGAGGGGCCGACGATATCGACGCCGCAGGCAAACACGTCGGGCGTGAACGTCAGCCCGACCAGCGTCGCGTAGCCGCCGTAGCTGCCTCCCATGATCGCGATGCGTTTCGGATCGGCGATTTTCTGGTCGATCGACCATTGCACGGCATCGAGCAAATCGGTGTGCATTTTGCCTGCCCACTCTTTGTTGCCAGCGTTGATAAACTGCTTGCCGAAGCCGGTCGACCCGCGAAAGTTCACGCTCAGCACGGCGTAACCCCGATTGGCGAGCATCTGGTGCAACGGGTTGTAACCCCAGTCGTCGCGGGCCCAGGGACCGCCGTGAACGTCAAGCACGAGCGGCAACGGTTCGCTCGGCTGACCTTCTTTTGCGGCGTCGGTCCCCTTGGGAAGCGACAAATAGCTGACCAGATCGAGACCATCGCGGGCCTTGATAACCACCGGGTGCATGCGCACCAACGGCAGCCCTTCGAGATCACTGCGATTACTGAACAGATAGGTCGCCTTCTTTGTTGGGCGATCATAGCGGTAGTACTTCACGGGTCCGTCGTCGCTCATGTAGGCCACGATCCACAACTGATCGTCGAGTGTGCGGCTGGCGACTTGCAAGTCGCCTCGGCTCACGGTCTTGAGATAGTCCAGGTCGGGCTTAATGATCGGGTCGATGATCTGCCACTCTTCACGCAGATAGTTAAACGCCACGGCCTCGATCGTGTTCTCGGTCGGATGCGCGAGCACGCCCCCCAAGTCGCTCTTGTCGTGGGCCGCGATCAGTTTCTCTTCATTCGTTTTTAGATTGAGCGACTTGAGGGCACCCGTGTTGCGACCGCGGCTGTCGATCAAATACACGACGTCGCCGGTCTTGTCGAACCCGGCGGTCGAGGTGGTCAGATCATCCTCGCTGGAGATCGCCAGAAACGGTTTCCAGCCGCCGTTGCCGTCGGGCTGTAGAATTTCTCGCCCACCGGTCGGACTGTACCGCGAGGCAAACCGCACCCGCAGGTCCTCGTCGGTCGTGTAGCCCATGAAGCCCTGCTCGTTTTTCTCGACCAACGTGCGTTCGCCCGTGGCAATGTTGATCCGGTACAGGTCATGCACCTGCGGGTCGCGATCGTTGAGGCCGACGAGCAACTCGCCGCTCACGCGATGCGAGACCCCTTCAATCTGAGCGGCGACGTTTTTATACGGTGTCAGATCTTTGACCGCTTGCGACGAGACCTGCACGGCGTACACGTGCCAGTTTTCGTCCCCTCCTTCGTCCTGCACATAGAGAATATGGTCGTTGGTGTACGCCCAGAAGTAGCTGCGGATACCTCGCTTGGTGTCCTTGGTCACCGCTCTGGCGGCGGCGGGATTGTCGATCGGCCCGACCCAAACGTTCATCACATTGTCGACCGGCGCCAGATAGCTGATTTGCTTGCCATCGGGACTCGTCCGCACGGCTGCCTTCTCGGGTTTGCCGAACAACGTTTGTCGCCGGATCAGCGGCACATTACGCAGATAGGGAATGTCGGTTGCGACCGAGGCAGGCGAAGAGGTTTTCACAGGCGTGTTTTCCGCGGGCGATGGGGTCGGCGTCGACGATTGGGGCGGGAGGAGTTTGGGGCCTTCGGTCTTGGCTGGCGCGGCGAGCTTGGCTTCCGTCGCTGGCTTGGTTTCAGCGGCCGATTTCGTTTCCGTAGCTGGCTTGCTCTCGGCCGCAGGGGTTTTGGCCGGCGGAGGAGCGGGGGTCGGCGGGGCTGGAATCGCCTCGGCACTCGGAGCGGGCGTTTTGCTCGACGGAGCCGACTGGGGCTTCTCGCTCGCCGGATTACAACCCACGCTTAATAAGAGTCCGCATGAAACGAGCGCAGACCAATCGGGTCGACAACGCATGATGAATCCCTCCGTGTGATCCTCGAAGTATATTGACGACTGCGCGGTTAATGAACCAGGGCGACCAGCGGAAGCCCGGTATTCGCCGGCTTCGCGTTGCTCGCCTAGGCTCTTTTGCTGCGCATACTTCAATAGGGACAGCAGCCTAGCAGCCGTCGACCAATTCCGTAAAGAGAGAAACGTCGCCACGGCGAAGCGAGTGGCGTATAATCGGCGCTCGCAGTCGCTCCCTTGGGGTTGGCTGTGTCACGTTAGTGATCCCCCCACCTTGTCGAGACTACCATCATGTTCATGCGCCGCCTTGCCTCGTTTGTAATCGTTCTAGGCCTCACCCTCAACGCCGTTGCTCAAGAGCCGGCCAAGCCACTCGACCGCGCTGCGCTCGAAAAACAATTCGAAGAGACCATGAGCGGCTGCGTCATGGTCGGCTACTTCACCTCGACCAAGGACGTCAAGAATCTCAAGCAAGAAAGATACACGATCAGCAAGGTAAGCAAGCTTAAGGATGACACTTGGCTATTTCAGGTCCGCATCCAGTACGGGAACCACGACGCGACGATTCCCATGCCGCTGGACGTGAAGTGGTCAGGCGACACGCCCGTCATCACCTTGACCGACACGCAGGTACCCGGCTTCGGCAAGTTCACCTCGCGCGTGCTGATTTATCGCGATCACTATGCCGGCTTCTGGAGCAGCAGTGGTGAGAATCCACACGGTGGCCACCTATTCGGCCTCATCGAGCGCGCGAAGGAAGAGAAGAAGTAGGGCAATAAAATGTCGAATGACGAGAAACGAATGTCGAGTGAATGACGAAATCCGAACGACCACGTCCATCGGGGAGTTAGTCCTTCGTTCGTCGACATTCTACTCTGACAACTTACGCCGCGCGGCGGTAGGCGGTGCGCGGCTTGGCACGGGTCACGTCATCCAGCACCAGTCGCACCACTCGCTCGGCAACGTCGTCGGCCAGGAGCGTCAGCTCACGGGACGAGATCTCCCCTTGCCGAGCGAGTAAATTTAGATGCGCGGCCAAGATCGGCGTGGTCTTGGCGCGAATGTACCCCCGGCCTTCGGCGCGCTGCATCCGTGAAGCGCGCTCGGATAGCTCTCGAACCGGCGTGCGGATGGCTTCGGCCAGCTCAGCCCCTTTTTGCGCCAATTGTCGCCGAGACAGACCAAAGCCGAAAATTCGCCAGCCCAACATGGCTTCCGTTCCTTATCCAAGCCTTGTCACAACACCAGGCGGTTCCGTCCCGCCACGAGTGTTAATCGACCCGCGCGCCACGAGTCGTACAATGCGCGGCCCAGGGCCAACTACCATCGTTGCAAGCGGTAGAACTGACGGGACAAGAAAACCAAGTTGAGAAAATAAAACGGTCGTGCGACCCACACGGGTGCCGCACGACCGTTGTAATGAGACCGGTTTTCGCCGCTGGCACGACTAGCCGACGTCAACCCACCGCCCACTTTGGGCACTCGACAGCACCGCGTCGCAAACTTTTTGCGTCTCGAGCGCGTCGCGGAAGGTTGGCCCGGCTGGAGTGCCCTTGTCGAGCCCTTCCAAGAAGTCGGCCACTTGATGGATGAACGTGTGCTCGTAGCCGATCTGCAAGCCGGGCACCCACCAATTACCCATGTACGGATGGTCGCCGTCGGTCACGTGAATGCTGCTCCACGCACGCAGCGGCCCCTCGGTGCGATGATCGAACCACTGGAGCCGATGAAGATCGTGCAAGTCCCAGCGGATCGAAGCCTTTTCGCCGTTGATCTCGAGCGTATAGAGCGCTTTGTGGCCACGGGCATAACGTGTCGACTCGAACGTGGCGAGCGAACCGTTCTTGAACCGTGCCAAGAACGCGCAGGCGTCATCGATGCCGACCTTCTCGACCTTGCCCGTCAAATTATGCTTCCGCTCTTTGACGAACGTTTCGGTCATCGCCGAGACGTTGTCAATCGAGCCGTTGAGCCACAAGGCCGTGTCGATGCAATGCGCGAGCAGATCACCCGTCACGCCGCTACCGGCCGCGGCGGCATCGAGTCGCCACAGCGCCGCGCCCCCCTGCGGCAGATCGGCCGAGATGGTCCAGTCTTGCAGGAACAGCGCGCGATAATGAAAGATCCGCCCGAGCCGACCTTCGTCGATGAGCTTCTTGGCGTAGGTCACGGCCGGCACGCGACGATAGTTGTACCAGACAATGTTCGGCACGCCGGCTTTCTCAACCGCCTGGCACATTTCTTCCCCCTCGGCCACGTTCATGGCCAGCGGCTTCTCGCAGAGGATCATCTTGCCGGCCTTGGCCGCGGCGATGGCGATCTCTTTGTGCAAGTTGTTGGGCGTGCAGATGTCGACCGCGTCGATATCTTTGCGCTCGACGAGCTTACGCCAATCGGTCTCAATCGATTCGTAGCCCCATTTTTCGGCGAAGGCTTTGACCTTTTCAGCATCGCGGGCGCAGACCGCCTTGAGCACGGGCTGATAGGTGGAGTCGAAAAAGTGGCCGACCTGGCTATAGGCGTTCGAGTGCGTGCGGCCCATGAAGCCGTAGCCGATCATGCCGATGCGGAGAGGTTTTTTGGACATGGTTGCCTTTCTGGCGCGGGGGCAAAAACTGGGGATGTCGAATGCCTAGAAACGAATGTCCATTCGACATTCGTCTGTTTCTCTTTACTCTTTCCACCCATGCGCATCTCGCACCGCGATCAGCGCGGCGAGGATGTCGTTCCAGGTTTGCGGCTTGCTCATCACGTCGTTGGGGAACATGCAGCCGTCCCAGCAAATGTGTCGGTACTTCTGCAACACATTGCCGTAGCTGTCGCGGAGCCAGTGACGGGCATGTTGGGCGATTTGCAGCTTGCCGTTGGGATCTTTGGGCAGGCAATGCCGACCGGTCTTGTCGTGCGAGCCCGAGCCCTTGACGGTGGCGTCGTTTTGCGCGACGTGAAAATCGATCGTCCACGGACGCAGCGAAGCCGTCAGCGTCGCCAAGCCCTGATCGAGCGCGGCCGCATCGGACCAATCGAACTTCTCGGGCAGAATGCGATCTTCCGGGGCGTTGTAGCCTAGCGTGTACAACAGCGTGTGCGCCATATCGGCCTGAAAGCCGACCAAGCCCGGTCGGTCGGTCATTTCGAGCAACTGAACCATGCGTCGCCAGGAGTGCATGCCTCCCCAGCAGATTTCTCCCTCGGCCGCGAGACGTTCACCGTGATCGGCAGCAACTGTGGCAGCCTCGCGAAACGTGGCGGCAATTTTTTTCTGGTTCCCCTCGGGATCAGCCAGCCAATCATGCGGCGAGCAGGCCGAGTCGATCCGCACGATACCGTAGCTGCGGATACCCAGCTTGCGAAGCTGAGTACCGATGCGGCAGGCTTTGCGCACTTGCAGTACAAAGTTTTTCCGCTCGGTCTCGTTCCCCATCGCCGAGCCACCGCCCGTCGGCGGCCAGACCGGCGCGACAATCGAGCCGATGACGAGATTGCGCTTCGCAACTTTGTCGGCCAGCTTCTTCAAATCATCATCCGAGCTGTCGATGTCGACATGCGGCGCGAACAAGAATAAGTCGATGCCGTCAAACTTGACGCCGTCGACACAGGCTTGGGCCGTGTGATCGAGCATCGTATCGAGATCGATGAACGGTTCCGCGTCGGGAGACCCCTTGCCGACGACTCCGGGCCAAGCGGCGTTGTGCAGCTTCGGAAAATTATTCACGTGCGACATGGTCTCTCCGGATGCAGTAGATAGGGGCCACAAAACCTCAAGAAAAGCGCGTCGCGCAGTGTAGTTTTTTTAGGACCTGAAAACAAGCCACCGCCGGCATCGAGACCGAAGCGAGATTCGGTTGCGAAACGAGCGATTCACCCCGACAATGTCGCGACGGTTCCATTCCCATTCACTCTGCGACCTCGCCCGCCATGACCACCGCGCCTCGAATTCTGATCGCCGAATGCATTCATGAAATTTGTTCATTCAACCCGGTGCCGACCCGATACGACGATTTCTTCGTCCACACGGGTTCGGCGATGCTCGACTATCACCGCGGGATCGGCAGCGAAATCTCGGGAGCCCTCGGTGTGTTCCATGAGCGTTCTGGCACGACGATCGTTCCGACCTTTAGTGCGCGGGGCATTACCTCCGGCGGCACGATTCCTGCGGCCGACTTCGCTCGCCTCACCGAGGAAATGCTGACCGCAATCAAGTCGGCCGGACCGGTCGATGCCGCGTACTTCGCACTCCACGGCGCGATGGCAGCCGAAAACGAACTCGATCCCGAGGGGTACTTTTTGGCCGAGGCGCGAAAAATTATCGGCGAGCAGATTCCGCTGGTCGTGTCGTACGACCTACATGGCATTTTGACCGATCGTATGTTGACTCACGCCGACGCAAGCGTGATCTATCACACGTATCCGCACGTCGACTTCTTCCAAACGGGCACTCGAGCGGCGCGGCTGCTGTTGCGGTTGCTCGACAAGTCGATTCGTCCCGTGACCGCGAAGGTTGAGATACCGGCGATTGTGCGCGGCGACGAGTTAATTACCTCGACGGGAATTTTTGGCCGGCTGATCCAGCAGGCCCAACAGATCGAAACCTCGCCCGGCGGATTGTCGGCCGGTTATTTCATCGGCAACCCGTTCACCGACGTGCCCGAGCTGCGCAGCTACAGTGTCGTGACAACCGACGGTGACGCGCCGCGGGCTGAGCGTGAAGCGATCCGACTGGCCGAGGCTTTTTGGCCCGATCGGTCGCGCATGCAGGCCAAGCTCACAAGCGTCGCCGAGAGTGTTCGGCGCGCCGCGACATTAAAGGGAACCGTCGCACTGGTCGATGCGGCCGACGCGACCAGCTCCGGAGCGTCTGGGGACAGTAACGTTATCCTGCGCGCGTTGCTCGAGCAGAACTATGCAGGCCGTGCTCTGGTGCCGATCGTCGATGCGCCTGCCGTTGAGGCGGCGTTCACTGCCGGAGTCGGCGCTCAGATTAAGGTCACGGTTGGCGGGCAACTCGACGCGCGCCGCTTCAAGCCGCTGCCGATCACGGCGACCGTGCGTATGCTCTCCGACGGACATTTTCGCAGCGAGTCGTTTCATCAGCCTTGGTACAGTGGCCGGACGGCCGTGCTCCAGTCGGGCTCGATCACGCTGGTCGCAACGAGTCGGCCGGTGCATTTGTTCGATCGCTCGTTGTTCTACGCTCAGGGGCAAGATCCGCGCGACTTCGAGTTGGTCGTGGTCAAGTCGCCGCACTGCGAGCATCATATGTACGCCGAGTGGTGCACTGAGTTGATCAACGTCGACGCAGCTGGTTCGACGAGCGCCAACTTGCCCACGCTCGGACACCAAGTCTGTCGACGGCCGATCTATCCGCTCGATGCGGATGTGCCATTCACACCGAAGGCAAAGATATTTTCTCGGTCTAAAACTTGACTATGGATCGCGAGTTACCATCCCGGCCGCAATTCTATATTTGCTGGCATTGCCAGGTTCGCATGCACACAATAGTCGCATTCTCCCTTGCATTGAGTTAGTCCATCTAAACTGAGGAAATGCCTCGTCATGAATTGTGCCCCGTGGTCAATCGTGTTCAGTTTGTTATGCGTCGCTCGTTTATCAGCCGCGCCGGTTGTGCTTGTCGAGAATGGACAAGCACGCGCGCAAATTGTCGTCGCGGCTGATGTGATGGCCGACAACCTCAAGCCGGCGAAGCCACTCACTCCGCAAGAGACCGAGGCCGAAAAGCAACGTCAACGACTGCGCGAGTCGGTCAAGGATTTGTCCGTGTACCTGGAGAAGATCGCCGGTGCGCCGATCTCGATCGTCGCCGCGACACCCGCTCCAAACAACCAACCCATCTCCATTTTGATCGGTTCACTGGCAGCCGAGAAGTTTGGCGCGGTCAATGCGACGGCGCCGTTCAAGCAAGGCTTTCGTTACGTTGTGTCGACCAAAGGTGTAGGTCTGTTTGGGGAATCGGACCTAGCAACGAGTTATGCCATCTACGAGTTGCTCGATCGATTGGGGTGTCGCTGGTACATGCCGAGCGACCTGGGGGAAGTGATCCCGCGTGCGAAGACGATTACGCTCGATGAAGTAGATTTCGCCTCGAAGCCAGGCACCATCTATCGCGGCCTGTGGTACTGCGACGACGCCTACCGTCGCCGCAATCGACATGGCGGTCTGCTGCTTCAAGCCGGGCACGGGCTCGAAGGCTGGATCACACCCGAACAGCGCAAGGAACATCCCGATTGGGTCGGCGAGGTGGGCGGCAAACCGCATCCACGTCGACTCAAGTGGAGCATTCCGGCTGTCGCCGATGCGATCGCCGACAACATCATCGCCAGTCTCGACAAGTCGTATCAGCCATCGATCACGTTGTCGCCCGACGATGGCATCGACTTTGACGAGTCGGCGCAGGATAAGGCGATTGACGCGGGCGATCTTGACACGACCTCTCAGACCGTCTCGCTTACGGATCGCTTGCTCGTGCTGTGCAATCGCGTGGCCGAGCGCGTGACGAAGAAGTATCCCGACGTGTTGTTCGGAGTGTTAGCCTACGGACCGACGACTCGGCCGCCGGTGCGAGAGCGGGTGCATCCGAATATCGTGCCGCAGTTGGCTCCGATCACCTACAGCCGCGCGCATCCGATGACCGACGACGCGGTGCCTGACAACAGGCATTTTCGCGCGTTGGTCGAGGGTTGGGGCAAGGCGTCGAAGATGACGAGCGTGTATTTCTACGGTTGGTTTTTGGCCGAGCCGGTCGCACCCAACCCGATGATCGCCAAGTGGGGCATCGACACACCGATCGTGCTCGCAAACGGCTGCCAGTTTTGGCAGCCTGAGACGATGCCCAACTTCGAAACGTCGATGCACGCGCTCTACCTGGGCTGCCGACTGGCGTGGAACCCGCAACTCAAGCCGGCCGACGTAATCGACGAATTGCACCGCAATTTTTACGCGTCGGCCGCACCGGAGATGGCCCGCTATTGGTCCTTCATCGACGATGTGTGGACGAAGGTGCCCGACTACTCGGGCTGCGGCTTTGGTTACCTCGGGCGTTGGACCCCGGAGCGGCTCATGCAGGCGCGAGAAATGCTCAACGAGGCGCTCGCGGCGGCGCGAACAACGACCGAGTTGCAACGCATTCGTCTGGCCGACGACTCGCTCGAATTGTTCGAGCTGTTCATGAAGCTGCGCCGCGATCAGGCGGACGGTCGGTTTGTGAATTTGACCCGCGATGCCGATTACTGGCGGCAGCGGGTCAACCATCTGGGCGAGAAATACCAGGATCAGTTCAGCTTCACGCGGGTTCCCTGGCGGCCGACGACCGTGAACTACAGTTACTTTTCGCAGTTCTATCAGCAAACCTATAACGATGCCGCGCGATTGGCCAAAGACACAGTCATTCTCACGGCGCAACCGCTGCGCAACTTCCGCTATCAGATCGATGCCGATAAAAGCGGCGAGAGCCACGGATGGGCGAAAAGCGATTTCAACGACCGTGACTGGCGCACGACCGACGTGTGCGTCGACACTTGGTCGTCGATCGGCCATCACGCCTGGTTCAAGTCGATGTGGTACCGCACTCAGGTGACGCTCCCCACTGCTCCGCCGGCAGCGAAAAACAAGCGGGTGTTCTTGTGGCTTGGCAGTACCGATGGCAGCGCGAAGGTCTTTGTGAACGGGCAAGTTGTCCGCTGCGAGAATGCCAAGAAAGAATCGATCGACGAGTTCAACGGCTACTGTCAGCCCGTGTCGTTCGATATCACCGCGGCATTGAACCCCAAAGGTCCTCAGCAGATCGCAATTCTCTGCACGAGGACCTTCTTCAATGAGCTGGGCACGGGTGGGTTACTCGGCCCGGTCGTCGTGTATCGAGAGAAATAGAATGCCGTGCGATCATCGATCGGCAGTGATTGATCGTCCGATATAAGGGCTCTTGACCCTCGGGTAAACCGCTCAAGGGACAGCCGATGATCCGAGGAGCAGTAGCCGCAGCGCGATGCGAGGACGAGCGGCAAAAAAAGGCCGGAGCGAGGTCGCATGCCCTGTACCTCGCTCCGGCCCATCCGTTCTACCCTGGTCGGCAACCCCACATCCCGAACCTGCCCCACGCGGTTACGGATCAGCTTCTGCCCTATCGAGCAACCCCGCTGATCCGGCTGCGAAATCGCCTCCCTAGCTGCCTCGACAAGAGGGGAAACACTCGGTTGTCCGACCACGGAAGTTAATATGGGTATTCAAGGTGTCAGCCCAGGTGACACTGCCAGGTGGGGGGTGGCTGATTTTCTCTGATTTTGTGCATTTCCGCTCGCCGAGATGCTGCGACTTGCACAAGAACCCCCTTCGAGACATGATCCCACTTCGGGATCAGCCATCGAGCTAGGGACTTACGGCAGCATGACGGCGTTTCTCACGCACTGGACTCGCTGGGGCAAACGACTCTCCGCTTCGGACGGTGGTTTGTATGTGGTCGACGCCCAGCGGCGGATGGTCGTGGCTTCGCCGGCCGTCGGGCGCTGGCTGGGAATCGACGCCGCGACACTCGTCGGGCAGGAGTGCCGTTATCACGGCGGTAACGACTCTTCGGATATCGCCTCGCTCGCCGCGCGACTTTGTCCTCCTCCGGCGTTATTTTTCGATCAGCCACAGACCACGCAAGTCACGATCACGGCCGAGTCGGTCGGCGAGCCACCACACGAGCGCTGCGTCCATTTCTATCCACTGCTGACGGCTAGCGGCGAGCTCGAGTTGGTGTTGGCAATCGTCGCCGCGAGCGCCGTGCCCGACGCACCCCGCGCGGCGCCAGGAGAACTCGACGCTGCCGAGTGTCATCGACTTCTGGAACGCTATCGCCGCGCCGCGCGTCATCGTTACCAACTTACCGGCCTGGTGGGTGAGTCGCCCCATGCGCGACGCTTGCGTGCGCAGGTCAAACTGGCTTCCACGGGCAACACGAGCGCGTTGATCGTCGGACCGCCAGGAAGTGGGCGACAGCACGTAGCCAAGGCGATCCACTATGGTGGCGAACCCGCGTTGCTAGGGCCCTTGGTGCCGCTGGCGTGTCCGCTGCTGGGACCCGAGCTGTTGCAAAATTCCATTCGCATGTTGGCCCGCTCGGCCGTCGGTCATGATTCCGCGCATCGAGGCACGCTGCTGCTCAACGATGTCGATCAGCTCAGCGCCGTGGCCCAGGCCGAGTTGCTAGGGTTCTTGCAGCACGCCGAGTTGCCCTTGCGGCTGATCGGTACGGCGCGGCGAAAGTTGATGGCGCTGGCGCGTCGCGGCCGCTATTCGATCGAGTTGGCCTACGCGCTCAGCGCGCTGGTCATCGAGGTCCCGCCGCTCAGCGACCGTGTCGCGGATATTCCTCTGCTGGCGCAGTGGTTTCTGGAAGAACTCAACGCCGCCGGAGACAAGCAAGTCGGCGGCTTTTCGCCCGAAGCACTCGAGCGGCTGATGTTGTATCGCTGGCCGGGGGAACTCGACGAGCTCGCGGCAGTCGTCGGTGAACTGCATGCCAAGACGCTCAGCGCGACGCTCTCCAGTCCGGAGTTGCCCGAACGGTTTCATCTCTCGGCCGCGAACGTCGCGGAGAGCCGAGCACCTGAGCCGATCGTGCTCGAAGGGTTTCTGGCTCAAATCGAACGGGAACTGATCCAACGTGCGATCCGGCTGGCCAAGGGGAATAAGGCACGGGCGGCGCGACTGCTCGGATTGACCCGCCCGAGGTTATATCGCCGGTTAGAGCACTTGGGGCTCCTCGACGAATCGCCGGGCGAACCGTAGGATAAGGGGCATGAGGTTGCCACGATGGTGAATTGCGACTCGACTCGAAGTGCTTCGGCGCGGCGCGTGTCGTATCCGGCTGTGGTGCTCTGCGAACGTCTGCCGCGTTGGGCGATCCGTTGGCGGGCCACCCCCACGCCTCCGGAGTGTCTCGACGCATTGCGGATGATCGAAACACGGAGCCTGAGCGAGTGTCGCCGCACGTTGGCCGAACAGCCCGCGGCACTGGCACTGCTGAGCCTCGATGTGTGCGCGGTCGACGATGTGCTTGATCTGCTAGTGTGGATCGATCGCTACGTGCCGCGTGGAGCAACGGTCGTGTTGGGCGAGTCGCACGCCGCGCCACTCGAGCCGCTCGTGCGTGAGGCCGGCGCGTTGGCGTTGCTGACCTCGCTCGCCGAACTCGACGCGCTCAAGCGATTGGCCTCACGGCACGCTCGCCGCTGGGCCGAACATTTGGAAATCTCAACCGATACGATTTGGAACCATCTCCCTTGGCCGCGCGCCGCGGGACAAAAATAAATTTCAGTCAGGATACGACCCCATGCCAACCACCGTTACCCCGCAAGATATTCTCCGCGCCTTGGCCGACTTTGCCGATCCTGAGACCGGTCGCAGCGTCGTGCAGCAAGAGCAACTCCGCGACGTGCGCGTCGATGGCTCGAAAGCCACGCTCACACTCGCGCTGACCTCCCATTCCGCGCCACTGTGGGCCGAGACGAGACGCCGCTGTGCCGAGGAACTCAAGAGCAAGCTCCCTTCGCTTACTGACGTGCAAGTGAACGAGGCCGTGCATGTTCGCCCGCCGGTCAAGTTGGGCGAGATCGGTCTAGCGGCCAAGAGCGTCATTGCGGTCGGCTCGGGCAAGGGGGGCGTCGGCAAAAGCACGATCGCCGCGAGCATTGCCTACGGGCTCAAGCGTGCCGGATGCTCCGTCGGCTTGATGGACGCTGACGTCTATGGGCCCAGTATCCCGCACCTGATTGGTGTCGATGCCCGGGCCGAAGCGACCGAGGATAAGAAGATTCGCGCCATCGAGTTCGATGGCCTCAAGGTGATGTCGATGGGCTTCTTTATTCCGCCGGGCGAGGCGGTGGTCTGGCGGGGGCCGATGCTCCACGGCGCGATCACTCAGTTCCTTCGCGATACGACTTGGGGCGAACTCGATTATCTGATTATCGACATGCCGCCGGGGACCGGTGACATCGCGCTCACCCTGTCGCAATTGTTGCCGCTGACTGGCGCGGTCGTTGTTTGCACGCCGCAAGACGTCGCGCTGCTCGACGCCGTCAAGGCGATCGCCATGTTCCGCAAGGTCAACATTCCGCTGCTGGGCATGGTCGAGAACATGAGTTACTTTCTCTGTCCCGACAACGGCAAACGATATGACATTTTTGGTCACGGTGGCGCGCAGAAGCGGGCAGCCGAACTCGATGTTCCTTTCTTGGGCGAGGTGCCGATCCAGATTCAGCTCCGAATCAACGGTGACGAAGGTCGATTGGCCAGCAATTATTCCGATCCGCATTCGGCTCCGTTCTTGGAAGCGATCTGCATGAACTTGGCTCGCAACATCGCGCGCAAGCACTCGCAGAAGCCGTCTCTGCCGAGTCTCGCCGTGCTGTAGAAGGGATGAAGGATGAAGGATGAAGGATGAAGGCACGCTCTCGCGATAGCGTTCTGTTTTCATACTTCATCCTTCATACTTCATCCTTTCCCTACTTTCTCTCGGCGAGTGCGGCGCCGATGAATTGCAAAGCCCGATCGTGTGCCGCGGCGACCTTGATTTTGTCGCCATTGCGCAGGCCGTGCTCGGCCCCTTCGATCGTAATCAACTCGTGTCGCACGTTGTGCTTGGTGAACTGTGCGACCATTGCCTGCGACGACGAGTAAGGCACGTCCGTGTCGGCCGTGCCATGAATCATGAGCGTCGGCGGATAGTCGGGCGCGACCATGTGTACGGGACTGAGCTTGGCAATCTCGTCGTTTTGAGTGGCCGGATCGAAGCCGGTCACGTCTTTGGCCCAGAGCCCTTGTTGCCGTAGGCGACGGTAGTACATGCCGCGAGCCTGCGCGTTGTGGGGCGGATCGCTGTTGGTCAACACGCCCCGGTCGACCACGTCTTGGACGGCGCTCGCGTCGATCGGCGCGCCGTGGTGGGTCGATTTGGCCGAGGCCCAGGGGGCGTCGATATCGCCGTAGCCCCAGTAGCTCACCAGGGCCGTGGGACGCGGGCGAACGATGGCCCCGGCCAGATATGTGAGGAAACCGCCGGCGGAACCTCCGACGACAACCACTCGTCCCGTGTCGGCGTTGAACTTGCGCGGGCCTTGTGCGTGTAGCCACTCGAAGGCCCCACGCAGATCGTCGACAATGCCGGACAGCTTGACCTCGGGAGCCAAGCGATAATCTAGTGACACCAAAATGAAACGTTCTTGCGTACAGTAATCGAGCAAGTTTTTCGGCACACTCGTGCGGCTGCCGACGATCAACGCTCCGCCGTGGATCCACACGACAACCGGGCGACGGTCGTTGCCCTCGGGACGGTAGACGTCGGCCGACACGTCGACGCATTGGGCCGTGCGATAGACGTGGGTCGACTTGGTGAGCGGTGCGGCGAGAAGAGATTGATAGTCCAGCAGAAGAAGCAAGACGATCGCTACAAAGCTACGCATAACGTTACTCCTTACCCAAGCCGGCGGCTCTGCCGCCGAGATGTTGTCACGGAAAAAATTATGATCCGGCCGACGATTCGCTCTCCGGCGGCAACGGTACTTGCTCGGGGCCCATCAGATACGCAAACAGTGCCCGCACATGGTCGGTTGATAAGGTTGACAACATTCCCTCGGGCATCATCGAGAGGGGCGATGGTGTGCGACTCTCGATCTCGCTTTTGGGGACAACGACCTTCTCGTTCACGGTTTGCACGGTGATCGCGGCCGGAGCTTCGGCCACGATGAGGCCCGTGATCACGCGACCGCTGCTCGTTTCGATGATGTGCATTTGAAAGTCTTTGGCGACCGCCGCGCTCGGGTCGATGAGCGTGTGCAGCAGGTAATCGAGATTTGTGCGTTGCGAGCCTGTGATGTTCGGCCCGATCGCGCCTCCGGCGTCGAAAAACTTGTGACAGTTGGCGCACGTCTTCTGGAACACAGCCCGGCCGACTCGGCGATCCATGCGCACGAGCGCATCGGGGACGAGTTGCTTCTTGTAGCTGTCGATCAGTTTTTGCTTCTCGGCCGGCGTGGAGCGTAACTCTCCCCAGACGGCTTTCACTCGGGTCGTGAGCTGCGGATTGTTGAGGCTTTGCATCTGCCGTGCGGCATAGGCGGTCACATCGGATCGTGACAGACGATTCGATTCGACCGCCTGCATGAGTTGCAGCGCCCAGTCGACGCGCGCGGCCAGTGTCTGCACGGCGTCTTGTTTCGACGCGGGGTCGAACGAGTCGTAGGCCGAGAGTAGCACGGAGACGGTCTCGTCGTGCTGGAACTCGGCCAAGCCACGGATCGCCGCGCGGCGCGTGATGGGGTCCGAGATGAGCTTGAGCAGTAACGGAGCCACACCGTCAGCCTGCTTGGCGACGAGTGACGAGATGGCCCGATTGCGGAGCGCGGCCGACGCGCTCATGTCAAGCGCCTGCTCGCGCAAGGCCACCAAGGCTCGGGGGTCATCGAACACCAGCGCCAATTGCATCGACCGCTCGCGGATCGTTTCGTCATCGCGACGTTGCAGTTGATCGAACGTCGTTGACCAACTGTCGGGCATCGCGACTTTGCGTCTGCCGGCGAGTCCTTCGAGCGCGCCGGCTAGCAAACCCGCCGTGACTTGATCGCTCGTTTGCCGCATGGCCTGCGTGATCTGCTGGAGCGCCGCGGGCTTGTCGAGCAGCGACGAGGCGCGTCGGGCAATGAACTGCGCGACCTTGGGCAGCTTACCTGTCTGAGCCAACGTGACGAATCGTTCGAGATCGCTGTTCACGAGCGGCTCGATGCCGTACCAAATCATCAGCGGCAGATTGTGATCGCCGGCGTCTTCCTCGTGAGTCAGCAAAGCCGCGGCGATCAACCAGCGGTCGGCACTCGCAAGTCGCTGCAACATGCTGGCCAAGTGCAGACGCACATACGACGACGGGTCATGTCGAGCCAATTCCGCAAATTTGGCCAGGGCGATCGGCGGCGGAGCGTTGTCTTCGCACAGCAAACGAACGGCCCAGGCGCGAATCGATTCGTGCTCGTGCGACAACTGAGCGACCAGGAACTCGTCGTCGACTTGCCCCATCGCTTGAAGTGCCCACAACGAGCGGAGCTTACGCGGAATGTCGGTCTCACGCGCATACATGGAGCGCAGTTGCTTGATCGCCTCGGTCATGTCCTGGCCCGTGGCGACCCGTTCTTGCAACAATCGTCGGGCGTGTTGTACGAACCAATCGTTGCGATGCGTTTGCAAGTCGACCAGTTCGCGCGTGCTGAGTTGTGCGACGTCTTTACTCGGCGCGCGGCGTGGTCCGTAGCTGATCTTGTAAATCCGGCCGGTCTCGCGTCGGGTGTTCTTGGTGCTGTGACACTCGCCGGTATCGGACCAATCGCTGGCAAACACGCTGCCGTCCGGACCGTAGCGGAGCGTCACGCCCATGTACCACGGGTCACGCGATCGCATCAGGTCAGGTCCATGCGCGGCCGTGTAGCCTGAACCGTGACGACGTAGCAGGTCATTGTTGATGCGACGACCGTGGATGTTGTTCGTAAAGAGGGTATTGCGATACGACTCGGGCCAGCTATCGCCCAGATAGACCAGCGTGCCGCAGTGTGCGTGTCCGCCGCCGGCCGCATCCTCGGCCGCCGAACCGAGTCCGCCGCGAACATTGTTGCCGCCGACAAAATGTAAGTGATCGGCGATCGTGTCGATGCGCTCATAGGAGTATTGGCTCGACTCGCGATTGCGCCACGGCTCGTAATGGGCACCATAGATGACATGGAACAAGTGCGGGTTGACACAGTTGCTCACGAAGGCTTCACCCCAATCGTTCCAGTCGATGCCCCAAGGGTTGGTCGTGCCGTCGCAATAAGGTTCCCAAACATGTCGAGTCGGATGATACCGATACACGCCGCCATCGAAGCGGACGCGTTGCTCGTCGGGCGTGCCGGGCTTCGCGAGCATCGACCAGTTGGTTCGCCCGTGCGTGCCGTAGAGCCAGCCATCGGGTCCCCAGGCGAAACCGTTCGCCAGGTTGTGTGCGTTGGCGTGGAGACCAAACCCGTCGAGCAACACCTGCGGCGGGCCATCCGGCCGATCGTCGCCGTCTTTGTCGGGGATGAAATAAAAGTACGGCGGCGACATAACCCACGCCCCGCCAAAGCCCACTTCAATGCCTGTGACGTAGTTGAGTTTGTCGTAGAACACGGTTCGCTTGTCGCTACGGCCATCGTTGTCGGTGTCTTCGAGGATGACAATCCGATCGTTTCCTTGCCGGGTGTGTTGAGGATAGCTATAAGCTTCGACCACCCAGAGCCGCGCGCGATCATCGAGGCAAAAACCCACGGGCTGCTGCACGTCAGGTTCGGCCGCGAAGAGCGAGACCTGAAACCCCTCGGGGACGACCATCGAACGGGCCGCCTCGATTGCCGGCAGCGGAGCATCGACCGTCGATTCATAAAACCGAGCCGGGGGGAGCGGAGCGGGCGCGGTCGGCTTGTCGGCGGCGCTCAACCAGCCTGCATAGGTCGCCAGCCCCAGCAGACTGCACACGAGCAGTGCGCGCATCCAAGCGAGATACGAAACACGCGAGCGGGGCGCGAAACTGTTCATGGCAGGAAGTGAGTAGGTCTGCGTAGTCGATCGAGGGGCGGCCGTCGAGCCATACGGCCGACCGTTGGAGTATCCTCTGCCCGCGCGGTCGGGTCAACTTGAGTGGTTTTAGACAGGCCAGCGCGGCGTATGTGACATGCCACCCCTCTCGGGGCTAATACATGCGAGTATGACGACCCAGCGAACTTGAACCCATTCGGCGTCGTGGGTTATCTGATTTTTCAGAGGATCAATCATAGGGGACCTTTCGCGGAGCGAAAGGCGACGATCAAATCTCAGCGGACGCCGCCGCGCGGCTCGGAGAACCTAGCACCAGCGGGACCGGCTATTTCACTGCGGGAGCGTTCTTCGCCGGACCACCGTAGTACGGATAGTGGTCCCAGTGGTCGTCGTCGCGGGTCATCCGCGGATCACCGGTCGCGATGCGCCATTGCCGCAGTCGTGCGGCAAGTTGACCCTTGATCGCCGCGTACTCAGCATCGGCTGCGCGATTGTCGACCTCGCCGGGGTCTTTGCGCAAATCGTACAATTCCTCGGCCGGCCGTTTGCCAAACGTTAACTCGTAAAACCGACGCAGCTCGGGCTGAATGGGGTCAGCCGTCAACAACGATTTGGTCAGCGAGCCATCGACGTCGCCATACGGTCCGACGGCGAAAATCAACTGCGGATCGCCCGCGGGCCAACGATCTGGGCGAAGGTTTTCGATGTACAGGTAATCTTTCGTGCGGATACTGCGGCACGGATAGCCTACGTTGCCGGAGCGAACGTGGGCGTGGCGCTCTCGCTCGATGAACGTCGCGTCGCGTCCCTCGGCCACTCCACCGCGCAGCACATCAGCAAAGCTGCGACCGGTCATTTCGCTCGTCGGCTTGAGCGAGGCCAACTCGAGCAGCGTCGGCGCGAAGTCCTCGAAGCTGATGAACCCATCGCACTCGCTGCCCCCGCGGATGAGCTTGGGCCAACGAACAACCAGCGGCACATGCGTGCTGAGGTCGTACATGTGGGCCAGCCCACGCGGCATTTGCCAGCCGTTGTCGCCGGTCATAATCACCACGGTATTTTCAAGCAACGAACGGGCTCGCAGCAACTCGATCGCCCGGCTGCAATCGCGATCGAAGTTTTGCACTTCGCAGTAGTAACCGGCGATGTCGTCGCGAACCGACGGATGATCGGGCAGGTGCGGCGGGACGACGATCTTTGCGCGATCGATTTGCGGCATGAAGTCGCGTCCCTCGGTCCACGGCACATGCGGATCGCGCGAGCTGAGCCAGAAACAAAACGGCTGGTCGGTCGGCGCTGCGGCAAGGAACTCGTCGAGGCTCTCGAACGTGTCGCCACCCGGATTGCGCGAGCGGCCTGACTCGGCGATTCGGCCGGGTCCCCAGCCTTTGCCCGAGTGGCCGACGCGATACCCGGCTTGCTCCAATAGCTCAGGAAACACGGCGAACTTGGCTGGAAATCGGCCATGCAGGCTTGCGGCGTCTTCGAGTCGATGGGCCGCTTGTCCGCTGAGAAACACGGCCCGCGCCGGAGAGCAAGACGGCACGGAACAATACGCGCGACGGAACAGCATCCCCTCGCGGGCTAGGCGATCGAAGGTGGGCGTCTTGACGACCGGATCACCGTAGACGCTGGCATGGGGCCAAGCCCAGTTGTCGGCCATCAAGATCAGCACGTTCGGCCGCTCGGGCGTGCTCTCCGCGGCGAATATGCTCGTCGCATCGAACAACATCAAGATGACCAGCATAAGCCCAATGACCATGAAGCGACGCATGCCAGAGTTCCCTTGGGTTGTATTTGTTGACCGCGCCCCTCGCCAGCTCATCTTATCTTTTAGGTTTCTTGGCCGGAGGAGGATTTTTGACGGCCTTCAGTTTCGTTTGTATGTTCTCGATGACGTCATTTAAGCCCGTGCGGATCGGCTTGTGGGCGTCCATCGAATGGCCGCCGTTGACCTCGTAGGAGCGCCAACTCCGCCCCCAGGCGGGCAGCGGATTGAACGGTTTGTACTCCGGGACGTCGCGATGATCCATATCGCAGAGCAACAGCGGTACGATGATGGTCTTGCCTTGCTCGTGCCTGTTAAACGCGGCCACTTTTTCCACCGTCCTAATGTAATCCGAAGCGAGATATTCGTAACTCAAGAGACAAAGAAAGATGTCCATCTGCTCCAAAGCCTTGCGAATCTCTTGGTCCCAGAGGTCACCAGCTTTCAATTCATGATCGTGCCAGATGTGAGCGAGGTTTGTGGAAGTTTTGAAGTTCAACAACGGCCGCAACTTGCCGAACCATTCCTTGTTTTGGTGAGAATAGCTCACAAAAATTTCGACCGGGCGAGGTGTAGGCTTCATGACTCCACCTCGAAATCGTTGGCGGAGGTTGAGAAATCGACGTCAGCCGTGAGATAGTCGGGTTCGATCTGCTGAAACTTCTCCAGTGTTTTACGCGGCACCCAATCGTCGTCCCACCACTGCTGCTCGGTTACCTGGAGGCCGCGATAGCCCAAGAACAACGCATGCAACGTGCTACGGATCATTGTTAACAGTTCATCGAGATCGCGGGCCGGCCCCGCCACCGTGACAAAAACGTAGCGCTCGTCCTGGGTGGTCCAGACTCGGGCGCGTGCATCGCCAAACTTCAGTATCGCGCCGCGCCGCCAGTGCAGCTTGTTCGGGATCAACGAAAACGTTCGCGCAATGAACGAGGGGATCAACGGCGCAGGGACGACCTGAAACTCGTACCGCAAGCGAATCGCGCCCAGGCCGGAAGGCTCGTCGGTTCCTGGCGGCGGGGTCAGGGGCAACAACGTCGGCACGAGTTGCTGCTTCCCCTCGTCGTCGAGCGGATAGCTCAAGTGAAACAGATCCATCAGTCGTAGCAGGAACTCCCGCTTCTCCGCAGGGTAGTCGGCCGCCCGCAACATCCCCCAGGCTTCGGCCTTGCGGTGAATCTGCGCGAGCGAGTCAACCGTAACTATGCCGCCAGGAGCGAGGTCTCCAGAAAATTCCTTTGCGATCCGCTCGTCTTGATCGTTGGCTCGCAGAACCGCGTAGATGCCGTTGGCTAGCCAATCGGGCCGCAACACGGTCGTGTCTCGCAACCGCGGGTCGCGGGCATAGTTCAAGGCGATCCCCAGATCGTGCAAATCGCCCGCCAAGGCCTGCTGTTCCTTGGCGTCGGTCTCTCCGTGTTGAACACAGCGGCGAATGTATTCCGGGTAGTCGAGAAAACTATCGTCCATGCTTTCCAATTCATCTTTGATCTCCCGCCATTTGCGGGGAAACTTGCGCCGCACACTGTCCATGCGCGGGTCATCAAGGGCGGCGGTCAGCGTCGCTTGCAGCCGAGCGATGCCCCCCTGCTCTGCGTCTGATTCCGAACATTCGGTCGGCACAAAGCCCAAGATCGGACCGAACTGTTTTTCCAGCGACTGTTGATCGAACGACCGCTGTCGACCCCCACTTTTGTTGAGCGCGACAACGACCGGCGCGTCGCCGGCATAGCTGCGAATCAGTTGCAACCAATAGGCGGCGTCCCGTTCGAGCATGTCGTCCCGCTCACCGAGGACGAGCAGATACAGGCTGCGGGCCGTAAGAAAGAACTCGTGCATCGAGTGGAGCACGACCTGACCGCCGAAGTCCCAGACATGGGCCGTGACGGTTCCTTGCTTGCCTCGAAAGGGAAGGTCAAGGATCGTGATGCCGTGGGTCTCGGGCTCATGGGGATCGTACGGTTTGCCGCTCAAGCGTTTGATGAGGCTCGTTTTCCCGGCACCACCGCGACCGACCACAATCAGTTTGCACTCGTTGAGCGTTTCGCCCTGCCCTCCGGCAATGCGAAAATACGCGGCCAGGATTTCGGCCGGCGGTTTCGGTTTCGCTCCATAGAATACCTCCTCCCAGGTTGGGCCCAGGATCTCCGCGGGGAGCCCCAGGCCTGGATTGTCGTGAAGGAAGAGCGACGTCAGGGCCGTGAGCTGGCCCAGCTCCGCAGGCAACGCGCTCAGT
>CAYLYE010000041.1:0-33039 GCA_964387325.1 uncultured Planctomycetaceae bacterium
CGCGGCGCACATGCTCGCCGGCATAGGCTTCGCGCAGTTGCTCCAGGGACTCGTCGCGGCGCCGTTGCAGCACCAACTCGGCGCGACGCTCTTGAGCTAGCACCTCGGCAAACAGGGCCTCGGCCTGCTCGTTACACTGTGCGCAGCGACGACGATCATCGACACAGCGCCACACGCGCTGCTCGGGATCCTGATCGCGATACGGTTCCAACTCCAGCTGAAATTGGTGCAACTGATTGATCAACAGCTGCTTGGCTCCCAGCAGGCGCAGTAGATCGTTGACGTCGCCGCCGTCGGACAGCGTGATCTGTTGCAGGCCCAACTCATGCAATTGCAGCAAGCATTCGAGCTTGCGCCGCAGCAGATCGGCAAGTCGGTCCGTGTCGAGCATCGTGGCGTTCATGCAGTTCTCGTCACAGGGCGATTAACGAGGCGAGCCACTGGGCCCACTCATCGCGACTAAAATTGGTCGTCAGTGTAAACGGCGTGTCGGTCGGCAACCTCTCCAAGATCAACTTGGCTTGCAACAGCGTGCCGCGAGCTTCGATCGGCCGTTGCATGCGGCGATAACAAAACGCGATTTGCACCAAGGCATCGAGCACCTCGGGCGTGTTCTGATAGCGATTCACGACCACCAGGTAGGCGCTGACCGCCTCTTCATCGCGGAAGAGCGAGTGCAAGGTCACCCCACGCGCAAACAAGGCATTACGCAACAATCGCTGCTCGATCGGGGTGATCTGCCCGGTCATCTCGCGATATTCGAGCATCGAGATCGATGTGCGATAAGCCTCGAGCGCTGAATCGTAAAGCCCTTTGGCCTGTTTGCGGCGCTCCTGTCGATCATCGTCGTTGAGTCCTTCTTGTTGACGGTCGATCTCGACCTGATCGGCCGCGCGGCGATACGCCTCGGCGAGCAGATATTGCGCCTCGCGGGCTTCGTCGGAGCGTGGATATCGGGCCACGGCCTCCTCGAATTTCAGCATCGCTTCGTCGAATCGCTCGCCGTCATAGAGCACCCGCGCCAACATGAACAACGCGTCTTTCCAATCCTTGGCGTCGGGGGTCAACAGATCGTTATCAAGCAACCCCCGCAACATGCTCTCCGCCGACTTGAGATCGTTTCGCAGCAAATACGCCCGGGCGGCAAGCAATGGCAATCGCGACTTGAACGCATCGGCATTGCTGAGCGCCTCGGTCTGATCGAGAATCGCCAACGCCTCTTCGACGCGACTCAGATTGAGCAAGCACTCGACATGCGCCACCGTGGCCGCGGTGCGTTGGGGGGGTGCGTAAGTCCCCAGATAGTCGTTGAGCCGCTCGATCGCTTGCTCATACTCGCTCGCCGCGATATGCGCCTCGGCGGCGTCCCAGACATTCTGCGGATAGTCGGCCGTTGAACGATGCGCCCAGGCCAGGCGTTCGTAGTTGATCGCGGCCGCATGATACGCGGCGCGTGCTTCGCCCCGCAAACGCTCGGCCTCTTTGTAGGGCTGTGTCTCCGCGTCACGCAGGCGAGCTGCCCCCAGAGCACGATTCGCTTCGCCGCCGAGTTGCCAGACCACCATGTCGACCGGCATTTGCGCGGCGCATTCCGTCAGCGCGGAGGCGCGAATGTAATCGTTTCGGCTCATCAGAAATCGATGTGCCTCGATGATCCGTTCACGAATTTCTCGAATGCCAAGCCACGGGTTGTCATACAGCTGATACGGGCCAAACTCACGGAACGCTTCGCGAAATTGCTGGATCGCCTGATCTTCGCCTCCTTGACGAAGCAAGATTTCCGCCGACTCGAATCGACCCGTGTGGGCTTCGATCGTTTCCGGATACCAACGCAACAGCTGGTCATAGCCTTTGAGTGCCGTTTCCACCTGATCATTCAAATAACGACAACGGGCCGCAAAGAGCAGCGCGCGGGGCGTGTACTCGGTCGACCAGTTGTCGCGAACCGGTGTGTCTTCAAAAGACTTGATCGCACGGCGGTAAAGGGCATCGATCTGATGTTCCGTGCTGAGCTTCGGTTGATCGACTTTCGGCCGCAGTGATTGGGCTTGTTGCATCAAGATGCGCCCCTGCTCGAAGAGCGCCGCGGCGCGTGACTTCGAGTTCTCGGGAATATTGTCAAACACCCGAATCGCGTCGTCGAACCGATTCGTTCGCGCCAGGATTTCTCCTTGCAGCAGCCAACCCAGTTCGCGATCGCTGGGCGTGAGCTGTGCATCGTCGAGATAATCCAACACCGCCTGGTACGCGGTCTCATAGGCTGGCGGAGTCAATTGCATATACGCTTCGACGAGCAGGCGGCGAATTTCAATCGCCCGCTCCGGATTGAGCGGCAAGGCCGCGAGCAGATGACCAATCGCTTGCTGCCGCAAGCCAAGTTGCAGTTGCAGTCGCCCGAGGTCGTACAGAATCGTCGGCCGGCGCGTGCTGGGGACCTCGAATTCGTTCGACGCATCGAGAAATCGAGCAGCCAGTAATTGAGTTTGCCGCAGCTTGTCTCCCCACAACAGACGTGTCTTGCGCAGCTCAACCATACCGAACACATAAGGGGGAATCCAACGTCGCTGCGGCAGTAAATCGCTCCAGGGGAGAAACTCTTTCGCGATGCGAATTGCGAACCGCTCGTCGCCGGCATCGATTGCCTCGATGGCCGCATCAAGGTCGTACTTCGGTGGCTCAGGTTGCAAACTGCGATAGATCCAATAGCCGCCGCCGCTGACGAGTAAGGCCACGCAACCGATCGCCATTCGAACCACGAGTTGACGATGATTTTTTGCCCAATCGAGCGCGCGCTCCCCCAGTTCCTGGAGTCGCAACGACCCGGTGGCAGGTTGCTCGGTAGTAGGAGCGGTAACCATGATCGAACGCACAAGAGAGGAAGAGACGACCCGACTTACGATCCCTCGCTGGCCAACCACATCCACCGTGGCGCGGTCCGCCGCGATGCTTAGCCGAGAGAGATTCGTAGAAGAAAGGCGGGGTCTTGTACGAAAAAAGCTCAAGAGGGTCAATGCGATTGCCGACAGGACCCTGCTGGCGCCAGCAATGACGCACGAGTGATCATGAGATGCGGTGCGCGTAAGCGTCGCTTGATACTGTTGCGCTACTTACGCGCTCCGCTGCGCGTCGCGGCTAACTCAAGATCGAAGCGAGCGAAGAGGGGCTGCCTTACGAGCAGACCGCCGGGGCGGTGACAAGCTCCATCATCCAGCGATCCATGTCGGAGAGCATGAGCGTGGTAAGCTCCTGCTCGCAGGGATACTGACGCAGGGCAACCTGAAGGCCCGCGGTGTGAAATAATCGCAGATTGTCGCAGACCTGAGTGGCACTATAGCTCACGCTATCACGACCGCAGGCCAAGAAGATTGGCAAGCGGCGAACAGCATTAATCCGCGCCAGCGGCGTTTGCCCCTGCGGAAATGCCCCACAGACACTGAGCACGCCGGCAAAGACGTGCGGGTGATTCATGGCCAACCGTAAGGCCATCGTGCCACCGACATCGTAGCCGCCGATAAAAATCCGCTCGGGGCTCACATGATACCGCTCACGGGCCAGCTCGATGGCGTCGAACAGCCGGTGCTCGGCGAGCGAAATATCGGCCGAAGACTGCGCCCAGCTAAACGCCCGACGACGTGAGTTCGTCGGACAAGGGGTCGTGCCGCGCAACCCCACGGCGACGTAATTGCGCAAGCTCACCAGCGGCATGATCCGCTTGAGTTGGTTCTCATCGTCCGCGGGGCCATGCAACCAGACCACCAACGGATAGGCGTAATTCTTCTCGTAGTGCAGCGGAGCGAACAACGTACAGGGATGCTCGCCAGCGACGGGAGAAAACATCCCCGAGCTCACTACACCCGACTGAACGCTTGTCGTCTCTGCATCCGACGACACGGACGGAAGTCGATTCATGCTCAAACAACCAAGGTTGGACACGGATCAGGTACGACGCGCAAACGCGGGTGATGATTGCAGGCTCTGGGGCGGACTCTACTGAAATCCGCTCCCGAGTGTCAACAGCAGCGTGCGATGCTAGCAGCCTCGACTCGTCGAACGATCATTAGCCGACGAGCTTGTCCATGGCGGCGACCAATTCCTTTACGGCATCGATGCTCTTTTGCAGGTCGGCCCGTTCGGTCGCCGTCAGATCGAGTTCGATGATCCGTTCAACGCCGGCGCTGCCGAGCACAATCGGCACCCCGACGTAATATCCGCCCACGCCATATTCTTTATTGCACAGCGCGGCACAGGGGATGACACGCTTCTTGTCCTTGACGACCGCTTCGACCATTTGTGCCGTCGCGGCTGCCGGGGCGTAATAGGCACTACCCGTCTTGAGCAGATTGACGATCTCGGCCCCACCCTGACGAGCACGCTGCACGATCTCGGCCAGTCGTTCGGGCTTAATCAGCTTAGTGACCGGGATGCCGCCGACACTGGTGTAGCTGGGGAGCGGGACCATCGTGTCGCCGTGACCACCCATGAGCAACGCGGCAACGTCTTCGACGCTCACGCCCAACTCTAACGCCAGGAAGGTCCGGAAGCGAGCCGTGTCGAGCACGCCGGCCTGACCGATCACGCGTTGCGACGGAAAGCCCGTCACCTTCCAAGCCCGTTGCACCATCGCGTCGAGCGGGTTGCTGACCACGATCACCACGGCATTGGGGCTCGTCGCCTTGATCTGCTCGGCAACGCTGCCCACGATTTTGGCGTTGGTCGAGAGCAGATCGTCGCGGCTCATGCCCGGCTTGCGAGCGATACCGGCCGTCACAACGACCACGTCGCTGTTGGCCGTGTCGGCATAGTCGGTCGTCCCCTTGATACAAGCATCGTAGCCCATGATCGGCGAAGCTTCGAGCAAGTCGAGAGCTTTGCCCGCCGGCATCCCTTCGGTTTGCGGCACGTCGAGCAAAACAATATCACCCAACTCGGCCGACGCACACCAATGGGCCGTCGTGGCACCGACATTACCTGCTCCAATGATGCTGATCTTGGCACGACGCATGAACGGCTCTCCTTGAATCAATCCGACAATAGGCGGGGAAACATTGATCGCAGTAAAACGTTGAGTATCCGCCTCAAGTGATCCAAGTCAAGGGTCCACGACAACGGCGCAGGCTTGGCAATACAGGCAGAATGCTAGCCACTCACAGATGTTCACCCGCGGGCGGCCATGCGCCGGCGAGCCGAGACTCGCTTAACCAGCTCGTCGACCAGCACGGCTAGCAAAATGACGACACCAATCGTGGCGTATTCGAGGGTGTCGGAAATGCCCAGCATCGTCGTAGCGTTGTTAAGTACCTGCATGAGCGCTGTGCCGACGAGCACACCTAGGATCGACCCCTCACCGCCCCGCAGGCTGCACCCACCCAGGACCGCCGCGGCGATGGCGTACAGTTCATATGCCTCGCCGTGGCTCGATGGCTGCACGGATCCGACATCGAGCGAGAACAGCACTCCGCCCAAACCGGCGCAGAACGAAGCCATCACATAGGCCAGGATGGTCATGCGATGGGTATCGATGCCACTGTACCGCGCGGCTTGCTCGTTGCGCCCCAGGGCGAGCAGGTAGCGACCGTAGATCGTCCGATTCAAAAACACCGCCGCCACAACCGCCAACGCACAGGTGATCAAAAACGGGGCCGGGAGCCGAAAATCCTGGAAGAGCGGAATATTGTACTTGATCAGCCGCCGCAACGGTTCAAACCGAGGATCACTGTAACCCTGCGTCGCGTCGCCGGTCATCCACCGTCCGACGCCGCGATAAATGAGCAGCCCGCACAACGTGACGATGAACGGCTGCAAGCGGACTTTCGTGATGAGCACTCCGTGCAACGCGCCAATCGCAGCCGACAGGGCCAACACCATCAACAGCGCCATCGGCACACTAAAGCCGGCGCGGACGACAAGCATCGACAACGCGCACCCGACCAATCCCACGACCGAGCCGATCGACAAATCGATGCCGCCGGTGATGATCACCATCGCCGCGCCGATCGCCAGCACGCTGCGCAGCGAGATCCACTGGATATTGTTGCGGATGTTGCCCCCGCCCAGAAAATCCGGGTTCGTGACGCCCGTGAGCAAGCACACGACCACGAGCAGGGCCAAGACGCCGAGAACTTTTTTCATAAAATGATGAATGATGAATTCGGAATGATGAATGTCGGAGCGCTCTCGCGTCAGCGCTCCAGCATTCATTATTCATCATTTTGCATTCATCATTTTTGTCGCTGCCGCCATGATCGTCTCCTCACTTAATTCATTTCGTTCCAACTGCGCCGTGATCTCGCCATCGTGCATGACCAACACCCGATCAGCCAGCGCGAGCACTTCAGGTAGTTCACTACTGACGAATAGAATAGCGGTTCCCTGTGCGGCGATCTGCTCCATGAGCCGATAGATTTCCTCTTTCGCGCCGACGTCAACGCCGCGCGTCGGCTCGTCGAGCAGCAAAATGCTTGGATTCAAAAGCAACCACTTGGCCAACACGGCCTTTTGTTGATTGCCGCCCGAGAGAAATTGGATCGTCTGTCGCGCATGGGGTGTTTTGATCCGCAGCCGTTCGATCATCGCCACGGCATCTTGTTGTTCGCGGGCCTCGTTCAAAAACGCCCCGGCGATCCGATTGCGAGCAAGCCCCGGCAGACTCATGTTCTGCGCAACCGACATTTCCAGGATCAACCCTTGCTGCTTGCGATCTTCCGGAACCAGGGCGAGTCCGGCATCGATCGCTCGACGCGGCGAGTCGAGTTGCACGGGCTGCTCGGCCACGCGCACGGTTCCACGCAGCGCCGGCGTGATCCCGAACAGCGTTTGCAACACTTCGGTTCGGCCGGCCCCGACGAGTCCGGCAAGCGCGACCATCTCGCCACGGCGTAGCTCGAAATTGAGCGGATGTTTGGGATGTTGTGGAGTTACGAAGTCCGTGACGTGCAAGGCACCGTTGCCAATGCTGGAGGGGCCACGCTGATAGACCGAACTGGCTTCGCGCCCCACCATCAGCGAGACCATGCGCTGCTCGGTGATCTCGTCGCGCGACAGTTCACCGGCGTTGCGGCCGTCGCGCAACACCACCACACGATCAGCAATCTGCCGCACCTCGGCCAGCCGATGCGAAATGTAAATGATACTCACCCCTTGTTGCCGCAAACGCTCGATGACCCGAAATAGGGCATCCGTCTCGTGTTGCGACAAGCTCGACGTGGGCTCGTCCATGATCAGAATGCGCGCGCTGGTCGAGACAGCCTTGGCGATCTCGACCAACTGCTGCTGGCCGATCGGCAAGTCGCCGACGATTGTCTGCGGCGACACACGGAGACTGACTCGTTCGAGCCAGGCTCGCGATTCATTGGCAATTCGTTCGCGGTCGATGAATCCCCAACGACGCGGTTCACGGCCCAAAAAGATATTAGCGCCGACGTCGAGGTTGTCGGCCAAATTGAGCTCTTGATGGATCAGCACCACGCCGCGTTCGAGTGCCGTGGCCACGTTAGGAAATTCGACCGACTTACCGTCGAGTAGAATTTGTCCTTCGTCGGGCGTTTGCACCCCGGCGAGAATTTTCATCAGCGTGCTTTTGCCCGCCCCGTTCTCGCCAAGCACCGCCAGCACTTCGCCGCGGCGCAGCGAGAGTCGCACATCCTGCAACGCGATCACGCCGGGAAATCGCTTGCACAGCCCTTCAACACGCAACCATTCGTCAGCCGCCATCGAAAGCGATCCAGCAAAATGTGGAGTCCCGAGAAGATGATCGCTCTAAGATAACTCAACTCGCTGACAATACTACTCGCCGATCCGCGATTTGAGTTCGCTCCAGAACGGAGCGACATTCTCCTTGGTGATGCTCCGCGCCGGGATATCGATAAACTTGTTCGCCGGGATCACCGACGAGTCGCCCCGTTGCAAGGCCGCCAGGACCCGCACGCTCGCGCGGCCATACTCGAACGGGTTCTGCACGACCGTTCCGTACACCGAGCCGTCGAGGATCCCTTGCAGCGTGGGAGCTTCCTCGTCGAAGCCGACGATCTTGATCTGATTGAGCTTATTGGCTTCGGCGACCGCACCGAGGATTTGTGGCGGGTTGTAGGCAAATAGCCCAACCATGCACCCCAACTCCGGATACTTGCTGATCGCGTCCTGAGCCAAGGCCTTGGCGCGGGCAAAGTCGAAATTGTCCGTGCGCGTGTCGAGGATCACGTACTTGTCGCCACGTATCTCTTGGCCGTTCGGGTCGTCACGTGTTGGATCGCTCTCGCGATTGAGCAGTGCATCGATCACCCCTTGCCGACGCTGCCGAGCGTTGTCTTGCCCGAGTCGACCCACAAACAGCATGACGCTGCCACCGTTGGGGAGCGCCTGCTTGACCAACTCGCCGCACATCCGCCCCGCGCTGTAATTATCCATGCCGATATAGCAAAGCCGTTTGCTCGCCGGCGCATCGGAGTCTTGCGTGATGAGCCGCGTCTGTTGAGCGATTTCGTCGAGCAGATCCCCTTGGTTCGCAGGGTCGATCGGACTGATGGCGATGCCATCCATTTTTTTCGCGAGCAACTCTTCGACCATCCGTTTTTGATCGGCGACACCCTTGGGTGGCATGCGGACCTCGACATTGACGTCGAACTCTTTCGCGCCCGCCTCGGCTCCTTTTTGCGCAATGACCCAGAACGACGCGATGCCGTTGGTCACATAAGCCACCGTGGGCTTATGATTCCCTCCCTGGCCGCCGCCGCATCCCAAGCTCCCCAGCAAAATCGCAAACCACCCGCAGAATAAAGCGTGGCGAATGAAAATCACTCGAATGGCCCTCGAAAAATGGCGTAAGATACTCGCAAGCGGCAGTGTAACACGCGCCGCGACGTTATTGAACCGCCCACTGACGCGTGTTGGTCGCGTGGAGAATAGCCGCGGCGACCGCCCCCAGCCGCTTGGTCCCCTTGGCCCGCACGATCTGGCAATCCTCGTAGTTCGGTTGCAGCGAATGACCACGCGTCAACTCAACGAGCCGCGGGAACAAATCTGCTTGGGCATCGAACAAAAGACCATGAATAAAGAGCTTTTGCGGATTGAATAGATTGATGGCCGCCGCCGCACCGATCGACAAATACTCGAGCACGTCGTCCAATTCGCGTTGCGCATCGAGTTCCCCTGACGCAATGGCTGCGACAAGTTCCTGAACGGTCCACTCTCGTTTCGTCCGCTCCGAGACCGTCGTCACGAGCGCTCGATCGGTGGCCACGGTTTCGAGGCAGCCCCGATTTCCACAGCCGCAAAGGCGGCCATTGCGCTCGACGGTGATATGTCCCAACTCGCCGGCTAAGCCGCGATTTCCGAGGAGCAACTCGCCGCGATGGACGACACCGATGCCGAGCCCCTTGTTGATATCGAGCATGGCAAAGTTTTCGATCCCCTTGGCCTCGCCATACGTTTGCTCGGCCATGCACAGGGCATGCGATTCTTGCACGACGACCGTTGGCGCCTGCAATCGCTGCCGTAGGTCGTCACGCAGCCGGTGACCATCAAGCTGATGCAGGTTGGGAGAAAACAAGCTGATGCCGTCGCGACGATTGAGCAACCCGGGCACGCTAATCCCCACGGCCAGCAAGTTTGTCTGGCATGTTTTCACTAGGTCGCGCAAATTCATATCGAGCTGATCGAGCAACGCGTCATAACTGCTGGGAGTATCGAACTGCCGCAGGCCGTCGGCCACGATGCCGCCATCGAGCGTTGCCGCGACAACCTCGCAATGATGCGTGTTGATCACGCAACCGAGCACGCTCACCCGACTGCGAGCCAGTCGAACCAGTTTGCCCGGCCGACCGATGCTGGGCGCAACCGGCTCAGTCTCTTCCAGCACATTGGCTTCAATCAGCGAGGCCACGGCGCGTGTGACGGTCGGAAAACTCACGCCCGTGTGTCGACAAATTTCTGCTCGCGAAAGTGGCCCTTGCGATTGCAACGCGGTGATGACCTGTTGCTGATTGAGCTGCCTCAACAGAGCGGGCTGAACCTTCGACGTGCCAGTTTTCATAGCGGCTCTCGGCAAACGGGACCAAGGCAAGATTGCCACACAATATTTCGGATACTAAGTTACTAGCGTTCAATGTACCATATAAAATATGGACGATTAAGTGGTTGACATTTATATTCAATCCGTTAGAAAGTATCTAGCCCTGCTAAAAATTTTTCTCGCCAACGACTTTCGATTCTAATGAAATCTTGGTCGCGAAGGCCACTTAGCGACCCCTGCTGCGACGCCGACCCGAATCGAGTTCTCCTATGTTATCTCATCTTCGCATCGTAATGGTTGGCTGTGCCTTTCTGACATGGTGCTTGCCTGACTCGGCAGCACAGGACGCGGCACCCCCATCGGCCGAGGCGCGACATGCGGGCGAGCAATTCTTCGAGCGCAAGATCCGCCCCCTCTTGATCGAGCACTGCCATAAGTGCCACGCCGCTGACAAACAAAAAGGGGGCCTGAAGCTCGACTCGCTCGCCGGACTGATTCATGGTGGCGATTCGGGCGCAGCCATCGTTCCGGGCGACGCCAAGCATAGCCTGCTCATGCAGGCCATACGTTGGGACGAGAACTTCGTGCAAATGCCCCCCACGAAAAAGCTGCCCGAGTCGGCCATCGCCGACTTTGAACGTTGGATCAATCTAGGCGCGCCGTGGCCGGGGGTCGATCCAAAAACGCTCACCGCGGCACCCAAGCGAACCACCAAAGAAATCACGGCCGAGGATCGAGCCTACTGGGCTTTCCAACCCATTCGTCGTCCGGCTCCGCCACCGATCCAGTCGAAATCGAACGCCCTTCAACCGATCGACGCCTTTGTGCTCAAGCGATTGGCTGACAAGCAGCTCGCGCCCAACCCATCGGCAAACAAACGCGAGTTGATCCGCCGCGCGTATTTCGACCTGATCGGATTGCCGCCGACTCCTGAGGAGGTCGCGCGTTTCGAGGCCGATGCGTCACCCCAGGCATTCGCGCGCGTGATCGACGAGTTACTCGCCCGGCCGCAGTACGGCGAGCGCTGGGCGCGTCATTGGCTCGACGTGGTCCGTTACGCACAGACCAATGGCTACGAGCGCGATACCGAGAAGCCGAATGCATGGCGTTACCGCGATTATGTGATTCGCGCCTTGAACGAAGACAAACCCTACGACCGCTTCGTGCTCGAGCAACTCGCAGGCGACGAGCTGGAGGACGCCGACGATGATGCCCTCATCGCCACAGGTTTCTATCGCCTGGGGGTCTGGGACGACGAACCCGACGACGCCCGGGCAGCCGAGTTCGACGGACTCGACGACGTCATGGTCAGCACCGGCGCGGCGTTCATGGGTCTGACGATCGGCTGCGCTCGTTGCCACGAGCATCGCTTCGACCCGATCCCTCAGGAAGACTACTACCGTATCTTGGCGTTCATTCGTAGCGTGCGCCCCTACGCCAACTCGACGCCCAATGAGAACTCACCCGGCTTTGTGCCCCTTGGAAATCGCGAAGCCAATCGGACTCGATTCGACGCGATAAAAAAACAGACCGAAGCGTTGCAAGCTCAGATCAAACAAGCGACCGACAAAAAGGTTAAAAAGCAACTCGAAGACGAGGTGGCCCGCATCACCCGCGAAGGGACTGCCAAACTCGAATGGGCACTTGCGGTGCGCGACGGCGGAGATCAACCTACGCACGTGTTGATCCGCGGCAACGCCGCCACGCCGGGCGAAAAAGTCGAGCCAGGCTACCTCTCGGTCATCAACACGCAACGACCGACGATCGTCAAGCCGCTCCTCGCTTCGTCGAGCGGGCGACGACTGACGTTTGCTCGCTGGCTGACCAGTCCCGACCATCCGCTCACCGCGCGCGTCATGGCCAATCGGGTCTGGAAACACCACTTTGGTCGCGGCATCGTGCGAACAACGAGCGATTTCGGCAAAGGAGGCTTGCCCCCCACGCACCCGGAACTGCTCGATTGGTTGGCGCGCGAATTGATCGACAACGGTTGGTCGCTCAAAAAGCTCCACAAGACGATCATGCTCTCGCAGACGTATCAGATGTCGTCGCACGCCGGCCAAGCGGTGGCCGCGACGGTCGACCCCGGCAACGATTTATTCTGGCGGCAAAACCTACGGCGACTCGAAGCCGAATCGATTCGCGACTCGGTCCTCGCCGTGAGCGGGCAACTCAACGACGCGATGGGGGGCCGCGGCTTCTATCCACACCTAGCGGGCGAGGTGCTCAGCGGCGGCTCGCGTCCCGGCGACGGCTGGCAAGTCTCATCGAACGCGGATCAGAATCGTCGCAGTATCTATGCGTACATCAAACGCTCGATGGTTCCGCCGATCTTCGAAGGCTTTGATTACGCCACCACCTCGTCGCCGTTGTCCGAGCGGCAAGTCACGACCGTCGCGCCCCAGGCGCTGATGTTGCTCAACGATCAGTTCATGTTGCAGCAGGCGCAAACGCTCTCCGATCGACTCGAACAGGACGCGAGCGGCGACTCGGCCCAGCGGATCGAACGGGCGTATCGATTGGCGCTGGGACGACCACCGTCTCCGCGCGAGTTGCAGATTGCCCAAGCGTATCTCACCCGTCAAAGCGCCTTTTACGCGTCACTCGCCTCGCGGCTGACATTTGTTCCCGACGCGCCTAGCAGCTTGCACAGCAGTTACCTGAATCGACTGCAACCGCTCGATTTTCTCTTGGGCCCGCGCGAGGCTTGGCGCTACGGCCGAGGCAAATGGACCGGCGGCTACGAAGGACTGATGACGGTCGACCGACAACGAGGGCCGTTTGCATTGTGGCAGGGCCCCGCCTTTGCCGATGGCGTTGTGCAAGCGCGGCTCACGCTGCAAAACGCCGCCGAGTTCGGCACGCTCATTGTTCGCGGCACGGCCGAAGGAGATATCTTTCGTGGGTACGAGTTGGTGCTCGATGCTCGTGAACAGGTCGTCGAGCTGCGCCGACTTGCAGCCGATGTGGTGCGTCTGAGCGAAGTCGATCGACCGATTGAAACCGGCAAACCGTTGGCGGTGAAAATCGAACTTGCCGGGCCACGCATTCGCGTCTGGCTCGACTCGGCCGAGCCCATCATCGATGTGGTCGATCCACAGCCCTTGGCCGATCAAGGTCGATTGGGCGTGCGGGCCTGGGGTGCGGCGATGAGCCTCGATCAGGTGCAAATCAAGGCCTTGGGACGCACGATCGATCTGGCCACCACGCCTGTCAGCCGTGAGTCTCAACGCAACACAAGCGACGCGCCGCAAGGCTGGCAGTCGTTCGGCGGCCACTGGTCGCTCGGCGACGATGGCACGTACGCGGTTGACCCCGCGGCGGGCGCCAAGTCGATTTGGCGTGCTGGCCCCAGCGGCGACGGTGTCGTGGAAGCCGACGTGATGCTGCGTGCCCCCGGTGGCGATGGCGGTTTGCTCATCAGCGTCAGTCAGAGTGCTGATGGCGTCGATACGCTGCACGGTTACAACATCAACTTCCTGAACAACGGCCTGCGGCTGGGTAAGCACCAAAACAATTGGCGCGATCTGAAACGCATACCGTTCGACTTTGGCGTCAACCGCTGGCATCATGTCCGCATCGAGACTCAGGCAGGCCGGATTCGCCTGTTTGTCGATGGCGCAAAGCAGCCGCAGATCGACTACCAGGACGAGCAACCCTTGCCGTCTGGGCAACTGGGCATACGGACGTTCAATGCCCACTTTGCGGTCAAGGACCTGCGTATCACCCAGAGCGGCAAAACGACCTTGGCCAAGCTGCAACTTCCGCCGCCGAGCAAGCCCGCCGACGAGCCAGCGCTCGTGCCGGTCACCAACCCACAACGCAAGGCCTGGGCCTCGTTCTGCCTATTGCTGTTCAACCTCAACGAGTTCCTGTACATCGACTGACGAGCCATCACGATGAGCACTGAAAAACCTGCCGCGCCACGTTGCTGTGGTTCGCGGCGCGAATTTGTCTGGCAACTGGGCGCTGGCTTCGGGTCGGTCGCCTTGTCGGCGCTACTCGAGCAGGACGGCTTTTTTAGCCGCGCCGCCCAAGCCGCCGGCGGCAACGCGCCCCAGACCGACTCATTGGCCAACCCGCTCGCGCCTCGTCCGCCGCACATGCCGAGCAAGATCAAGTCGTGCATCTTCATGTTCATGTACGGCGGCCCCTCACAGATGGACTTGTTCGACTACAAGCCCGAGCTGCAAAAGCGCGACGGTCAGACGGTCCAGATGGAGATTCGCCGCCGCAGCTTGCGTCCCTCGAAGCTACTGGCGAGCAAACGCAGTTTCCGACAGTACGGCGAGACCGGTCAGTGGTGCAGCGATGTCTTCCCGCACCTCGCTCAGCACATGGACAAGCTCTCGGTGATCAAATCGCTCTACGCCGACTCGTTCGTCCACGGCTCGGCCATGTTGCAGATGAACAGCGGCCGGATCATTCAAGGCTACCCGTCATTGGGCTCGTGGTTGGGTTACGGCCTAGGGAGCGAAAACCAGAACTTGCCCGGGTATGTCGTGATGCTCGACCCGCGCGGCGGTCCGATTAGCGGAGCGATCAACTGGTCGAGCGGGTTCATGCCGGCCGCGTATCAAGGGACCGTGTTCCGCTCGGCGGGCGAGCCGATCTTGAATCTCAGCCCGACCACCGGGGCCACGCCCGAAATGCAACGCGACCAGATCAACACGATCAACGAGCTTAACGCCGCGCATCTGGCCGATCGCCCCGGCTACAGCGAGCTGCAAGCCCGCATTGCCAGCTACGAACTCGCCTTCCAATTGCAATCAGCCGCCCCCGAGGCGCTCGACCTGACGAGCGAAGCCGAGGAGACCAAGGAACTGTACGGCCTGTACGACAAGCCGGGGGATCATCCGATCACGGTCGGGCCCGCGCCGTTCGCGCGGCAGTGTCTCATCGCGCGGCGCTTGGTCGAACGAGGTGTGCGCTTCGTGCAAATTTATCACGGTGGCGGACACCAACAGCAAAACTGGGACGCCCATAACGGGGTCGAAGAGAACCTCAAGATTCATGGCCCCGAAATCGACAAGCCGATCGCCGGCTTGCTGGCCGACCTCGACCGCCGTGGCCTGCTCGACGAAACACTGATCGTCTGGGGGGGCGAGTTCGGTCGCCAGCCGGTCGTGCAAGGCTCGGGCGATGGTCGCGATCACAACCCCAAAGGCTTCACGTACTTCATGGCCGGCGGCGGTCTCAAGAGCGGCAGCTACGGCGAGACCGACGAGCTTGGCCACGAAGCGGTCACGAATCGGCATCACATTCGCGATCTGCACGCGACTATTTTACATCTGATGGGACTCGACTATCATCGGCTCACGTACTTCTACGGCGGACTGAACCACAAACTGACCGGCGTGCAGGAACCGCAAATCATTCGCGGCATCCTCGCCTAGCGCGAAAAGCTCCTTCTCATCGTGCTCAACACCCTGTCGCAACTGCTATCGCGCATACTGATCTTGTTGGTGCGCGGCTATCAGTGGACGCTCAGCCCGATCATCGGGCGACAGTGTCGTTTTCAGCCCACGTGTAGCCACTACTTTATTGGCGCGGTCGAGAAGTACGGACCGGTGCGCGGCGCGCTCAAGGGCGTCGCGCGGATCTGCCGCTGCCATCCGTTTCATCCAGGTGGCAACGACCCGCCATAGAACAACCCCTTTACAGATCGCCCATCCGGCTCATCAATTCGCGGCCGGGGCGTTGCAGGTGCTCGATCTGATTGAGCGTCAACAGCTTGATCTGTCCGGCGCTTGACTGGAGCCGGCTGATCGAGGCGTTGTAAAAGATAAACGGATTGCGCTCGACCGGCACGCCGAGCAAGCCTTTGAGCCCGGCCGACAGCGCACCGCCGTGCGACACGACGGCGACATGCTCGTAGGGCAGCGCGAGAATGCGCTGCAGCGCCTGTTCGGCGCGCTGCAGCAGATCGCGTCGCGATTCCCCCTCGGGAATGCGGTAATCACCCTGCTGGGCACGCCAACTCGCGGCCTCGTGAGGGTAGCGCTGCTCGATCTCGGACCAGACCAGCCCCTGAAACACGCCTGCGTTGAGCTCCATCAGTTGCGCATCATACAACACGCTCAACTTCAATCGTTCGGCCAGTGGCTGTGCCGTTTGCCGAGCGCGTTCGAGCGGGCTGCAATAAATCGCTTCGATCGGAAGTGTGGCGGCCGCCTCGGCCAGCGCCAGCGACTGTTGACGACCCAACTCGGACAGCGGCACGTCGAGTTGCCCTTGAATGCGTCCCTCGACGTTGAACGCGCTCTCGCCATGACGAATCAGATACAGAATCATGCGGCCTCGGCAGGATCGAAGAGCAGCGGAAAAAATGGCCCCGCGAGTTTTTGTCCGACCGGAATCGCTGGCACACCCGCGAGCAGCGGCTCGTTGCTCGACGAGCACACGCCGTCACGCACCATGTTGACCACGACCGCGCGGCGCGGACGCTCGGTGCGGTTCTCATACGAGCCGTGAACGAGCAACGGATGGTGAAAGGCCGCCTCTCCTTTTTTCAATTCGATCGCAAGGGGCTTAAAAGCCGCGCGCTGCTCGGCGCTCAGCACCGAGTCGATCGCGCGCATGTCGCCAGCCAACCCCGTGACAGGCAGCAACGGCCAACGATGACTGCCCGGTATGTACTGCAAACAGCCATTGTCGGCCGTGGCGTCGTCGAGCCCGATCCAGCAAGTGAGGTGCGCCATCGGTTGCGTCCGGGTCCAGTACGAATAGTCCTGGTGCCACGCGACCACACCGCCATGCTGGGCCGGTTTGCAAAACAGTTGATCGTGCCAGAAACGGACCGCCCCGTCGAGCAACTGCGACGCCGCCATGACCAACGCCGGATTCCAGAGCACATCATGAAATCCGGCTGTGATGCGCCACGCGCCGAGCGCATGAAACAGCACCCGACTCGGGTCGGGTGACTCGTTCGAGTGAAACTCGTAGAACAGTTCGTGGCTCGGGTGCTGACCGTCGACCAGCGTAGCCAACTCACGGCGCAACTGCTCGACCTGATTGTCATCCAACAGTCGGATCCCGGCCACGTAGCCGTACTCATGATAATGGGCAACCTGTTCGGCGCTGAGCCGATACCGATCCCAGAGCGCGCGTGTCGTGGGGCGCGCGAATAGATCATTGATCAAATGATGCTGTTGAGCCAGGTCGGTGACCATGTTCGTCGTCCGCGCGTGAAAGCAACTGATTGATTGCCGCCACTATAACGATTGCGCGCCCTTCTGTTGAGCGGGTCACGCTAGCTGGCGCGCGATCGGCAACGTCACGGCCTTCTGTGACGCCGCCGACTCATACGCGGCGATCAACACTTCCATCACATGAGCGGCAATCTCGACCGGAACGTCGCTCGACCGCCCCGCGACGATGCAATCGACAAAATAACGAATGTCGTCGGTTGGCTCAGGCGGCGTCAGCCAGCTGCGCTTCGGCAGTGCCCCCGAGGCATTGCATGTGCTGGTCCAAAAACCCATCGGATCTTCCGGATGACGGCTCGGCATTCTCCACGGCTCCTCGTCGGTCCAGACGTCGAGCCGGGGAAGATGCGAGTCGACAGCTACGGTCCCTTTCGTGCCGACCAAGAGTACGCGATTCATGCCGCCGCTCGGGTGCAATCGCCACCCAACCCGACCGGTGGCCACCGTGGCCAGCACGCCACCGTCGAGTTCAACCGTGAGCTGGGCATAATCTTCCATGTCGAGCCGCTGATGCTCGGCGAAAAAAAAGTTGCCCGTGTGCGCCACGATTCGTCGCATCTCGCGCCCCAGCAACCAGCGAATCAACACGAGCGCGTACACGCCAACATTGTGCAGCTCGCGCTTGGCTTCGATCTGCTCGAACTGCGTGGGGCGTGCCGTCTCGCGTCGCGGCGCGCCGAGTTGAGCGGTTCCGCCAGGCCCTTTGGCGAAAAAGGCGTCGCAGTGCAAGGCCAGCAGCTCGCCGATCGCGCCGCTCTCGACGACGCGACGTACTCGACTGGCCAACAATGTATGAACCAAGCTGAACATGTGATGCACGACCGGTGCATCACGCAGCGCGGCGGCGATCGCGTCCGACTCTTCGACCCCCGCGGCAAGCGGTTTGTCGAGATACAAATGCTTGCCCGTGCGAGCACAGCGCTCGATGAGCTTGGCTCTTCGTTCTGGGGCGGCACAGATACAAATGATCTGCACATCGTCGCGTTTTATGGCCGCGTCGAGGTCACCGAGCAACGGAATGTTCAGCTCCGCCGCTAACTCGGCGTTCAATTGCTGGCGTCGCGCGCTCAGGCCGGGTTCGTCGGTCAATCCAATAAGTCGACAGCGCGGATCAACAGCAAACGAGCGCGCATAGTTTTCCTGATGTGACTGGTTGCCGTTAATCAACAACACCCCCAGCGGCGCAACACTCGGCACGATGCGCGATCGATGATGCGGTCGCATTGTTGGCGGCGATTGCAACGCGACAGCCCCCTGCGCCTGAGGACGATCAACGTCGACCGGTTCGCCCGACGTTAGCGCCATGTTAATCACACGCGACAGTTGCTCGCCACGCGGCGAGAGCGCTGCAGCCGGCTCGTTGAGCGCAAGCAGATCGTCAGCCTCGCTCCCTTCCCAATGCAACATGCCGCGATTGCCGAGCAACACCAGTTCGGTCAGCGGACGTCGTCGACCGGGAGTCCCAACCGCAACCAGTAACATTTGTCCCGTGCGACACAGGATCTGCACACTGAGATGACCGAGCGACTCGCCCCCGCGCGCCCAGAGCTGGGCGGGTTCGGCCTGCAAACAACTGCAAACCAAGTCGCCGATGCTGGACGCCGTAAGTGTCAATGGCCGTTCGGCATCGGCCGATACAAAGCAGCGGGCCGCGACCGGAGTGCCCACCCGCCCTTGCTCGACTGCGCTAGTAACTAACTGTCCAAGAGAAATAGGCAGCATGTCGCTCCTTTAAATCAGCGAATATGTGACATTTTCGTTCATCTTTCATGACGTTCGTAAACAACAGGAAAGATCTATCGAATGGGTATGGTGAGACAAATTTAGCAGTGTGGATAAAATATGGCTCTTTCAGTGGTCTGACAGGCTGGGTAATTCACATCCCGTGTTCTCGGTATCGCCGGTGCAAGTTCATCGATACCCTTCTTTTTGGGATTAACATACGCAACTCGTTGGTATAGCCTTATAGATGTGTTGCAGCTCCATCCTCTGAGGCTGCAACCAGAAGGGGAGCCCCTCGGTGGTCCGCGAGACACCGGGGGGCTTTTTTATTGCGCCAGGCGTTTGCTGCACCGCATCACATGTTCACCGCGTCATTTTTTCGCAGTGCGTTGATCGGCCTTCCACATCTCCCAACGCTTCAGGGCCGCGTCGCGATCCGTGTCTTCCGCGAAGATCAAGATCGACGGATTAAAGTAGCTCGTCTCTTGATCGGCAGCAGCGGGCCAACCAAAGGTCTGACGCTTCTGGCCACTCAACTTGACCGCCGCCGCCAGCGCGACGTCGCGAATCTGCAACTCGCGCTTCTTCTTGCCGTCAGGTGAGAACGACATGCACACGGTGGTGTCGTTCAAACGCGGCTCGACAAGCGTCAGGTCATCCATCGAGCCAAAGCGGGCAATCGAGAGCAGCGCGTATTGCAAGATATGCGCCGTCTTGGGACCAGCGCCGAGCAATCGCCTTGCTACGTCCGCCCCGCTCTGTTTGAGATCGTACCGCGCCGCGATATTGAGCATCGAGAAGGTCGTATTGTCGCTCCAAGCGCGCGAGATCCACCAGCTCAACAACGATTGTGTGGCACGGCTGTACGTGCCGGTCGTGGCCTGCGCGCTCATCGTGTTCTGCAGCGTGAGCGACGCCAACTGCGCGAGCAAATTATCGGGCAAGGCAAAGTCGGCCCGACCAGTGAAGTAGAGCAGCGCACAAATCCCTTCGGCCGTGGCTTGCTCGCGCGGCATGCCACTGCGCCGGTAATTGGTCAACGTGAAGATACGATCCAAGAGCGTGTCGCTCAAGTCGGCCAACGGACCGTCGAGCGCCATCATCAGGGTCGGTTCCGCGCGATGCATTTTCGCGAACAGCTCGCGTGACTGCGGTGAGTTCCCGACCACGTCGCGGAACGCGTTCCACCCGGGCACGCCATGATCCCCCTCGCTCTGCGCCAGGAACCGAGCCAAGCGCAGCTCTTGATCGGCGCGCTCGACGGCCGGCAGCAAGCGTCGTGCCCTGGCGCGCACTTCCGCGTCGGGATGTTCGCTGCGCGCAGCTTGCAAGGCCGCGCGAGAAACGCCCCCGAGCGCGAGCAACTCGCGCGATGCCGCTTCACGCTCCTCGAACCGTGACGAGCCCAGGCGGTAGATCAACTCGGCAATTTGCTCGTCTTGCTCGTCTTGCTCGGCGCCTGCGAGCGGAGCGACGAGCAGCGTCGGCAACACGAGCAAGCTAGACCAGACCGTGACGTGCAAGACCCGATTCACGGTAGGCTTCTCCAAGGGGCAAAACGAACGAGCAATTTGATCGACGACCCTGGTCAGTTTAATCTGCCTGACGGAATTGCTCAACGATCCGGCATGGGAAGCCGCTGGGCCGCCAAATACGCCGTGCTAAAGGCCGCCTGGAAGTTGTAGCCACCGATCGGACCATCCAGATCGAGCACCTCGCCCGCCAGATACAAACCCGGCACGAGCTTGCTTTGCATCGTGCTCGAATCAACCTCGTCGAGCGAGACGCCCCCGGCCGTTACCTCGGCCTTGGCAAAACCGCGTGTCCCGCTGATACGCAGCGTGCAGCGGCTCACGGCCTCGACAAGTTGCTGTCGCGCGGCGCGACCCAATTCGGCCAGCCGCGTGTCGCTCGCAATCTGCTCGTTGGCCAGCAGCGCCTCGGCGAGCCGGCGCGGCACCAACTCCGGCACGGCCGCGAGCACGTGCTTCTTGCCCGAGTGTGACTGAGACTCATTCCAGTGCTGCTGCCAAGACACTTCGATCATGTCGGGCAAAAAGTTGCACTCCAGTCGCAACGTGTGGGGCTGCGGATGACCGGTGACCGCACGGCTCACGTTGAGCACCACCGGTCCCGAGAGCCCGACGTGAGTAAAAAGCAACGAGCCACGGTCGCTCATCAGCACCGCGCTCTTGCCTGACAAGACGGGATCGATCACCCTCACCAGCGTATCGGGCACGGTAATGCCCGACAGCTCGCGGACCCACGGCTCCTCGACGACCAGCGGGACCAAAGCGGGGCGCGGGGTGACGATCGTGTGCCCGAGCGCGGCCGCCCAGCGGTAGCCATCTCCCGTGGTGCCGCTGCCTGGATACGATTGACCTCCGGTGGTGAGCATGAGTCGCGGCGCATGCAATACCCGGCGCGTCGTCTCGATTTCAAAACCATCACCGTGCCGCTCGACACGCACGGCGGGTTCTTCGAGCGCTAGCTCGGCGCCGCTCCGCTCAAGTCGACGCAGCAGCGCCTGCTGAACATCGAGCGCATGATTGCTCTCGGGGAAGACCTTGCCGGTTTCCTCGACTTTGGTCGGCACCCCTTCACGATCAAACAGGGCTCGCAACTCACTCGGTCCCAAGGCCGCCAGGGCGGAGTGCAAGAATCGACCCGGTTTGCCGTAAGCTTTAATGATGCCGCGGGCGTCGGTGTCGTGAGTCAGATTGCAACGTGTGCCACCGGACATGAGGATCTTGACGCCCGGTTTGCGATTCTTCTCCAAGAGCACGACGCGATAGTTTCGCGCGGCGGCCTCGGCCGCGGCCAGCAAGCCGGCCGCACCGGCGCCAATCACGATCAGATCGTACTGGGCCGACTCGATTCCCGGACGCAGATCATTTTCCGCAGAACTCATAGCGTCAGAAAAAAGGCATAAGAGTGGAAGTCCTCCACAGCCGCAAGGGCCGTCGAGCCGAAAAATAGATTATATTGACGACTGCGCGGCGAATGAGCCAGGGCGACCAACGGAAGCCCGGTATTTTCCGGCTTCGCGTTGCTCGCCTAGGCCCATTCGCTGCGCATACTTCAATAGTTGCTTAGTCACGCACTCACCCGCGCGAAATATCCTGCGTCTTTCGAGTCGAGTCCTTTCGCCTGATGTCTCCTGACGAATCACCGCCGCCGCAACAGGGACTGTCGACCGGCGCGTTATTTTTGGTGCTGCTGTTGTTCATCGGCAGCGGATGCGCGGCGCTGATCTACGAGCTGGTGTGGTTTCAGTTGCTTGAACTGATCATTGGCTCGACGACGATTTCGCTCGCCTGGCTGCTCGCGATGTTCATGGGGGGCATGTGCCTGGGGAGCCTCGCCCCGCGCCGACTGTGGCCCCAGCAGGTCAACCCGCTGCGTGTGTATGCCGTCTTGGAACTGGGCATCGCTCTGCTCGCGCTCGGTGTGCTGTGGGTGATGCCCGGCCTCGGACAGCTTTATGTGCAGTACGCACAAACCGGTTGGCCGGGGCTCATCCTTCGCGGAGCCTTGTGTGGCGCGTGCCTACTGCCCCCCACGCTGCTCATGGGTGCGACGCTCCCCACGATCGCCCGTTGGGTCGAGCAATCGCCGCGCGGCGTCAGTTGGCTGGGTTGGTTCTACGGCGGCAATACATTCGGAGCGGTGCTCGGCTGCTTGCTCGCGGGCTTCTGGCTGCTCCGCTCGTTCGATCTGACCACCGTCACTTACTTCGCGATGGGCGTTAACGGCCTGATCGCGCTGCTCGGCTGGCTCTTGTCGACACGAGTCCCCAATCAACTCCTAAGTGCCGAGCCACTCGAACGTGTCGACGCGCCGCGCGACGAGCCGCGGTGGATCTATCTCGTCGCGGCCTTGTCGGGCTGCACAGCCTTGGGGGCCGAGGTCGTCTGGACGCGGATCATCTCACTCGCGCTCGGTCATACAACCTATACCTTCTCGCTGATCTTGGCAGGATTCTTGATCGGCATCGGATTGGGCAGCGCGGCGGGAGCCTGGTGTGTACGGTACTCAACAGACCTGCGCGGCGTGTTGGGAATGTGCCAGCTTTTCATTGTCGTAGCGTTCGCTTGGACCGCCTGGGTCGTCGCCGGCTCGTTTCCGTATTTGCCGTTGGGCGCCGAGCTGCCGCCGAGCGAGTGGCTCGGCTTCATGCTCGACCTGTTACGCTGCACGCTCGCCGTCTTACCCGGCGCGATTCTGTGGGGCGCAACGTTTCCACTCGCGTTCGCGGTTGTGTCGCGCGGCCAGCGACCTGATGCCACGCAGGTCGGCCGACTGTACGCGGCCAATACGGCCGGCGCGATCGTTGGTGCGCTGCTGTTCAGCCTGTTCCTGATTCCCTCGCTCGGCACGCTGCATGTCCAGCAACTGCTCGCGGCGCTAGCGATCGTGTCGTCGCTGCTGGTCATGATTCCGTGGCTCAACGCTCGTAAGGTGCCAAGCAAGCCTCCCGTGATCGCGTTCGCCACGCTGGTCGTCGGTTCCGTACTCTTGACGTTCTGGCTCAAGCCGTTGCCGACCAAGGTGGTGGGCTGGGGACGGCTCGCGCCGCAGATTAACGCCCCGGTCCAGGAACGGTTTCGTGGCGAGGGACTCAACTCGACCGTCGCCGTGATTGAGCAGGAACACGGCTTGCTGAGCTTCCATGTCAGCGGCAAGGTCGAAGCCTCGAACTCGGTCGACGATATGCGGCTGCAACGGATGCTGGCCAACCTGCCTGCCCTGTTCCATCCTCAGCCCCGTTCGGTGTTGGTGGTTGGCTGTGGAGCGGGGGTCACGGCAGGCTCGTTCTTGCCGTACCTCGACGTGCGGCGGCTGGTCATTTGCGAGATCGAGCCGTTGGTGCCTCAGGTGGTCGCCAAGTATTTTGCGACCCAAAACTCGAATGTGCTCGCCGACCCGGCCGTGAGTGTGGTGTACGACGACGCCCGACATTACATGCTCACGTCGCGCGAGTCGTTCGATGTGATTACGTCCGACCCGATTCACCCCTGGGTCAAAGGAGCCGCGACACTCTACACGCAGGAGTATTTTGAGCATGTCCGCGAACACTTGCGGAGCGGGGGCATTGCCGTGCAGTGGGTCCCCATCTACGAGAGCAACGAGGCCGCCGTGAAAAGCGAGCTGGCCACGTTCTTCCGCGTGTTCCCGCATGGCAGCGTCTGGTCCAACGCCCTGCACGGGAACAGCCACGACCTAGTGCTCATCGGGTCGGTCGAGCCACTGGTGATCGACTTGAATAAATTGCAGGCCCACCTTGAGCAGGACGAGATGCGGTTCGTGCGCTCGGCACTCAAGCAAGTTGGCTTCGAGTCGATCGTCGACGTTTGCTGCTCGTATGCAGGCAGCGCGGCCGATCTGGCCACGTGGCTCGCCGATGCCGAGATCAATCGTGACGGCAACTTGCGGCTGCAATACCTGGCCGCGATGTCACCGCGCGGCGACACGTATCGCGGTATTCACGCCGAGCTGCTCCGACACCGTCGCTTCCGCGAGGATTTGTTCGTCGGCGACGAGGAACTCCGCCGCGAGTTGCGCGCCCGGCTGAGCACGCAACGTTGAAGACAATCAGGATAACCACCGAGGCTAGTGGAGGGGCAGAGGAGTGGAGGAGTGGAGGAGAATGACGGTTTCGCGGCAGCGCACCTCCTCTGCCCCTCTGCCCCTCCACTAGCCTCTCATCACTCAACTTCCTCCCTGTATCCTCGGCGCCTCTGTGGTTCACTTTCCTGATCTTACGCCACCCATCGCTGCTGGGTGCGCCAACGATCACACAGCTCACCGGCCGCGTCGCTCCACGCGCGATACGCGAACTCGAACCCACTCTGCAACAGTCTCGTCGGCACGACGCGCCGACTCTTGAGCACCAACTCGCTTTCGGTGCGCAACACCAACGTGCCGAACTCGAGCAACCACGTCGGCGCGGGCAAGCCCAGCGAGATGCCCCACGCGGTACGCAGTGCCCGCATGAACTCGCGATTCGTCAGGGGGTAAGGGGCAGCCAGATTCACAGGCCCGGCCAACTCGCTGTGATCGATCAACCAATACACGGAGCGAATGAAATCGTACTCGTGAATCCAGGACATGAACTGATCGCCTCGTCCGCACGTGCCGCCGAGCCCGAGCCGTAGCAAGTAATCGAACACGCCTCCCGAGTCGGGGCTCATCGTCATCGCCGAGCGGAGCAGGACCTGCCGTGTGCGCGGGCTCTGGTGCTCGATCGCCTCACGCTCCCAAGCGGTCGCCACATCAATGCTGAACTTCCAACTCGACGGGGCATCGGGCTCCTGGCCACCGAGAATGCCTGTCCGCTCGTCGTTGGGCGCGTCATAGCGATGAGCATAAATCGTCGCGGTGCTCGCTTGCAGCCAGACGTGCGGCGGACGAGCCACTTGCTGCAGCGCCTTGCCGACCGCCCGGGTCGATTCGATCCGCGACGACATGATCGCGCGGCGGTTCCGCTGGTGATAGCGGCAGTTCACGCTTTGGCCGGCGAGGTTGATCAGGGCGTCGGCCCCGTCGAGTTCGCGTATCCACGCGCCACCCGTGCGGCCATCCCACTCGACTGCCCGCCAGGGAGTTGCTGCCGGTCGACGGCTGAGCAGGACGACCTCATGCCCATCGGCGTGCATCGCCCGCGCCAGCATGGTCCCCACTTGTCCGCTACCGCCTGGAATGACGATTTTCATGATCGTGACTCTTGAAGGGTGAACCGGGTCTTCAAGAGCCAAACCGCACATGAAGCGGGGAGATTAACCGCCAGCAGAGAAAAAGCCCGTAAAGCTTTCTTACAGCCGGGCCTTGAGCCGGTCGAGGATGACCGCGGCGAGGATGATCGCGCCGAGCACGACTTTCTGCGTGTAGCTCTCGATGCCCGTCAGGTTCATGCCGTTCTGAATGACGGCGATCACCAGCGCGCCGACGAGCGTGCCGAAGATACGTCCTTCGCCACCGGACAAACTCGTGCCGCCGACGACCACCGCGGCGATGACGAACAGTTCGTACATTTGTCCATAGGTCGGAGCGCCGCTCTTGAGCTGCGAGGCCATCACCACACCACCGAGCCCGGCTAGCAAACCGCTCAACAGGTAGACCATGAGCAACACGCGATTGACCTGCACGCCCGAGAGCCGCGCCGCCTCGGCGTTCCCGCCCACCGCATAAATATGCCGACCCATGCTCGTGCGGGTCATTAAGGCATGAGCGGCCCCATACAGCACGCCGGTCAACAACACCGCGTTGGGAATGTGCAGCAGATCGTCCCCTCGGCCGAGCCAGACGAACGAGTCGGGCACTTGATTGATCGACTGCCCGGCTGAAGCCAGATACGCGAACCCGCTGGCCACAAGCATCATCGCCAGGGTCACAATGAACGGCGGTACACGGAAGCGGGTGATGCACAACGCGGTCACGATTCCACAGCCGCCGCACAACGCGATCGCCACCAAGGCGGCGAGCGTCATCCCCAACACACCGGCGTGCTCGCCCTGCGCGTAGTCGCGGATCAGCCGGGTACACACGACCGCCGATAGGGCAATCAGGCTGCCGACGGACAAGTCGATGCCGCCGGTGATGATCACCATCGTCATGCCGATCGCCAGAATGGCGATGATCGCGATCTGGTTAGCAATGTTGAGCAGGTTCTCGCTGCGCAGGAAGCTCGACCCGCGCGAACGAGCGGGCTGCATGAGCAGCGCTTGCTTGAGCGCGGGGTACTGCTCGGCAAGGGGTGCGTAGAGGGTCCATTTGGCGGCTGCATAGTGGCATGCGAGGCGATCGAGAGTGCCCCCTTGCGCGAGAAATTCGCCGAGTTGCTTTTTAACCTCGACCGGCTCGCCGAACGCCTGCCCCACGACCTGCGCGCCGCTGACGCTTAGCTTGGCCTTGAGTTCGTCGACGAACAGTTGATCCTTGTCGTTGGCCCGCGCGACAACAAATACGCGCAGGGGAGAGGTACCACGATGTTCGTTAATCTGGTCGGCCAACTGTCGCGCGGCGGCGACGTCGCCCAACCGCTGATCGCTCCAGGTGACGGCGGCAAAGAAGCCAGCCAAGGCCAACAAGACGAGCACGATCGCATTATTCTGCAACCATTGTCGAGACCAATGACCGGCGGTCGAACGCTGATTCATGAGACAGCCAGCTCCATGATTTGTTCTTGCGAGGCCTGTCGGGCGTCGTCGAGCGTGCCGCGGATGCGGCCGTCGTGCATGACGGCGATGCGGTCGGCCATTCCCAACACCTCGGGTAATTCGCTACTGATGAGCACGATTGCCTTGCCGGCCGCGGCGAGGTCGTTGATCAGCCGGTAGATTTCAACCTTCGCACCCACGTCGATGCCGCGCGTCGGCTCGTCGAATAGGAACACCTCGCTTTGCGACTCGAGCCATTTGGCGAGCACGACCTTTTGCTGATTGCCCCCGGACAGAAATTGCACGCGCTGATCGAGGTGCGGGGCCTTGATCGCGAGTTGGTCAACGTAGCGGCGACACGCGGCGCGTTCGCGCGATGGATCGATCACACCCCAATGCGCGAAGCGGTCGAGGTTGGGGAGACCAATATTCTCCAGCACCGAGCGTCCCAGCACGAGCCCTTGCTGTTTGCGATCTTCGGTCAGCAGGCAGATCCCCGCGGCGATGGCGTCGCGCGGCTCGCGCAAGGTCAATGTGCGGCCATCGAGTTGGATACTCCCCGAGTCGGCGCGGTCAGCGGCGAAGATGAGCCGGGCGGTCTCGGTGCGTCCCGAGCCCACTAGGCCCGTGAGTCCCAGTACCTCGCCGCGCCGCACATCGAACGAGACGTCCCGCACCCGCGAACCGCGAGACAAGTTGCGCACGCTCAACCGCACCTCGCCGATCGAAACGTTGCGCGTCGGAAATTCGGCGTCGAGCGTGCGTCCTACCATTTGCTCGATGAGTTGGCCGCGCGTGAGTTCCTGCGTCGGACACGTTTTCACGTGCTGGCCATCACGCAACACCATCACTCGATCGGCCAGTGCGAAAATCTCTTCCAGCCGGTGACTGACGTAAATGATCCCCAACCCTTGCGCGCGCAATTCACCGACGATCGACAGTAGCGCGTTGACCTCGCTAGGAGTGAGCGCTGCGGTGGGCTCGTCCATCACGAGCACCCGGGCATTGAGCACCAGCGCCTTGGCGATCTCGACCAACTGTTGCTGGGCCACCGATAAGTTTCGCACGCTCACGTCGAGCGGGACCGCGGCGCCGAGCCGACGAAACAAGCCCGCGGCTTGTTCACGTTCGGCCGTGTGGCGCAACAGGCCGCAGGTCGTGTGCTCGCGGCCGAGGAAAATATTCTCGCGGGCTGTTAGAGCCGGGATGAGATTGAATTCCTGATAGATCACGGCGATGCCGGCGGCATTGGAGTCGCTCGGGCTGCGCCAGTGTACGCTCTTGCCGGCGACCTGAATCGAGCCACTGTCGCTCGTCACGGCGCCGCCGAGAATTTTGATGAGCGTGCTTTTGCCCGCCCCGTTCTCGCCGACGAGCCCAAGCACTTCGCCCGCGTGGAGTTGCAAGTCGATACCGCGTAGCGCCTGCACGCCGGGATACGACTTGCGGATGTCACGCATGTGCAGCAGCGGAGCGACGGCGGTCGACATGCTCAAACTCAGTTCGACTTGGCGGCGTTTTTTAACTCAGGATCGTTCTGGCCGTCGGCGCGGCGATACAAGGCGGTCGGGATCAACTGCTCGGCGGGCAACGCCTCGCCGTCGAAATAACGGACCATACTCGTCACGGTCATGGCACCAATGCGATCGGGGAATTGCACCGGGTCGGCGTATATTTTGCCGTCGCGGATCGCTTGCTTGCCATCGATCTGTCCGTCGAAGCCGATGATCTTCACCTGCTCGGCCTTCTGCGCTTTCTCGAGCGCGGCACGAGCGCCGAGCGCCGCGGGATCGTTGATCGAGAAGATGCCCGCGAGGTCGGGATGGCTTTGCAGCGCGTCCTCGGTGGCCTTGAAGCCCTTGTCTTTCTGGCCGTCGCCGGGGAGCTCGAGCACGACGGTGATCCGCGACTGGGGCGCTTTTTGATTGTGTTCGTCGAGCACCTCTTTGAACCCTTTCACGCGGAGCTGACAAGACTCGGCCTGCTTGAAGTCAAGGATCGCCACTTTGCCACCGGCTGCTCCGAGGGCTTCGATCATCCCCTGCCCCGCTTGTTTGCCGCCGCCGTAATTGTCGGTGGCGATATGCGAGATGACTTTGGCATTGGGTGCGAGGCAGGCAATGTCGGCCGTGAACACGGGGATGCCCGCGCTGTTGGCCGACTGGATCGCCGAGCCGACCGACCGCGAGTCGCAAGGGCACAAGACGATCGCGGCACAGTCGGCGACGATGAAGTCTTGGACCTGGTGCAGTTGCTTGGCCACGTCGAACTCACCGCTGGTGATGATCGTGTCGTAACCGTGCTTGGCGGCCTCGGCCGTGATCGTGTCGGCGATCGTCTTAAAGAACGGGTTGGTCAGCGTGAGCACCGACACGCCGATCGTGCCGCGATGCTTGATCTGCGTCAGCTCGGCGACTTTGATGGGTAGCTGCGACTGCGTCTGAGAGCAGCCCAACAGCAGCGTGCCAATCAACCAGAGAGTCCAGGTTTGTCGCACGATCCAGTTCTCCGCCTGAATAGGAATTCGAGCCCGCTATCATGCCGCGCCGAACGATGCTCGGCTAGAGTGTGGCCGAAATAGCGGAGGTTCTGATTTCTGAGCCAGGGATTCGCACGTGAAAAGGCTCCACTTCAGCCGCTGGCTGTTGGCTTTTCGCGCGGAAGCGAGTATATCGGTAGCACGTATCCGCTGCGAAGTTTTGCACCCAAGCTGTGAGTTTGCCATGCGTCATGCCCCGATCGATCCGGCCTTGTTTGTTTCGAACCGTCAACGGGCCAGCGAACGCCTGTTGCCCCGCAGCGTCGCGGTGATCAACGCCAACGACGTGCTCCCGACCAACGCCGATGGTTCGTTGGCGATGCATCCCAACGCCGACTTGTTCTACCTGAGCGGCATCGAGCAGGAGGAGAGTATCCTCGTGCTGTCACCCGACGCGCCGGACGAAAAGCTCCGCGAGGTGCTGTTTCTGCGCGAACCCAGCGAGCACCTGAAGATTTGGGAGGGGCACAAACACAGCAAAGAAGAGGCCTCGTCGATCTCGGGCATCAAGACGGTCAAGTGGCTCTCCGAGTTCCGCGGCGTCTTTCATACACTAATGTGTGACGCCGAGCACGTGTACCTCAATAGCAACGAACACAAGCGGGCCGTCGTCGAGGTCGAGACGCGCGACGCTCGATTCATACAGGACTGTCAGCGTCGCTACCCGCTGCACCAATACCTTCGGCTGGCGCGGATCATGCACGAGTTACGGGTCATCAAGTCGACCAGCGAGGTGGAGCTGCTCAAGCAGGCGATCGCGATCACCGATCGTGGCTTCCGGCGCGTGCTGGGCATGGTCCGCCCGGGCGTTAATGAACATGAGATCGAGGCGGAATTTGCTCACGAGTTCATTCGTTCTCGCGCCAAGTTCGCGTACACGCCGATCGTGGCCAGCGGCGCGAATGCCTGCACGTTGCACTACATTGCCAACGACCAGCCGTGTCGCAAGGGGGAACTCTTGCTCATGGACGTCGCGGCGAACTACGCGAACTACAATGCCGACCTGACGCGCACGATCCCCGTGAGTGGTCGATTCAGCCGGCGACAAAAGCAGGTGTACAACGCGGTGCTGCGCGTGATGCGAGCCTCGATCGCCGGCGCGGTGGTGGGCAAGCTCCATCGCGACTGGACACGCGAGTCGCAAATGATGATGAACGACGAACTGCTCAAGCTCGGACTAATCAAGCCGGCGGACGTCAAGAAGCAGGAAAGCGACAACCCGGCTTGCCGCAAGTATTTCATGCACGGACTCGGCCATCCGCTGGGGATCGACGTGCATGACGTGGGTTACGCGCAGGAGGCATTTGCCCCGGGTTGGGTCCTCACGGTCGAACCAGGCATTTATATCCCCGAGGAAGGGTTCGGCGTCCGGCTTGAGAACGACGTGCTCGTCACGGCTGCGGGGCCCGACGATCTGATGGGGCACATTCCGGTCGAGGCCGACGAGATCGAAGCGCTGATGCACGCCGGCGAGTAGGGAGCGACCACGGAAAACGGCAACAATGTCTCCACGCTGACAGTCCTGACAATGGATCGGCGCAGGACTGTGGATTGCAATTCAAACCAAAACCGGCGAACGCCTTGCTGGGCACGATCGAAAACGTGAAACTGATCTTTGCCGAGTTTTGGAACTAAATTATCTTAACCGACGAAGCAGTCGTCGCTCGACCACGCTCCTTGGTTATAATTATCTCTGCAAACCGTTGAGTGTAGATTCATCGCATAATGAGTCTTTCTTGATAGAATAGTTGGGCGCCAATATGTCACGGAGCGAACAAGACCTCCCTGCATACGGTTCACCCAACACATCGAACGACAAATTTGATGCGAGAGGAAACTTACTGCAACGACGTTTTTGGGGTGCCGACGGACGGGCGGAAAAAGATATCGATTTCGGCCATGACCATAATGCGGTCGGCGATCCTCACGCCCACGACTGGGATTGGAGTTTATATCCTCCGCGCCTTAAAGCCCGTGCATTGCGACCGGGAGAGTTAACATGAACGAAAGTTACCAGTATCTCTTTGGGTGGATCAATTCGTCGGTACACGACTTTTTGGTCGAAATGTCGCGGCCTTCTCGGACCATGAATTATGTGCTGATCACGCGACTTGATAGCGATCCCGACGTGGCCACGATGCTCTCGACCAGTCCGCAACTTCGAGCGATTCAAAGCGTCTGTCAGATCGTCGGCCAAGGGATTCTGTTGCGAACGAATGACTTGCTGCGAGCTGAAAAAACGCAGCGAATATTTCATGGTTTTGATGAGGCCTGGTTCTTTCCGAAGAACAAGGTATCCGCCAAGCCGACGAGTTGGTCGATTAGTGGCCCAGATCGGATTTCGGGGGTTGGATTAGCTACCTGCACACAATGGATGCGCGATAACGAATGTTCTCTTGGTCTTGGCGACGGTGTAGGACTTAACTTGTGTGTACGAGTACGGGGTTTGCCGCGTGATGTCGTCCATGTCATGAACGAAGCCGCAGCCTGAGATCGTATTCCGGCTGTAACGATCATCGTGAGCATACGCTCGCGGCTCCCTCACACGGAGGGTACGATCGTGACGAAGGGCGAGAGTTCGACTGCAGAACGAGGCGCTTTTATTTTTGTTCCGGTCGCTGGTCGATAAACGTATCTGGCACGCTGGGCGCATGATGCGCCTCAAGGGGAACGCTCGGAGCAAGGGCCAGGTGTTTGACAGGCGGCGAATCGCGACGAGATTCGTCCCGGCTGGTCCCGCGAGCAATCGTCCGGATTGCTCGCGACTCCCAGGAACGTGTTAGTCGGACCGACTTGAGTTGTTCGGGAACGGATGCTCCCGCACGCGATACTCCCACGCCAGGGAGCAGCGCGACCGCGTTTAATATCCCTCCTGACAGCGACGATTGTGGTCCGATCGATGTACTCCCTCCGTGCGATGATCGCGCTCGTCTTGGTGCTCTGCACCGGCGCGCCGACGCGCGCCGAGAGTCTCAAAGATCAGTGGCTGAACTTCCGGGACTCGGCCATCGGCGCGGTTCATCAACCGCATCCAGCGGTGGTGCGAGTGATTGTTCCTGAAGGCCAGGGGACTCAATCGCTCGGTTCGGGCACGCTGATCGACGTGAATTCAACCAACGGCTTGGTCGTTACCAATTGGCATGTCATCGAGGCGGCGCGGGGACCGATCACGGTCGTGTTTCCCGATGGTTTCAAGAGTACCGCCCAGGTGTTGAAATCGGATCGCGACTGGGACTTGGCCGCGTTGCTGATTCAAAAGCCCAACGTGGCGGCGGTGCCGATCGCTAAACAGCCCCCCGTGCCGGGCGATGTGCTGACGATCGCCGGTTACGGGTCGGGACCGTATCGCGCCGCGAGCGGACGCTGCACGCAATATGTGTCGCCCGGCGGCAATCATCCGTATGA
>CAYLYE010000042.1:0-32907 GCA_964387325.1 uncultured Planctomycetaceae bacterium
CCGACGCAACTGCGATCGTTGCACTCGTGGCGTTTGGATATTCTCGACGAAACTCTCCATGAATCACACTCACTTGGGCAGACTCGATGGGTTGCGCCATACCGCCGCGTTCTGCGGACCGATGTCGACCGCGAACATCAGATCGTTGCAGTCCTTGTCGCCACCGTTGTATTGATCCTCGAAGCCGATGAGGATGAAATTGCTATTGTCGGGAAAGAACGCGATTAGATGCTGAAAATTGTCTGGATTGACGCTCTTGCCGTTGTAGTACGTATAGGCTGGCACGGAATTGCTATTCATATTGGCCATGATGAAGAAGGCCAACTGCTGTCCAGCCTGGATTGTCGGCAGTTGTACGAAATCCCCCGACAGCAACGGCTCGCTCGACGAGCGCTTACCTGAACCCGAGGCGCACACGGGAGCGATACTCGAGTTTACGAAGGGAAAAATGGTGAATGTGTTTCCTGTGAGGACCTGCGAACTGGGGGCACTTACTGAAGCAATGGTTGCTCCCAAGGCATTATTGTAACAGGCACCTTCGTACAAGTAGTACACTCGCGGGGCATAGTTGAACAGAAAGTACAGCCGCTGTGGATCGAGCTGGTTTAGGCCAATGCCTGTGAAGGCGGTCGCTTCTGGGAGTTTCGAGGTGATTATGTTCAAGAAGCTTTGTTTGCTCTGCTCGAAAGCTTGCGATGTACTATCGCTGCCGGCAAGATAAGTTTTGCCAATGACCGAATATCCCAACGGACGGTTTGAGGGTTGATAAGGCGATTGGGTCTGCGCCAACACACGGGTCGTTAGGCAGGCCAACAAGCCAATGACTAACGTATTAGAGACGATGCGCCTGTTCATGATTGCACCTCGCGTCGTTATAGTCATGTCTCGTGCGAGAATATCTTACGGAGTGACTTCCATCATGCCGGCAATTTGAATGGCCGCTGGGCCCAGGATGATCAGAAAAATAGCTGGGAAAATGAACAACAACGTGGGGAACAAAATCTTGGTACCGGCCTTTTGAGCCATTTCTTCGGCATGCTGCTGCCGCTGTTGTCGAAGCGTTTCGGAGAAGGTCCGCAAGCATTTGGTGAGGCTGGCGCCGAAACGTTCGGCGTTTTGAATGGCTGCGGTCAGGCCACGTAACTCGGATAGATCACAACGCATCGCCATGCTACGGAACGACTCAGCTGTCGGGGTGCCGAGATGCATTTCCCGCAGCACGATTTCCAATTCATCGGTGAGCAGCGGATGGGCTGTTTGCAACTCAGCCGTCACGCGACGTAACGCTGCGGTGAAACTCAAGCCACCATTCAGGCAAATCACGACCAGATCGAGCGCGTCCGGTAAAGCTCGGCGCAGGTCCATCTGACGCCGAGCGACACGTCGATCGAGCCAGAAGCTCGGACCGATCATCCCAAAAATGCTCGCGCATCCTCCCGCCAGCAAAGCATAGTTGGTCGGCGCTATGTGTGCTACGCCGACCAGAGCCCCGACTGTGACCGGCAACAACATCAACAGCATCTTGATCCCAAGAAAAATGGGCAGAACCTGCTGTTGATATAAACCGGCCGAGAGTAACCGGGCTTTGAGATGCGTTTGTTCGGTGAGATCGGTGGGGATTAGGTGCTTGCCGAAATGCGGCAGTGTGTTGTGCATCACTTTCGACACGACTGTGGCGCCATCGATATCGAGCACGCTGACCTCTTGTCCGGCCAACTCACGCAACCGCGCGTCGAGTCGGCGTCGCCCAGTCGAGAGCATCCCGACCAGCAACACCAAACTGCTTACCGCAACAAAAGCGGAAATGCCGATGAGTGCTGTTTCGCTGACCATAGCCGAACCTAATAATCGAAGTGCACAATATTTCGAATCCACAACATGCCGCAGAGCATCGAGACCCCCATGCCAATGAGCAACTCGTAATGGTCGAGCAGTACCATCGCATATGCACGATTGAGCACAAACATCGCGACAAGCATCGCAGGCGGCAGTGCAAGCAGGATCCCCGCCTGCAAGCGTCCTTCGGCCGTGAGGGTCTGAATCGTCGCGCGAATCCGGTACCGCTCGCGAACTAACCGTGCGAGATCTTCGAGCATGTCAGTCAAGTTACCGCCGACCTGACGTTGCACGACCACAGCAACGACGAAGATGTTGATCTCCGGCACGCCCGTGCGACGGGCAAGATCACGTAGCGCCATCTCAGGCGACAGGCCGAGATTTTGTTGCTCGTAACAGTAGAGAAATTCACTCGACAGGGGGGCGGCATACTCATCCGAGACGGCTTGCATCGCTTGCGGTATCGTTTGTCCGGCCCGTAATGCACGCGCCATCAGATCAAATGCCTCAGGCAATTGCGGCCGCAACGATTCTTGACGATCATTGCGTTTCTTACGGACCCACAACAGTGGCAATGGCCAACAGAAGATTGTCACGCACAAGGCAACGAGTAAGCTTTGAAATAGGAGCCCCAACAGAACGCCAATCGTGATACCACAGCACATGCAGAGGAGTGTGAGTTGCGAGATCGAGATACTCATGCCCGCTTGTTCGATTGTTGTTGTCCAGCGTTGCCGCCATCCCTCAGGTAGCCCGTTCAGCTCGCCGAGCGGTTGCAAAGCGGCTTTGTCGAGCCCCTTAAACAATGGCAGCTTTTTCCGAACATCCTCGCGAATATGCTGATGAAATTCATTGTCGAGCCGTTCTTCGACGCGGCGATGATCGCGAAGAAAGATATCCGTGAGCAGTGAATAGACACTCACGCTGACCAAGATAATGGCCGTACAGGTCAGCAGTGTCATGTAAATGTTGCTCATTGCCGCCATGCTCCTCGCTTACAACCGTCGCCGCTCGAATAATTCGCTAGGGAGCTGAATACCTCGCTGCGCGAGTCGGTCGAGGCAGTGCGGTCGGATGCCCTGCGACATGAAATACCCCAGGGCTGTCCCATTGTCGTCGACACCCGTCTGCTGGAAACTGAACAGATCGTGCATCGAAATCACGTCCCCTTCCATGCCCGTGATCTCAGAGATTTTGATGACCTTGCGTACGCCCCCAATCAGCCGGGCCACTTGCACGACCAGATTGACGGCGGCAGCGATTTGACGACGGATGATCCATATTGGCAAATCGAAGCCTGCCATACCGACCATCATTTCTAACCGACTCAGAGCCTCGCGCGTGTCGTTTGCGTGTAGCGTGGTCATGCTCCCTTCGTGCCCCGTGTTCATCGCCTGCAACATATCGAGTGCCTCGGGACCACGTGATTCGCCGATGACGACCCGATCGGGACGCATCCGCAACACGTTGCGTACCAGATCGCGAGAGGTAACCTCGCCGTGTCCTTCGATATTCGGTGGTCGCGTCTCCATCCGCACGACGTGACGTTGTTGCAGCCGTAACTCGGCGGCGTCTTCAATCGTCGCCACACGCTCATCGTCGGAGATGTAACCCGAGAGCATATTGAGCAGTGTCGTTTTGCCTGAACCGGTGCCTCCCGAGATGAGAATATTGCACCGGCCACGCACACAGGCCGAGAGAAAGTCGATCATCGGCGCGGCGATCGAGCCCTTGGAGATCAAATCGGAGGCGAGTAGCGGGCGAGCCGAAAAACGACGAATCGAGACGAGCGCGCCGTCGAGTGCCAGAGGTGGAATGATCGCATTCACACGGCTACCATCGGCCAACCGGGCATCGACCATCGGACAAGTCTCGTCGACTCGACGGCCGACGCGTCCCACGATTCGCTGGATGATTTGCAGCAGGTGACGATCGTCGGTGAACTCAACCGATGTGAATTCGAGTCGCCCATGACGTTCGACATAAATCGTCTTGGGCCCATTGATGAGAATGTCGGAAATGGTCGGATCGTTGAGCAACGTCTCGAGTGGGCCCAGCCCAAACGTCTCGTGCATAACCTCGTTGATGAGGCGATCGCGTTCGCTAAGATTGAGCAGCACGGCACTATGTCGGCACAGTTCTTCAGCCGCACGGCGAATTTCGACCCGCAACTCTTCTTCACTCGATTTGCCGGCACTGGCCAAATTGAGGCTGGAGATGACCCGTTGATGCAAGTCGCGCTTCAGGCGTTGAAAACGATCATCGTTGGCCCGATTGGCCTCGTCACTCCGGGGATTGGCTGGTGACGCGGTGGTAGTGGTGTTCGGCGAGTGAATCATGATGCCATCGTGTCACGGGTGATTGAATCGTGTCGCCGCGAGTTAGGGAGTCAGTTCAACACTAGGATTCGGGAGTGTCGTCAAATGTCGTTCTTCGATGGGTGCCCGAGCTGGCGTGGGGGTCGGCATCGGAGTTGGAGTGATCGGAAAGAACACCGCTCCGGATTGCACGCCCCGCAGCGTGCGGATTTGCATCACCGGGGCAATCGTGGGTAGAACCGGAGTCGGAGTGGGTTCAGGAATAGGTGCCAACACCGGAGCGCGGCGCCCCATTAGGTCGTTGATCGTCGCCAGCGAAGGTGACTGATGCAAATCATCGTGCGGGTTGCGCAACGTGAGCTGCAAACTGCCGCGACTTTGGCCAAGAGTCAATTTCGCCGTGTCATCGGGATTCACCAGTAACGTCACGCTCCGCATCTCACGCAAGTCGATGCGGTTTTCGTTGGGAGCATCGATTAACTGATCGACCGCGAGTACTTCGACGTTTTGCAACAGCGTCAGAGTCGCACCGCCCCCCGTCTCACTCGATGTACCATCGCTCATGGTGAGCAAGACATCGACGCGATTGCCGGGAAGAATAAAGCCTGACACGCCAGTTGATACGTTGGGGGATTGAATCGAATAGGCTCGCATACCAGCAGGAATGAGCGCCGCCATGCCGCGTCCGCTTCCTTTGGCTGCCAATTTGCTTTCCAGTAGCAACTCGCCCTTGAGCAACGGGATCGACACGGTCCGTTCGCAGACCGATGCCAACTCGAGAAACCCATCGACTGGTTTCATGTGCTTGGGCCATTGACGCATTTCGAGATCGTCCGCCGAGATGGTTTTTCCACGGGGAATATTCTTGGCCGCAACGACCACGGTAAGCCATTCTTCTTGCACAACAACCGAATTGCCACGCAACAAATAGGCTCCGCAAGCAGCGGAGATGCCGCAGATCAGTGCGCACAAGCCAATAAGAAGCGTACGGAGTTGCATGGCGTGGCTCCTGATACGAATGAAATGAGCAGATCTGAGCGACGAGACGAGTAACTTGTCAAAGCTTCAACCGAAATGCGACTACCCTTGCCAGCGCCAGCCGATCGCCACCACATCGGTGGCGATCGCCAAGGCGACGGCAAATGGGATCGCTGCGTAGCGTGCAGCAGAGTGTAACGATCCGCTCACGGCATCATGCAAAGTGTCGACCTCCAAGTCTGCCGCCGAAGCAAAAAAAGCCTGCGACGACGACAACTTGCGCAACACGATCACCGAGAGCGACCAGAGGCCAGCCAGCAGCGACGCATTGAGCAAGACTTCCAACATCAACGAGGGAGCCCACCACGCACCAATCGCCGCCGCGAACTTGACGTCACCGGCTCCCATGCCCCCCAGGGCATAGAAGGGCAACAATACACCGCCACCAAATAGAATACCGAGCAGACTCGTTCCCATTTCGCCATGCACAACACTCTGATAGGCCAAGCCGCAGAGCAGCAGCGCGAACACGAACTTGTTTGAAATTCTCATGAAACACAAATCGGACACTCCGGCAACCATGCCGGAAAGCAGTACGACAGCACAGGCGAAATCGTCGAGCGAGTTCATGGGAACAATATCCGGGAAAAACAACCGTGAGCTCGTGAACTATGAAGGGCGCCGTGATTGCAAGCGCCCAGCGGGACGCATTGCAATCACGGAGCGCCTTCCACAGTGCAGGACACGAGCCCGGCGCGGGGCTCAGAACCGATTAGCTACCACCGGCGGCGCCAACACTGGTCGCAGCCGAATTAAATTTGCTGCTGAGGTTCGTGCCGAGGGTCGTAACAGCCGCGATGCAGACAACCGCGATCAGAGCGACCATTAATCCGTATTCGACCATAGTGGCGGCCTGATCGACCTTAATGAACTTCTTAACTTGCGAGATAAAGCGCGACATGATGAAAGTTCCTGAATGGGAGAAGACGAGTAATTGAGATTAGATAAAATTGAAAACATGAACCACACATGGCTCATTGGACGTGCTCATCCGATGCAAGCCAACACGCCGATAGCCAGCACGCTGATGGCCATAAACAATCCGATCGAGATATTTGCAACACGACGTTCTTGATTGGGCGCGGCAACATGTCCGGCATGCATTAGCCGCCCTATGGCACGCAAGCGATAGAAGGCGACTTGCATATCGGCAACAGAGTGCTTCCACCCACGCCGACGGACATGAAGCAGGACCGCACCGCTGGTGGCAAGCAACAAGCACAGGCTGTAGCCCAAAAGGGTCTCGCAAGTTCCCAGCCATGCTCCCGCTGCCGCGACGATCAGCACGTCAGGCATCAAGAGCACGCCAGCCATGCAGCCCAACATTCCAATCGTCGCTCCTATACACACCGCCAACAGGCAGGCTAGCACCTCGGGCGATCCACCAACCACCAAGTGATAAACTAAACCGAGTACCAAAAAGATCGTGACCAGTGTGGTCTGCCAACGACGAATGGTCGCGGCAATTCCCGACACAACACTGACCATCAAAACTACGGCAATCGGACCCAATGTGATGTCGTGCATGACGGATACCTCCTTGACGGCTAATCAACTATTTCCAACAGCTCATGCCAACGGCTTGCCACAGGGCTAGCGCAACACCCCAGACGACGATCAACATCGCTCGAGCATCAAGCCAAACCATCATGAACACTCCTACCGTTTCGCTTTCTCAGAAAGACAAGGCCGTGGATCGAGTTAACCGACCCGCTCCAGCACGCACATTCACATCGCACCACTTGCAGTGGACACAGCAAGAACGTCGCGCTGGATTAGCTGCCACCTGCGGCACCCACACTGGTTGCCGTCGAGTCGAACTTGGCACTGATATTCGTGCCGAGCGTGGTGACCGCCGCAATACAGACGACCGCAATGAGGGCGACCATCAGGCCGTACTCAACCATTGTGGCCCCTTGGTCAGCATGTAAAAACTTTTTCACGCCACGAATGAGCTTAGACATGAATCGAACTCCAGAAAATAGAAAGTGGAAGGAACCGCATTCACCCATGAGTTTTGACCACATCGTCGTGACTCACGGCCTTGAATAAGAGCAATCGCTGTGCCAAATGACTCGAGCGTCTCCGTCAATGCGAAGAATCACGTGGGGATTTCAGAAATATTTGCGTCTGCACCTGAAGTTTGCCGCCCGATGTCATGAGCGACGCCATGATTCAATGCCAAGACGGCCATTCGCACTTCATAAATGTGAGTGACGCAATTCAGTGTGCCGACTGTTGAACGATGTGTCGAGTGTGATGGGCGTAATATGTAACATTAAGTTGACGAATAGTGTAAACAGGCGCTTACAGTGTCTATCAATACGCAGTCAATGCAGTGCAGCACATTACAGGTGAGTGACAAAACGAGCTGCAGTATGCAAGAGATGGAAACTCGCACGCGCACCAGAGAGGCGTGTGCACCATATCGAGATAGACTTGCCGCACGACTTAGCCAAGATTGTACTTGTGTAATTTTTTGTACAACGTCATGCGACTAATGCCTAGCTGCTGCGCCGCGAGCGAACGATTGTTATTGCATTGCGTAATAACGGATGAAAGACGTTCGCGTTCAGCCATTTGTCGTGCGGCATCGAGTTGATCGTGGACGTTGACCATGGTATCGGCCATGGGATCGCAGTGTCGTTGTTTCCAGCGCAACAGCGAGTCGGGTAAATCGTCGAGCTGAACTTCGTCGGTTGTGCAGACGGCTGCGACACGTTCGATTGTGTTTCGCAGTTCGCGAATATTGCCTGGCCACGGATATTTCTTAAACGTCTGCAACACATCGCGAGAAAATCGCCGTGGACTGGGTTGTTGTTCATCAGCATATTTCTTTAAGAAATGCTCGGCTAGCAGTGGAATCTCTTCACTCCGTTCTCGCAACGCAGGTGTGCGGAACGACAAGATGTTAAACCGATGATACAAGTCGGCTCGGAATTGGCCCGCGGCCACGACCGACTCTAAATCGCGATTAGTCGCGACAATCAAACGGGCGCGAAAGCGAACGGTCTGCGTCGACCCCACCGGTTCAAATGCTCGTTCATCGACCACACGCAGTAACTTGACTTGCAGATGCTGCGGCAACGTATCAACTTCATCGAGCAGCAGGGTGCCATCAGCCGCTTGTTCGAATTTGCCGACATGCGCGCGATCAGCCCCGGTGAACGCTCCCTTGGCATGCCCAAATATTTCACTCTCAATAAGTGCCGGTGACAATGTGCCGCAATTTACTGTGACGAACGGCCGCATATACCGCGGTGAAACTCGATGAATGACCTGAGCCAGTCGAGTCTTGCCTGTGCCCGTCTCGCCAGCGAGGATGATGGTCGCCTCACGATGGGCGACTCGTTGAACTTGCTCCATCAGCCGTCGCATACTGGCCGAATTCACCAGAAACTCGTCACGTACTCCATTGGGCAAACCGGTAACGCTGGGGACATTTGACCCATAACGGGCATTCACGGTAAGCAAATCGAGTAAAAACACGAGTCGATTCGCATCGAGTGGACGAGCTAAATAATCAGCCACGCCCAACCGCAATGCATTTACACTGGCGTCCGCATCGACGACATCGCTGACGATCAGCAAAGCGACCTGCGGATGATCCCCCATAAATTGGACGATCTGTTGCTCCAGCGGGCGACCATCGGCTGTTTCGTCCCCTTGAGCATGCAGAATCACCACTTTGGCCGAAGTTTCTTGCAGACGCGAGGGCAGCTCGTGCAGGTCAAAGCACGCTTCCAACTGACACAAGGGAACCGCTTGCGCTGCCGCGCTCAAAGTCTCATGCAAGGCCGGGTCACGACCAACGTACAACACGGCACTGGCCCGCATAACGACTCCTTTTCGCGTCATCCGTAACGACAATGACCTCTCGTCGCACGCCATATCTTGCGGCGACGCACACTTGCGTGTGCTAAGGAACCGACTTCAAAACTTTGCTGAACGCATCAGATGAGATGGTCCTATCGACCAATGTTTGAAAATTAACAAAGCAACGGCTGCATTCAACAACCATCCACTGCGTTAACAAAATATTTGTAATAAATCCCTGCCGGGGATTACCTGTCATCGCGCACGGAGTGCCAGATGAAGCATCCTAGGGGACGTTTATCTCGATGCGGCAACAACTCGCGTAGTCGATTCGCACGCGTAATAAAACACCCACAAACAGCCGATTTATGGCCGATTGAGCAACGCGTCGATTTTGTCAGCCCACTCGATAATACTACGCGTGACCTTGGCGGAAGGGGCATCCGTGATCAAGGGCAACCCTTGATTGTTCGCACGAATCACACTGCGCGGATCATCCGGTATGTGCTGCCATATTTTCTGATCCATCGCAAGCTCCGCCTTCGACGCGAGCACTTCGCTGGGTTGACCCGAGCGGTTAACCACCAGTCGGATCCGTTCGGCCGAGACCCCCAAGTCGCGCAGAAACTCCACCACCCGACGGGTGGCACGCAACGCGGCAAATTCCAACCGCAGCACCAACATCACCAGGGCCGAGTCCTGCAGCGTCCCCATCAGATACTCGTTAAATTGGTTGTCGACATCAGTCACCACGAACGGAAACATTCGCCGCACGATCGGCAGCAGTCGTCCGAGCGCTTCACTGCTCACATACGACGCATCGGCGATCGATTGTGGGGCCGCCAGCAGCCCAATCCCGCTGGCATGACGGCAGATGGCCCCTTCGACCAGATTCGGGTCGAGTCGGTCGTATTCCGAACCCAAATCAGCGAGCGTGTGGTTCGGTTTCAGATCGAGTAGCGGGGCCAAATCACCCGACTTCAGTTTGAGGTCCAGCAAGCCGCACTGTCCGTGTTTCTTCGCTATCGCAACGGCCAAGTTCACCGCCAGCGTACTGGCCCCACAGCCACCACATACTCCCATCAGGGTTAGTAACGGCGCAATCTTGCCGGTCATGGCCAACTCTTGCCGCAACCGATCGAGGGCGGCGGACAATTCGGTTTCCATGTCGGCCGCGTCGAGGTATTCGCTCGCCCCCATCCGCATGACGCGCAGGACAAACTTGCTGTCCGTAGCGGGGCCGATCACCAATAACCGGGCAGGCGAAACAGCGTGCAACTCCGTGAACACTCGCAAGCCTGCCTCGACATCGGCTGGCAGGACGAGAAAGATCCAATCGGCGGCGGTCATGGCAGCCGGTGCGAGGCTCCCCGAGCGGACTTGTCCTGGCAAGGATCGAGCACAGCTAGTCAGTGCTTGGGCAAGGCTCGTCACATGCTGAGGTTGGCACTCGAAGCCGTGCTGGCCCAGTCCGATGCGCACCCGCGCCACCATGGCCGAATCGTCACTGAACACATAACAAGCCATGAGCGGCGCGCCTGCAGCAAGAAAACACCTCGTTCGATCGTTCCATCTAATCTATCTTAACCACCTTGGTCAAGGAGAGACGAGATATTGCAGAACTCAAAAGCGGATCGACGGCAAGATTTTCGCCTTCCACTTTCCCATTTCCGCTTTACGTCACACCTTCTGCTAAAATAGAGATCTCGATTCGTTGAGCGAATCCTTCATCACTCGTGCCCCCTTTGTTCGCCACACATCGCCTATGCCTGATCGCCATCAGCTAGCCTTTGCCACCTTTCGTCCCCGTCAGGTGTTTGCCAGCATCCTGGCGACCGTTTTCGTGACCGAAATTCTCACGATGCTCGCTCTGTTGGGTTCGTTTGTTGAGGCCGAGCGTCCGTTGACGTTGGCCGTGTGCAACGCCGGGCTGTCTACGTTTGTGCTCGCACCGGCTCTATGGTATTTGGTCGTTCGCCCTTTGGAGCAGTTAGCTTTCGTACGTCAGCACTTGTTGCAGATGGCCATGTCGGCCCAAGAAGAAGAACGCCGCCGCATCGCTCGCGATTTGCACGATGGCCTGGGTCAATCGCTCACCGGGCTGCTCGTCGGCCTGCGTACGATCGAAGAGTCGTCACGCGACGATAAAGTACAGAAAATGGCCCACGAACTCCGCCGCATTGGGGGCGAGGCGCACGACGACATTCGCCGCATGTCACGTGGCCTCCGGCCAGCCGTGCTCGACGATGTCGGGATGATCCCCGCCTTGGAGCGATTTCTCGACGACGTCCGTACTGCGCATCACATTCACGTCTCGCTGCAGATCGAGTGTGTCGAACGGCCTCAACTGGACGAAGAGGTCGAAACTTCGCTCTATCGTATTATTCAAGAATCGGTCGTAAACGCCGCGCGACACAGCCAAGCGGTGACCGTCAGTGTACTGATCGATTTTCAAAAGGATCGGGTTCGTGTTACGATCGAAGACGACGGCACCGGGTTCGACACCACTGCGGCGATCAACAAACGGAGCGGCTACGGGCCCTTCGGATTGTTGAGCATCCGCGAACGGGCACGCATGATGGGGGGCGAGGCGATTATCGAATCTTCGCCCCAGGCTGGTACTCGAGTGAAAGTTAGCGTTCCCAATCACCTTACCACCGACGACGATGAGCAAAATCCGCGTTCTCGTGGCCGATGATCATGCCGTACTCCGCACAGGATTGCGGTTGCTGATCAACACGCAAGACGACCTCGAAGTCGTCGGCGAGGCTGGCAACCATGACGAGGCACTGCGCCGCGCGCTTGAGCTGCGCCCCGATGTGCTCACGCTCGATGTCTCGATGCCAATGGGGACTGCTGCCCAAGTAACCGAGGCACTCGCTCGAGAGTGTCTCGAGACACGTGTGCTGATCCTCACGATGCACGACGACCCTGCCTATTTGCGTGTGATGATGGCTGCCGGAGCATTTGGTTATGTTGTCAAGAAAGCTGCCGACAGCGAACTGCTCACCGCGATTCGCACGATCGCCAGTGGCAAGTGTTATGCTCCCAACCCTGAAACCTTCGAACGAATCAACACCGAGCTTTCTCCTCAAATTCGTCGCAAGCCAGGTAACTCGCCGCTCGATGTACTCAGCGAGCGCGAGCAAGAAGTGTTGCGGTTGGTGGTCAATGGGCTCACCAATCAAGCCATTGCAGACAAACTTGAGTTGAGTGTTAAGACCGTCGAATCGTATCGCGCTCGGGTCATGGCGAAGCTCGGGCTCCGTAATCGTGCCGAACTCATGCGATTGGCGATCGAGTTGGGCATTGTTCAAGCCGGTATCGCGATCGACGGACCGGGCAAAATCAGCTGAGACACTCGACACCCTCGCCAGCACGCTCTTATGTCTACATAATGGGTGTCGCCGTCACGGGTAACTCGCGAGGCAAGCCTCGCGGCTAACATGTGAGTTTTGCTCTGTAGAAAACACCAGTATGCCTGAGGATCATGACGTTGGCCAAAGCCACCGGCCGGGTGTATAGGTTGCGGAGCAAACCGCGAGGCTCGCTCCTTGCAACGCCCTCGCGCATTCACCCAGGCGAAACGGTGAGTTGCGCAGATGGGCGAGGGGCCTTTTAGTGGTTGAAAAGAAACTCTTGGCTGTTGAGCAAGGCCCAGGCTAGGTCGACAAATCCTTCGCGGAGGTCAGCCGCTTGTCGGAAATGACCTTCGGCGAGTTTGACTTCCGCCGGCGTCGCGTGTCGCAACAAGATCCGTAGGACCAACTCATCGACCTTTTGCGAGTTCGATCTGTCCTGCTCCAACAAGCCGTGGATCGCGCCGCGCTCGGAGCGAAGTTTCGTTTCCACGGTGGCGCCGTTCATCAAATGCAGGCTCTGCGACAACGTCGTTTCTGCCGATCTCTCGCACCCAGCACGAAATCGAGAGGAAGACCCCGCTTCCCGCGAGCTTGGATTTCACTACGCTGAGCGCCGTAGGGGTGTGCTGAAATTGTGCTGGAAATAATGCCAAATAACCACAAACGACCGTAATCAACAGGCAGAGCCTAACCGCCTGATGATAAACCACTTGCGAGCGAAACTGGGCTGCCACAACGACTTGCGGAAAGCGCCCCAGGATATTCCCTTGCCCTCCGCCTTTTTAATCGCGACTTAACCCCTTGCCTTGCAAGGGGTTTTTCGTTGGCACTCGGTGATATTGGATGGCCCGCAGCGACATCTCAGGAGATATGGTCGTTACCAACTCGGATGGAGGAATGAGCCAGCTCATTCAACGAGCGTTCCACTCGCGATTCGATTGCTTCCACAAGATGCGTGCGGCGTAAATGCTATTGTTTGACCCGTAAGGGTTGCCTGGCATGAGAATCCCCTTGGGCCCCTGCATCCACTCGGCGGTTGTCACCCAGGTCTCATGCTCGTTGACCTCGGTGACACCAAAAGCGTTTCCTAAGCCCGCACCGCGTTCGGGTATCAAGATTCGCTCGGTGCTACGGATCACGTGCAGCTTCTCGGTATCAACCTGCGCGATGAACAGCGGCGCACGATGGCGAAACACATGGTCGTTGTTCGCCCCTTTGCGTGTGTAGCTGAGCAGCAAGCCGGCGCTGTGCGTGACCCAATGTTGCTGGGTATTCGTGCTGCCTAGATCACTGCCATCGTCGAACCGCCAACGCTTGACCGTCCCGAAATGGAGCCCGTCGTCCGATGAGGCCACGTAGGCCGTGCGATCGTTACGCATCGTCAGATAATATCGCCCGCGATACACGGTCAGCGACGGCTCGAAAACGCCCGTCTGCCGACTGCCGGGCAATTTATATTCGACACCGGGTTCGATCGGTCGGCTGAGTTCGTCGCCATGCTCAAGATACTTGAGCTGCGTGCCGTCGAACGAACAACGCATCACGGCCGTGTGGTACGGACTCTCACCCGCGGTCTTGAAGTGAAACGGCAGCAGAATGTCACCGTTGGGCAGATCGACCCGTTGACTGGCTCCGACCGTGGCGTAGAAGAACTTGGGATCGTCGGGCATGACGATCGTTTGCCAGGCAGTCCAGGAGCGTTGCTCAGGATTGTAGACTGAGTACGATGTCCGCGACGACGCTTCGTTCTGACTGATCTTCACTTCTGCCCCAGCGGCGTTGCGTTTGTAGCGGACCGTGGGACCGGTTGCGAGCAATTTTCCGGTGGTTGTGTGCCACTTGGGAACCATGTCGCCAGCGACGATCTCGATTCCGCCCGGCTCATGGCGACGGCCCAAGGTTTGCGGATGTTCGAGCGGCGGCGACCAGGTTTTGCCCAAATCGTCGGAACGGACTTCATTGACCGCAAAAAAAATGTCGCTGCCGGTGAGCAACAGCTTTTGCATGGTGAAGACGACGCTCGGTTTGGGCCCTTGCACGACACCGGCTCGCGGCGCGACCCAGCAGGTCTTGCCATCGAAGCCCGACATGACAGTGTCGAGCTTGATCGTATAGTCGAGCGGCTCGGCGGATCGAGTGGGTATTGCGCTCAAGCACCAGATAAGCGATAGGGATAATAAGAATCGGCAACGAATCAAAATACTTTCCATCATCGCCATCTCCAGCCAAGAGTTTCGCTCGTCACACTATCGTGCCGGCACAAAATCATCGATCACCCGCACCGTCGGCTGACCGCCATTGTCGGAATCACCACCCAGCACCAGATCGTACGAGCCGTCGTGCTTGTTGAGGTCGGGCAAGAAACAACGCACGATGCGATTGAAATCCTTGACCTGACCAATCTTGTCCCAGGTGACCGCGAGCTGCGGCGCGACCGTGATCTGACCGGCGCTGGTGACCTGCACGTTGAAAATATTGACACTCTTCGACGCGTCGCCATCGAGCGCGGCGTGAAAGAATATCTGGCCGTTCGGTGCGGTCCAAATCCAGGCGCTTGGCTTCGAGTAATCAAGCAGGTGGATCGGTTCGCCGGCCGAGTTGCGTAGCTGCACGCCGTCGACGAACCGCCGCTGGGCGAGACTGTAGGTCAGCAGGGTGCCGCCCCCTTGCAACACGACGAGGAACTGCCGACACGGCGAGAACGCGAGGTTGGCCGAGTTGTCGCCGCTGGGGTTCAACGGCAGCGAGAAACCATAGAGGTCGCGGAGACCGGCTCCCGATGCACAGTCATACACAAAGATCTTGGGGTCTTGATTGTGGGGGCGTTTGGCCGGGTCGTCGATGTCGTCGACATACTCGGGCCGAATGTTTCCGCTGGCGGCGTAGATCTCTTGTCGCACGGGGCTGCCCGACGCGGAGTAGATCAACCGGCTGAGCGGCGTAAACAGTCCGTAGCAACGATTCATCTCAACGGCCGACTGGCTCTTGCCGAGCGTGGTGGGATCGAACAGTTCGAGCCCTGCGGAACGTGCGCCGCCGCCGCGCCCCACTCGACCGCGACCGATATTGATCAGCCGATTGTCGGTCGCCGGCAGCACATACAAGAAGTCTTTCACATTCTCACGGTTGGCACCGTCGATCGGCTGCGGCGACAGTCGGCCGTGAATGTGCTCGGCGGCGAAACCCGCGAGTGTCTTGCCACCTTCGGCATATTTGAGCCGCGAGATACCGGTGTAGCCGGGGATGTATAGCCACAAAGCGTTGTCGTGTTCAAGCCACATCGAGTTGTACGGACCAAGCCCCACCGACGCGGGCTGGCTGGTCACTTGGCCGTTGCTCATCAGCGGCAGATACGACTTGTACACCTTGCGTTCAGCGGCGCGGCGCGAGAAGTCGAGCTTCGAGTAGAAGTAGTTGTACTCGCAGATGCCGATCGCACGGTCGGCTTCGCCCGGTGCTTCGATCACCGCGTAGTTGGGCCCCTGCGATATGCCGATCATCGCCGCGGCCAATGTCGCAAAACGTTGCGGTTCGTTCTTGATTTTCGCAGTGATATCGAAGCGAATCGTCAGCTCGCCTTGAGGAGCGTCAGGAAACGTCGTGCGGTACTTTCCCGTCGAGTCGGCGAGCAACTCGGCCGGCGCGTCGGGCATCGACAGTGCTATCCCTGCACGCGAGATCGTACACTCGCCGTAAGCTTGGCGCAACGACTGACGTCCTGCACCACCGACATTGATGTAGCGCTGGCGTTGCAGCCCTTTGATGGTCGCGAACTCGGTCGGAGGCAACGATTTGCCCGCGGCGTCCACCGGGTCTTGAATCGTTTTGATGATCGACAACCGCTCGGTGTTGCCGTTCGCGTCGAGGTCGAGTCGGTACGTGCCAAACGTGATACCGTGCTTGGTTGCGACCGGGGCACCTGCTTTGCGTGCACCACCGACGACCAACTCGTCGTTGTAGAGCGGCACCTGTGCCGACGGCCAGCAAGCCGCGTGCAGGCGAATGTCTTTACGAAACGCCTCGGCATCGTGCCAGTTCTCGAGCGGCACCGACACCACACCGCTGCATGTCTCGAACACGCCGTTGGGCGTGCTCACCCGATAGTTGCGATCGAACACGATATACAATCGCCCTCGGGTAATCACGAGCTTGGCGTCGTCGAGATCCCAACCGCTTTTCACGCCTGGTGTTTCGCGTACCAGCTTGCGTGTCTCGGCCTGAAAGCAGACCGGCGGCTGCTCGAACTTCGCGGTGTGCGGATTGAAGCGAACAATGCCCGCGCCGTCGGCCACGTTGCTGATATAGATGCGTCCCTGGTCGTCGACCTCGACCGATTGTCCACCTTGGAACAATCCGCTCGACGAGCCACCGAGCATGTTGTAGCCCAGCGGATCGTTCCAGCGGGGATTGGCCAACTCGCGTTCCTCGGTCGTGTGAATCGCGAAGCCATCGAGCGGCAACGTGATCGTCTCGTCCCCCTGCTTGTTGAGCCACGCCCGATCGAGCGGCACTTCGATCAGCATCTTGCGCCACTCTTTGAGCTTCGTCGTCGCGGTGTCGTAGATCGCCTTGCGATACGAGAAATACAGACTGACCTTGCTCGGATCGTTGGGAGCGAAACTCTGACGCGAGAGGATCGTGCCATTGTTCGAGGCAATGCCGGGCAAATCGGCATCGGTGATGACGGGATACGTGATCGCATCGGCCGTGACGGTGCGCGAAGCACCGGTCAGCTTTTGCACGCGGAGCTTCATCAGATCGGGTAGTGCAATACGCGGCGCGGCTGACGGCTCGAGTTTCGAGCCCGGCTCGATCGCCGCGAACGCGTTGTTCTGCAGCGACAGCGTATTGGGAATCGTCACCGTCGGCACGGGGTTCACCTGCTGCGTGTGTACCGACTTGCCCGTGGCGTCCTTCACGTCGAGCGACACTGCCGAGCAAGTACCGTACCCCGCCAAATCAATCACGAGCGCCCCGGGCGTAAGCCGATCGCTGAGATTCACCGGCAAGGCTTTCTCGCCTCCCACACCGGTCAATCGCACGGTCGCGTTTAACTGTGAGTACTTGTTTCGCCATTGATCGAGCAGAGGAAACTGCACGATCAGCTCGTCGCCACTACGAAAGATGGTCTCGTCGGCACCGAGAGTGAGATCGACTCCGAAAATGACGGCAAGGAAAAACGAGGATACAAGCCGGAAGTAGACCGTGTTCATCAAAGCGTTCGCGAATAGATTCGTGGGGCAAGAGGCGGACTGGCCCAGCTTAGTCGGCCAAAAATTACCCGTCCAGAACGAATATCAGTGATCTTCAGATATTCGCCTTAACAAGGCCGAGAAAATGAAGTCGGGAAACTCCGGAGTTCTGGTGGTGCCTCCGATTCATTATTTGGCACGGGTAATCACGACGAATTAGGGCAACAGGATCTCGCGGACAACGCGGAAGCCGAGCGTGTTGTTGCGTACTGTTTCTGGGTGGTTGAATCGGAATGCACTGCGACACTTCGGTGCCAATGCGTTCCAGTCACCGCCGCGAATAACGCGATTAGGACTGTTCATCGGCCCTGGCGGATCGTTGATCGGCGACTTCTGATAATACGCCGATTCATATCGGTCACCGCACCATTCCATGACGTTGCCGTGCAAATGAACTAAGCCAAACGGATTGGCTGGCTTGGGTTTGTTGGCCGAGAGCTTTTCCAACGAATTGCTCTTTACCCAATCAAATTGATCCAAGAGGGACTCATTGTCGCCAAACCAGTACGAAGTCGTCGTACCTGCTCGACAAGCGAACTCCCACTCGGCCTCGGTCGGCAGGCGATATTTAGTCCGCGGCGATCGCGACGTAGACGCGTTCTCCGAGGGTATTCGCGAAGGTTGATCGGCATCGGCGAGGTGGCCCGTGTTGTACGCCGCTGCGAGTCGATCGCCGGGGGCTAAAGATGCTTCCTTCATCGATAACCATTGGCAAAACGCAACGGCGTCGTTCCAAGTGACCTGAGTGACGGGAGCATCTTGCTGGTCTGTCACGGGGAAAGCCCTCCCTGGAGTCCGCCAAATCTTTTGCGGATCACCCTTGGCTCCGGGTGCGGAGAGTCCTCCGCCGCCAAGCTTTTCCGTTTCGGTGACGTACAACTCCGACTCGACGAATTTTCGAAATTGTCCGGCTGTGGTTTCAACGATTCCCAGGTACCACGGCTGGGTCAGTCGGACGCGATGCTGCAATCGTTCCGCATTTCGGATTCGACTTAGATCCGACTCGGACATCCCAGCGGCGATTGCCGAAGCCAGAGCTTGTGTCACTTGTTCGTCGGTACTTCCCATCAGAAAGTCACCGGGCGGGATGAGCATGAACTTCATGCCGATCGAGTTGGTGTACTCGACCGGCACGCCGAGATACTTGGCCCACGCTTCTTGATGGGCCCGGGCTTGCCCGGCGTCGAAAGGGGCTTGCGCGATGGGAGGAGCGACCGGAGTTGGCTTTGTAGAGGGAGTAGCAATCGACTGCACGGCGCTCGTCACCGCAACTGCCGGCGTTTCCACGTCGGACACGCAGCGAAAACCGTGGTAGTAGTTACGTGACGACGGCGCGCTGAGATTGCGATACGCCGAACGACAAAAGGAAGCGTTACTGAGCCAATTGCCGCCACGCATCACACGAAGGGGAACGGAACCCGCGGATGGACCGATCGGGTCGTTGGCCACGATATTTTGTGACAGCGTCTTCTCGTACCACGATTCGTCCCAATAGTCACTGCACCATTCCCACAAGTTTCCGTGCATGTCGAACAAACCGAACGGATTCGGCAGCAGCGAGCCCACCCAATGCGAACGGTCGCCGGCGTTCTTGTAGTACCAACCGTACTTGGATAACTCGTGGTAATCGTCGCCGAACGAATACTGTGTTGTCGTACCGGCCCGACAGGCATATTCCCATTCCGCTTCGGTCGGCAGGCGGTATTTGCGAGGTCGTTCCGGCCGGGTTTCCTGTTGCGTCAACCATTCGCAGTACGCCGCAGCATCGTTCCAGGTAATCATCGCCGCCGGCGAATCGTCGGTCGTGGCGTAGCCGGGATTGAGGTAGGTCTGGACCGTGGGATCTCCTTGAGCGACATTCTCGGCTTCCGTGACGTACTTTGTCGCTGCCGAGAACTGCTTGAATTGCCCAACGGTCACTTCGGTCGCACTCATCCGCATCGGCTGGGTGAAAGCGACCTGATGTTGAGGCCGTTCGGTTTTTTCGATGCGGTCTTTCGTACTTTGATCGGCTCCGATGCTATCCGCCGCTTTCAACGCCGCTTCGACCTGCTCGTCGGTGCTGCCCATCAGGAACGCACCGGGGGGAATCAGGATCATCGTCTGCCCAACGCTGTTTGTCGTTTCGACCGACGTGCCGAGATGCTTGGCCCAGGCTTCTTGATGGACCCGGGCTTGCGCGGAGTCGAAGGGGACGACGGCTGGTGCCGGTGCGGCCGGCACATTGACGTTCATGGGAACCAACTGCAACCGGTGGAATCGCACATCGACGTAAGAAGTTAGAAAGAATCGCGGAAATTTGGCGTCAACCGCCGGATCGCGCGAGAGGCGATTCAGTGCGCCTTCGAAAGAGAATTGCTGCTTGTCGTCGAGATACAACTGAACTCCGGTGCGGCGAACTTTCACCAATAGGTCGTGCTTTTTCCCCATCTCAAGTTGCGGCCCGACCTTCGTGGACTGCACGGTTGATTTACCATCATCGACAATCGACAACGCGCAGTTGCGCATCGAGCCGTGGTCGACACCGACGGCGAATCTCGAATTTCCGGAAACTAAGCCGAGAAGGATTCCCGTGCCCTGTTTGCCCAATTCCAGTCGTTCCACCTGAACACGCAAATCGTATTCGTCCGGAGCGGGGTAATCGAACGCGAGGCGATCATAATGGGACTTATCGGTGATCGTCGCTTGCATCGCACCGCCGACGAATTCCCACTTTCCAAATAGATGCGTCGCAGGTTGAAGCAGCGGCAATAAATCAATCGCCTGCGCGGGGTCGAAGGGGGTGATTACAACTTGCGGTGCCGTTGACGACCGTCCTAAGTCGATTTCGAGACTTGGTAACGCTCGCCGAATGGACTCTAAACCCTGCGAGGTAACCCTGGTTTTTTCAAGAATAAGCGTCTTAAGTTTCTTGAGGCTTGTGAGATGCTCAAGGCCGACATCGCTGATCGAAGTGCCTCGGAAATTCAGATATGTCAATTGTTGAAGGTTTGCAAGTTCCCTTAATCCGTTGTCCGTGACGGTCGTTCCGCTGACATCGACGGAGGTGAGGCTCGGCATCTGTTTCAGTTGAATTAGCGATGCGTCCGTAATGTTCGTTATGGCAATCACCAGACGTTTCAGCGCCGTCAGGCGAACAACGTCCTTCATGATCTCATCCCCAACTGGGACATGCGTTAGCCAGAGTTCCTCGAGCGTGGTGATCGCACACAAATGGCGAACCCCGCTAGCCGTTAGGTTAGCGTCGTGTAAATACAGCCTGCGCAGACTCGGCACTTGCGCAAGTCGACTCATGAAGTCGTCCGTGGCTAGTGAATTGCTGCGTAAGGAAATGGCCTCGATCGTCCAATCGCCCGAAGGTAGTTCAGAAACTTGGCCAATTTCAAGCGGCCGACCGTCGATGCCCTTCCGGCCGGCGGGGGTGACTTTCCCACCACGTGAAATAATCAACTCAGCGAAAGCGCGGGAATTATGTGGATCCGGCGTCGCAACTAACGATGCGTTGGTTGTCGAATTCGACTTCACATTTGGATACTCAACTGACCTATGCCCCGTCCCCACCGACGATTGACGAACATCGGTAACTAAGGCGCTACCTCCCTCGGGCACCTGCATGCGACCGATTTCGTTGTTATCCTTGTCGCGAATAATGACCCACACGCCCAGCGCGATGAACACAAAGCCGGCGGCCGCGGCGGCAATCCATTTCACGAACGGCTTCTTCCCCCGATTACCGGCGGCATTAGGTTTTGCCGTAATAGCAGAATCGGCGACCGGTCGTCGTCCTGCTGCATTGTGATCGATGACGATTGGATCGAGGGTGAAGCTGCGGGTTGGTTCGCCCTGTTCCAGCGCCTCCAATTCGGTGACCAACTGGGCCATCGAGGGACGATCTTGCGGCTGCTTCGCGACCATGCGTTGATAAATCGCATCAAGCGTCTCCGGAACTTCGGGACGTGCTGCACGGAGCGACGGAATCGACTGTTCGCGATGGGCCAGTATCTTTTGCACCAGCGTGTCGCCGGTGAACATGTTCTGCCCGGTCAACATGCGATAGAACGAGCAGCCCAGGCTATACATGTCGGCCTTGGCGTCCGCCGTGCTCGTATCGAAGGCCTGCTCGGGAGCCATGTAGTCGACCGTGCCCATCACCTGACCGGTTTGAGTCAGGCCTTCGCCGGCAGCCTGCGAGGCGTTGTCACCGTCGAGCCGCGCCAGCCCCATGTCGAGAATCTTTACTGTCCCTTCGTCGTCGAGGAGCAAATTGGCCGGCTTGATGTCGCGATGCACGACTCCCTTGGAATGCGCAAACGCCAGACCGCGCGCCACCTGCAAGGTGTAGTTGGTCGCCTTGGCTACCGACAGTGGTCCATCGCGTTTGACGAGCGCCGACAGGTCGCTGCCGGGAACGTATTCCATCACCAAGTAATGCACGCCGTCTTGTTGACCGGCATCGTGAGCGATGACGATGTTGGGGTGAGTGAGCTTGGCAGCCGCTTTCACCTCGCGCTGAAATCGTTTGACGGCATCAGGCGAGTTGAGCGCCGCTTTGGACAGAATCTTTAAGGCGACGACGCGATCCATCCGCCGATGTTTCGCCTTCAGGACTTGCCCCATGCCACCGGCTCCCAACCGATCGAGCACAACGTACTCGCCGAACGTCAGACCTTTGGCTTTGTTCTGGTACACCAACGCCGCTTGGAACTTGGTGAGCGCGCCGCAAGCGACGAGCGCCTGGGCCTGCGCGGCTGCCGTGTCAGCTTGTGCAACGGCGGGAAACTGCCCCTGCAGTCGATTGAATTCGTCTGCATCGAGCAACCCCGACGCACTCAGGACATGGAGAAACTGTTCGCGCGATGGGCCCGTGGCCGCGGGAGCCGCAGCGGCCGGCAGCGACGGCGCGGAAAGTGAAACTTGATGCGCCGCCGCTTGGTTCGACTGACTCTCGATCGCGACGGCCACCGCCTTATCGACGGCCTTGTGACATCCGGCTTCTTCCGCCGCCGGCGGCTTACGCAGGCCGTCGAGCAACGTGTCTTTATGGACATCGAGTTCACAAACCGTGTCGTGACACGGCGAGCAATGTTCGATGTGATCGGCAATGCCGTCGATTAACTCGGGAGATAACGTGCCGAGAATGAACCCGGAAAGTTCGTCTTTCGTCGGATGGCCGGCCATGAATGGGTCTCGCACGAAGAATCGAAGATTGGAACCTGACCGGGGGAAGAACCACGGGATTGGCGTCGCGCTCGTCCCCTTATTAAGTAAATCGCCGGCACTGGACACAAATCGGGCGAATCGCAGGGGCGTCAGTCGAGCAGGCCGTCCAGTTCGCGACGTAACCGGTTGAGCACTCGCGACTTAGCCTTAAAAACAGCGGCAGTCGAAATGCCCAATCGTGCGGCCGTCTCGGCGGCTGCAAGCCCCTCGACCGTCATCGCCCAAAAGGCCTGCCAAGTGGTCGCCTCGAAATCGGTTTGAATCAGTTGCAAAGCTCGGCGAGAAAGCTCCGCGACATAATCATCCGACGAGGTCGGGTCGTCTTCCGGCAGTTGAGCAAGCTGCGCAAAGAACTCGTGCGCCGCCGGACTGCCGTCGGCAGCCGGTTCGTCTTGTTGATGACGGAAGTGATCGCTGATCTTGTGACGCGCGATACCATACAGCCAGCCACGTAGTCCGGGACCGTTCTGCTGCCGACGAAACCGCGCGACGCCTTGAAAGACCGCGCGAAACACTTCCTGAACGACGTCGGCCGCGTCATGTTCTTGCAAACCTGCCGCACGACACCATCGATATACCGACGGACTATAAAGCCGCGCGAATCGTTGCCAAGCCGCCGACTCTTGCTGTTGCACGCGTTGCAACAGTGTCTGCGACGTCGACTCGCTCGCTTCAGCTTGTCCGACCGCATGCATGATTAAAGAACCACCGCCCAACAGAGATTGATTGATGCCTGTAAATCAAACTGCTCTCGGCGAAGCCATGCTCAGCCAGAAAAAACCGGGCTTCCGATTATCGCCCTGGGGCATTAACCAGTTATCGAGGTTCAGGTACTGAAGCTATCAGGCCAATTATCTGAGGATCAATAGCCGTCAGCAAAGCAAGCCAACGGCAATGTTTTCGCCGCATCGGCCCAGGGAGGAGCCGGTGAACAGTATACCTAAATCAAGGGGATATTTCACTCTTCTCGAAAGTCGCGGCATATTCTGCAAATTAGCAACGGAGCGCTCAGACGTTCCGACGGATAACTCCATGCAACTGACAAAAGCATCTGCATTGAACAGAGATTACCAACGGCAGCCGGAGAAGTACCACGGCGAGAATCCGCGCATCATTAGCGACATCGGCCCGCAATTCATTGCCCAGGACCTCAGCATCTGCGGCATGACGCACGTCGGCAACGTTTCGAGCAGGCGTCGCATCCACCTGCTCCAGCCGCGCGTTGTTCGACGTTTCAAATCATCGATCTGAGGATCGATAACTCGATCAACACACAAGCACGTGTTGATCGAGTTTATTTTTTGGCGGCGGCTTGAGCAGGGGCGGGAGGCGTGTAGCCCGGCGCGGCAAAGAACTTGCTCACCGCGTCCCCCTTGTCAACGTCGAAGACGATCACCTGACCATCGAACCCGCCCGAGGCGATCCGTTTGCCGTCGCCATTCCAGTCGACACTGAACACGTAGTCGGCTTGGCCGGCAAGCGTTTTGATCGCCTTGCGATCGGCTTGGGCAAACAGCTTGACTGTCTTGTCCGAGCAACTGACGGCGAGCTGGTCTTTGAACAAGGCAATGCGGTAGGCCTCGCCCGCAGTGGCGGCGACGCCAATCTGCTTGCCATCGGCCGGGTTCCAAGCATGCAGCCGCTTATCGGCTCCGCCGCTGAACACCTGCTTGCCGTCAGCACTGAAGGCCACGGTATAAACGCTGTCGCCGTGCGTCGGGTAAGTGGCGATGGCTTCGCCGGTCTTCAGATTGAAAACCTTGGCGGTCTTGTCGCGACTGGCCGAGGCGAGCCGTTCGCCGGCTGCGTCCCAAGCAATGCCCATCACCCAATCGGCATGATCTTCGATCAGGCGTTCTTCCTTGCCACTGGCCACATCGTAAATACGAATCGACCGATCGGCGGCACACGCAGCGAGCTTGTCTCCCTTGGGACTGAACGCGACGCCGAAGGCGACATCGGACATCGCGCCGAGCGACCGCGCGAGCGTTCCCTTGGCCGTGTCGTACAGCGCGACCTCGCCCGACTGGCCGGGGGTGCCTCCCGCGGAGGCCAAAACCGAGCCATCGGCCTTGTAGGCCAGCGAGTAGACACGCTCTTCAACATTGCCGATGCGGCGGAGCAGCTTACCCTCGGCGGGATCCCAGATCTGAATTTCATGATAGCCGCTAACGGCCAGTTCTTTGCCGTCAGGACGCAAGGCCACTGCCGTCACAGCGATAGGTACTCGGTACTTCTCGGGAGCAGCCGGATGCGGCAGCTTGGGAACGATCGACACGAGCAATGCCTTGGCGTCGGCCGAATCGTACTTGGCCCCTTGTTCGATCCACTTCTTAATCGTGGCAACTTGGTCGGCCGCAAGTGGATCGCCATCCTTGGGCATGCGATCCGACTTGCTCTTCGAGTTAATCAGCTCGAAGAGGTAACTCTTGTCGGGATTGCCGGCGGTGACGACGGCCTCACCGCTCTCGCCCGGCTTGAGCAGCATTTCAAACGTGTGGAGTTGGTATTGACCCTTGGGATCTTTCTGGCCGTGACAGGCCATACACTGCTTGAGCAGGATCGGGGCGACATCCTTAGCAAAGCTCACTTGACCGGCGGCGACTTTCGTTTCGACCGGCTTAGCTGGCTCGGGCTTTTTCTCGGCGGGCTTGGCGTCAGGCTTTTTCGCCTCGGCTTTTGGGGCGGGAGCGGTTGCCGGCTTGGGCTCAGGTTTCTTTTCCTCGATTTTCGGCGCCGGAGTCGCCGGCTTGGCGTCGACCTTCTTAGCTTCGGCCGCAACAGGCTTATCGGCCTTCTTCGCGTCCTTCTTATCTTCGGCCGCGAAGCTCACCGCTCCACTGAGGACCAAGCACAACATCAGGCTCATGATACGCATAGTAGCAACCCTTGAAGGTCAATAACGCCAAGCGAAATACTCATAACCAACACAACCGAAAACCGAAAATAGAGAACCGTAAAACCTTTAATGCTGAAACAAAAACTCATTCGCATTGAGCAACGCCCAACACACGTCTTCCAAGCCCCGCTGACGGTCGCCGCTGGCTTGAATGTGTTTCAGAGCCGCAGCCAACTCGGCGGCAGCGGGCTGGCGGCAAAACGACGCCTGATACAGCTCGCGAATGATCTTCTCGTCGTTGTCGTTGGCCGCAATCAACTTACGGAATCGATTTTTCTCGTCGCGCACCTTGCCATGCACAAGCGGGCCGTTGATCATCTGCAATGCTTGCGACAAGTTCGACTCGCTGCTCCGCTCACATTGGCAGGCGGTCTCGCGAGCCGGCTGGCCAAAAACCTTGAGGAAGTAATTGTCCACGTCGGGGCTTGGTAGCGAAGTGGCATGCATACCGGCGGGCAAGCCGGCGTACTTCTCGTCGACCCCCGTCACGTTGCAAATCGCGTCGAGCAATTGCTCGGCGGTGAGCATCCGCGTGCGGTAATGCGAGAAGTACTTGCCATCGTCCTTATTGAAGTCGTTCTTGCGCGAGCTGAGCTGATACACCCGGCTCCCCAAGATCGTGCGGATCGAGTGCTTGATGCTGTAGTTGTGGTCAATAAAATCCTTGGCCAACGCATCGAGCAGCGCCACGCTGCTGGGCGGGTTCGAGTCGCGGAAATCGTCGACCGGCTCGACAATACCTCGCCCCATCAAGTGTCCCCACAGGCGATTGACTGCCACACGGGCAAAGAATGGATTGTCGGCCTGCGTGAGCCAATCGGCAAACGTCTCGCGGCGGTCCGCGTCGGCCGGCAAGTCAGCGTCTCCCTTGAGCGGAAGCCAGGGCTTCATGGTCTGCCCGGTTCGCGGCTGCGTTACCTCGCCCTGACGTGAGACATAGATCACCATCTCGTCAACCGACGGCGTCTTCTTGCGTTGTACGCGATTAAAGAACGCGCCGATACCATAGTAGTTATTCTGTGTCCAACGCTCGAACGGATGATTGTGGCACTTGGCACACTGGATGCGGATGCCTAAGAACAACTGCGAGGTCGTCTCGGTGCAGTCCGTAAAGTCGGTCGTGGTACGATAGAAATTGGCCGCCGGATTGCTGAAGGTATTGCCATTGGCGGTCAACAACTGCCGGGCGAAATCGTCGTACGGCATGTCGTCGCGCAACGCGCGCACGATCCAGCGGTTGAACTTATGCACGCCCGAGGCGGTCATCTTCTGATTGCGGACCCGCAACAGGTCGGCCCATTTCATGGCCCAGAATTCGGCGTACTCGGGTCGATCGAGCAGCGTGTCGATCAGCTTGGCCCGTTTGTCCTTCGCCGTGTCGGCCAGGAACGCGAGGCTGTCGGCTGATGTGGGGAGCAACCCGATCGTATCGAGATACACTCGGCGAACAAACTCCTCGTCGCTGCACACATCCGAGGGGAGAATCTGCAACTGCTTGAGTTTGTCGAACGTGTGCTTGTCGACGAAGCTATTCTCGATCGGGTTATTCCACTTGAAGTTGGGAATGTCCTTGATAAACATCATCGATGACGTGGCCATGTGCTCCAGGTAACGTGCGAGCACGGCAACCTCGCCACGGTCGACCGACACGACCAAACCGTCCTCGTCGACCTGCGCGACCGCTTCGTCGCTGCTGGAGAACGAGGCCAACGAGGTCACGTCTCGTACCGTGCCATCGCTGAACGTGGCGAGCACGAGCACCTGCTGGGCATGGGCCGGGCGATGCAACACACGCTGCTTCGGATACACGTCGATCTTCACACATTGGGCCGCGTTCGGAGCGTCGACCTGACAGCCCTGGGCGATCCAATCGAGCAGCAGCTCGTAGGCGGTGTCGTCCTTGGCCAGTCGGCGTCCGCCGCCGTGAGCCACTTCCATCAGCGGCTTGCGGATCAGTAGGCTCTTTTCTGGTTCCAGAATATTCGTGCGACGATTAAACGACTCGCGGATCAGCGTCTCGGTATCGAGGACCGCATCGTAGGCCCGCAACGAGAGGCGGAAGCCCCCCTTGCCGCTGGGCGAGCCGTGGCAGGCCCCCTGATTGCAGCCATGCTTCGAGAGCGCGACGAGCGTGCCGTAGTTGAACGACACGTTTTCCGGAGTCTCTTGTCCGCTCACCTCGACGACCACGCTCTGAGTCATTCCGCCGACGACGGCTTTGATCTCGGCGCGACCATTGCCCACCGGAATCGCAATGCCACGATCCACTTTGACCACCTGCGGATTGCTCGACAGGAACTCGGTGGCGCGCGTCAGATCTTGGACACGATTGGCCTCATAAAAGCCGCTGACAACCAGATGCATGCGTCGACGCGGCGTGTCGAGCTTCACGCTCGGCGGTTGCACGTCGATCTTCTGCGGCTTGCCGACGACGATCGGTTCGAGTTTCAACTCGCCCCCTCCCATCATCTGCCGCATCTCGTCGGCCGAGGCTACGCTCGTTAGCGCAGCTACGCTCGTCAGCGCGAACACGAGCCACAATCCGTTCGTTCGCCACATGGGTGTCACACGACGCATAGTAAATGTTCCTTGTGCAAGATTCACCCGACGCTCGATCGCGCCGGACGACTCAATTCCTTTTGGCAACTTGAACCTTCACCGGACGACTGTCAATCCGGACATTTTGCTTATTCACACTCAGCGTTCCCGACACGATCAACTCGCCACCGCTGCTCCCTTTGTCGGCCGTGTAGTTGATCTCGGCTTCATTTTTATCGGCGGGCAACTTGACCGCATCGGCCTTGAACCCGCGGGCCGCGCCTCGCACCGCCAAGGTCACCTCGCCGGCAACGCCAGGGGCGCGGGCGATTTTGACCTTCAGCTTGCCACGCTCGGCCGTGGCTCCGTCAACCACGGACGCCTCGACGACGAGCGGCGACACGACCTCAAGCGGTACGTCGAGCCGCACCGTCTTGGTCTGATTTTGTAACGTGCCCGTCGCGGCAATTTGCAGCGTGTGCTTGCCCTGGGCCAGATTAGCGGGGCCCGTCACCTCGATGACCGTCTCGGCCTTGCCTTTCTCGATCGCGGCGACCTTGCTGGTGAAACCGCTGGGCAAGCCTTCGACCGCGACATTGATCTTGTCGTCAAACTTATTCAGCTTCTCGACCTTGAGTTTGAAGTTGGTAGTGCCCAGCAGTTGCGGAATGCTCGGCGTCTTCGGATCAACCGTCAATTTAAGGAACTCAGCAAACTCGCCGCCAATGCCGAGCATCAGCTGACCTTCAAGCCAGGCGGGCGGATAGATCAGCCCACCGAGTTGACCTCGAATGGCGTTCATGCTGTTGGCGGTCACGGCCACTTCGGCGTCACCCACTTTGGCGCGACCGACGAACCGGATCGGAAAATACTTGCCGCTGTCGATCGTGGCCGGCACGGTCACTTGCATCGTCGTGTCGGCCTTCCCCTCGGCAATCGTGTTGTTAGCAAAGGTGACCCCTGCGCCTAACCCCTCGACGGTCACGGTGATCGGGCCGGTGTAGTCTCGCCGCGCGGCGCTGACCTTGGCCACGAACGTGCCGCCGCGTGGAGCGTTGAACGGATCGGCCTCGATTTTCGCCTTCACATCGGCATCCACGCTCAGCGAGAAACCCGGCTTATAGGGCTCGACCTCGACGCGATAAACCTGCTCGCTACCACCGCGGCCGAGCAACTCTTCGACCACCAGTTGATACACGCCGTCGGCCGGGGCGTTAAGCTCGATCGAGCCTTCGTCCAAGCCAGTGTCATCCGACTCGGAAAGCTGCTTGCCAGCCGGGTCGAGCAGCCGCAGCAACAGGTCGGTCGGAGCGCCGAGCGTGCGAGTTCGACCGATAAAGCGGACTCGCTCCCCCTTCTTGACCGCAAAGCGGTAATGATCGCGATCCTTCGGAGCCTCGAAGCGGCCGTTGATCGAACCACTCAAGCTCACCAGCGTGGCGGTCTCGACCGTGTCGTTCGGCTCGATCTCGACTTGCTCGACACCTGAGGAAACGAACACGCGTCCAGCGGTACCGTTCTTGCCGTTGAGATGCTTCGCAACGAAGCTCGCCGAGTCGGTCGTGGCGGTTGAGGTGGGGACCTCGATCGCCGGCACCTCGCCCGAGTCAGGCCCTGTGACTGTCAGCCGAGCGGTGGTCCCGCGCTGCACGCCGAGCGGAAACGTCGTGGTGACCAGCGGGAAGTCGCCGACCCGCATGCGAAAGACGTGATTGGCCGAGCCTTGATAGCGGATATCGCGTAGCTCGATGAAGTACTCGCCCGCGGCGGGTAAGCGTGTCACGAAGCGACTGTCGGCCTCGGTCGCCTCTTCGTCGTCGCTGAAGGCCAGCTCGCGCCCGGTGGCATCAAACAGCCGCACGACCGAGTCGAGCGCCGAGCCCAATCGTCGGGCTTGCACATCGACCGCGAGCCGCTGGCCGGCCTCGCCACGAAATTTGAAGTAGTGGTAAGACTCGGCGTTGACGCTGCCTTCGACCGCGACGGGCAAGGGGAGCTCCTGAGCCGTGGCCAGCGTGGTGTTGGCGACCTGCTTGAGAGTGGGGAGCTCGTCGACGGTGAACAACCGGAGATTTGAGATCCCGCCCGGAGTGGCGATCCGCAGCGCGTAGGTGCCTTGCGGCGCGTCGGCAGGCACGGTGACTCGATAGACCACTTTGTCGGCGGCGGTCCCGTTCTTCTTGTCGTCGGTCGGCAACTCGAACTTGGCGCTCAAGTTGCTCCAGACGCCAGTCGGTTTCGCCAGCGCGGTCCCGGTCAGCGTCAGATCGACCGTTTGGCCAGGAGCAACGCCGAGCGGCGACGCAGCGGTCAGCTTCGGAAATTGGGCCTGCGCGCTGTTCGACACGACGGCGAGCGATACTGCGACAAAGCCGGCCATGAATCGCTTCATAGCATGGGTGCCTTTACGAAAACGGACGATGCGGTTGGGCGCGGCAACGTGCCAAGGAAGGAAGGCATGGGTGGGACCCGCTCCGCCAACATAAAAGTCAGCGGAATCGGGAGAAACTCACACTATGACGTTAATCGGCCGGACAGGGGGTTGTCAAATCAAATCGTCAATCACCGCCAAGATTTAGGGTCGCCGAGGTGTGCCGATCCAGCACGCTCAATTCCTTTCCAATGCTTCCCTTTTATCCGAGTCAGGGGGCTCGGATGAATACCTCAGGAGGCGTTGCCCCCCGATTGACACGGTCGCCCGAGCCGATGACATTGGGCCGCATGGACATTGAATCATTACCGATCGAGCCGTCGCTGCGTGGCGAACGCATCGCGATCGTGGGTCCGCTCTCGGGCATGAATCGCCGCGAGGTGGCTGCCGCGCTGGCCCAACAGGGGGCCGAACTCGTCGAGTCGCTCACCCAACCTCTGCGACTGATCGTGGTGGGGGAGCGTGAGCTGGCCGCCGCCGACTGGACCGACCGGCTCGACGCCTCGCTGCGTCAAGCGATCGACGACGGCGAAACTCGTGTGATCACCGAGACACAACTGTGGCAAGAGCTAGGGCTGGTCGACGACGCGCAGCCGATCCACCGTCTCTACACCCCCGCCATGTTGGCCGAGCTACTGAAGGTGCCGCTGGCCATTGTTCGCCGCTGGCACCGTCGCGGGCTGATTCGACCTGTGCGGCAAGTGCGCAAGTTGCCGTACTTTGACTTTCAAGAGGTCATCACGGCCCGGCGGCTCGTCGAGTTGCTCAGCGGCGGCATGTCGCCCCGAGCCATCGAACAAAAGCTGGCCCAATTGCGTCGCTGGCTCCCCGAGGTCGAGCGTCCTTTGGCACAACTGTCGGTCATCGTTCAGGGGCAAGACCTGTTGCTCCGCCAGGGTGATGGCCTGATCGAGCCCGGGGGTCAGTTGCGATTCGACTTCGACACGCTTGAGCAGTCCGCTGAACTCGCCGTGTACGAAGAACCCGAGACGACCGACGAGATGATCGCGGCTGCACACACGCTCGAAGAGCAGGGGGACCTGGCGGCGGCCTGCGCGTGGTATCGATCGGCCTTGGCGGCGGGGGGACCCGACGCGGAGACGAATTTTCAGTTGGCCGAGGCCTTGTATCGGCTCGGCGAGGTGTCGGCCGCGCGCGAACGGTACTATGTGGCGGTCGAGCTGGACGAGAATTACGTCGAAGCCCGAGCCAACCTGGGCTGCGTACTTGCCGAGTTGGGGGAGCGAGATCTGGCCGTGGCGGCATTCGAAGGGGCACTCGCTTCGCACGGCGAGTACCCGGACGCGCACTATCATCTGGCCCGCACGCTCGATGAGCTGGGGCGAGTCGACGAGGCCGAGGTCCACTGGCGGGCGTTTCTTGAGCTGGCCTCGGACAGTCCCTGGGCGGCCGCGGCGCGTGAGCGACTTCAGATTGCCCCGGCGAACTGAAACGACTACAAAACGGGTCGCTCGATCCGCTCACCCTGCGTTCGTCAAGGTAATCTGTCGATGAATTCCACACCCGATTCGGCCGCCGCCACCGGTTCGTTCGTAACCCGTTTTTTCCGCGCCCATCCGCTCGGATTTTGGTTCTTCTTTTGGGGCGAGTTCGCCGAGCGCTGTTCGTACTACGGCATGCTCACGATTCTGCCCCGCTACATGTCCGAGCAGCTGCAGATGGGCGACCAGGACGCAACCACGGCGATGCACCTATTCATGGCCGGGGTGTATTTCTTGCCGTTGCTGGGTGGCTACATCGCCGACAATCACCTGGGTAAATACTGGACGATCGTCGGATTTTCGGTCCCGTACATCATGGGCCACGTCATCCTTGGAATCGAAAACGATGTGTGTCTGGTTTTGGCCATGACACTGCTGGCCATGGGAAGCGGCGTCATCAAGCCGAACATCTCGACCTTGATGGGACAGACTTACGACGAGCAGCGGCCGGGACAAACCCAGTTGCGGACCGACGCCTTTGCGATGTTCTATTTTGCCATCAACGTCGGTGCCGTGATCTCGCAATTTGCGGTGCCGGTGATCCGCGACTCGTTCAAGAGTTACTGGCTGGCATTTCTGTTTCCTGCCGGGCTGATGGTCATTGCATTCGCAATTTTCGCCGCAGGCAAAAAACACTACGCGCAGCCGGTGATCGCTCGCAAGCATGTTTCTCCCGAAGAACGCCTCGAGCAGTG
>CAYLYE010000043.1:0-32503 GCA_964387325.1 uncultured Planctomycetaceae bacterium
GATCGATCACGGCGGGACGAGCGCGAATTCGATTCTTTGCCAGCCGTTTTGTTTCCGAAGTATCCCTGACGAATTTCAAAACACCAACCGGCTCGATGCGCGTTTCAACGCCGGAGACGACGGCCGTCGACCTGGTTCGTTTTGCCAAGGCTGCCGGGCAACTGGACAATGTAGCCACGGTCATTGCAGAATTGGCTTCCAAGATCGACTCCAAGAAGCTTGTCGTCGCTACAAAAGTCGTCGATGACGTGCCGAATGCTCAACGATTAGGATTCATCCTCGATCGAGTCCGCGCACGTCGGTTGGCGGAACCTCTCAGGGGTTGGATCGAACGTCAATCACCGAATCGTGTTCCTTTGCGATCCAGCCGTCGCGACCAGGATGCCCAAGAAGATCGTCGCTGGCATGTCTTAGTCGATCAGCCTCTGGATATCGAAACTTGATTCCACAAGCGAATATCACGGCGTGGCGAGGCGTGGTTCCTTGGGCGGATGACGCACAGGTCGAACAGGATCTGGTGCTATCCCGCGCCGCCGTCGAACTGTTTACCGATCCGAGTCTGGCGAGCAAGATTGCGCTGCGCGGAGGCACCGCACTGCACAAACTGGTGATTGAACCGCCATTTCGATATTCCGAGGACATCGATCTGGTGCAGACGGAAGCGGCCCCGATCGGATCGACGCTTGATGCCGTGCGGGGCAAGCTCGATCCTTGGCTGGGCACACCAAACCGCAGCAGCGGATCAGGCAGCGCTACTTTGGCTTATCGATTCGAGTCCGAGATCGCGCCCGTTCGCCCGCTGCGTCTCAAGATTGAGATCAACACCCGCGAACATTTCTCACTCTACGGGTTGCAGCGCCGATCGCTTACTGTGCGAAACCCCTGGTTCACGGGGAATTGCGAGGTCGTCACATTCGCCAACAACGAGTTGATGGGCACCAAGATGCGGGCGCTCTATCAACGCCGGAAGGGGCGTGACCTATTTGACCTTTGGTTGTGTCTCGATCGAGGCCTGATCGATCCGCCTGCCGTCGTCGCTTGCTTCCTGGAATACATGCGCCGAGAGCAGCACGACATCACGCGCGCTCAGTACGAACACAACTTGTTCGACAAGGAACGAGACCAAGCGTTTATGAGCGACATTAATCCACTGCTTCGGCCTGGGTTGGAGTATGATGCTCGTGCCGCGATAGCGCTGGTCCGAGCGTCGCTCATTGAACTGATTCCTGGTGATCCCTGGTGAGGACTTGCCGAAGGCCCAGGCTCATCATCACCCAAGCGGCGGCGAAAAGGGAAATAATCGGTAAGGTAGTTCGAGAAAAGCTAGCCGTTTTACGACTCGGCTGCCCAAACAGTCCCGCTTCCAGAACCTCCACGCGCCCCAGATCGAAGCCCATCTCTGTGGGTTCCGTCAAATGTCGGTGGTTCAAGTTCTCAACGACCGTTGTTCAATGGTCGTCGACCTGAGCGCCTCGTCACTGCGTAGCACGATCTAACCCTTAGCGCTTCACACGCCCTCCACTCCGAACTCCGAGCTATCTCCCAGTCAACTCCGTTAGCGACATTCCGTGCAAACGTAATGATCGAGCTAGTTGAAGCAACACGCTTGCTTCCTCTGACGTTCGATGTACGTCAGATAACCAAACGGACGACGAAGTCACGGAGGTGGAAATGAAGAGGCGACAACGCAAAGCTGCGGAATTCTCCGCGCGCACGAACTGGGTGCGGCACAAGCTCGCCAAGTCGAAAGGTCGACATCTTCGCGTGCTGATTTATGCTCGATATTCCACCGACGAACAGGACCAAAGTTCGATCGTCGATCAAGTTCGCTACTGCAAAGTGTTTTTGCAGGCGCTCGGTCTGGCCGAAAGCGATTACGTCTTAGATGTGCTGTCCGACGAAGGAATCTCCGGCGAAAAGATTCACCGCCCTGGCATCGATCGGGTCTGGGAAGGGCTCGGCGCTGGGCGATGGCATCTGATTGTCGCCGAGGATTCAAGTCGTCTCTACCGTGATGCCGCGAGTTGCGTCCAACTCATTCGTAGCGCCCTTGATCAGCGGCTGCGGGTGTTCTGTATCAACGACGAAGTGGACACTGCGGACGAAGAGAACTGGGAAGAACGGCTCTTCGATGCCGCCCGCCATCATCAGCGGACGAACAAGTACACCGCGCGGCGGATTAAACGCAAGCACGAAGCTTTGTGGGCAATGGGCGCAGCAATCGGTCTACTCAAGCCCGGGTACTCGCGAAAGGCGTCCCAACCCAGCGTCGATGGCGAGCCGGAGGAAGGGCCATACTTTGACGAGATTGATTCGCGGTGGACGGCTACGGTTTTCGAAGCCTATGAGCGGATCGCCGCACAGGAATCGCCGACATCGGTGGCAGCATGGTTGACGAAGCGAGGGTTTCCCAAGTCCAGTAACTCTCTGCATCCTGCTTGGTCGGCTGATAACGTCAAGGCCCTGATCCGCCGCCTCGATTATCGCGGCGTGCAGAAGTTTCGTGACAAGGTTTCCAAAAAAGTCTGGGGGACGGGCTGCCATCGGGCGGAGCCCAGTTCTGCGGATGAAGTGTTGACGCGCGACATGCCACATCTGCGCATCGTGCCCGACTGGTTGTGGTATGCCGCCAACAAAGCGATTGATGAACGCGGTCCGAAAGCGAAGGTTCTGTCCGGCGTTGACCACGGACTGTACGGGATTCCACGTGATTCACGCGGGCCGTTATCGAACCTTTTTCGTTGTCATTGTTGCGGTGCGAAGATGCACAAAGAGGTTCGTGCCGAAGGGGGCTACCGCTGTGCTCAAGCCGTGGAATACAAGTGTTGGAACAGGGCGACCTGTCTGACGAAGTTTACAGAACGCCCGATCTATACCACGGTGGTGGCGGGCCTGCAATCGTTGCATGGTGAAATCGACCGTATGCTCTCCCAGGTAGGCAAACTCTTGGGAGATTCGACGGCTCGCACAGCGCGCCGAGCGGAACTGGTTGCCAAGGTTCGAGAAACGGAAGCCGTCATCCGAAAGTTGAACGACGCCCTTGAGCAAGCGGACGAACCACCTGAAAGTTCTCTGCAGCGTTTGCTGGAACGTGAACATGAGTTGGCCGAGTTACGCGCCGACTTGGAAGGTCTCTCGGCCCAGGATGACCACGCTCGGTTGCCGACGCGCAAGGAAATTGAAGCTCGGATCGCCGAGTTGACGACTGTTCTACAGAAAGCCGATCGTTCGGTGCGGGACGACCTCCAAGCTCTGGTCGGGACAATTCACGCCGTGCCGCATATACAATTCGGCGGCAACAAGGTAGTTCTCCGCGCCCGCTTTGACCTCCATCTGGCCGCCTTGTTGCCTGCCCGAACTCGGGCAGCCTTGGCTGGCGCGTACGGAAAACCGGAAGCTTGGGGCGTTGAGCGGATCGGAATGTCGGTCGATCTGTTTGAGCCTTCAACCGGCCCCAGATTTGGCCTGACTGCGTTGGCGCTGACCGATCAAGCTCTGGGACTGACAGCGATCGGCCAACAACTGGGAATAACCAAGCGACAGGCGAATGTTGCCGTGCAATACGGCAGGCAAATGCGCGCCGCCGGGGTGACCGATCCGTTTCATGAATTGACGAGCTGCCCCGTCAAAGCCAGTCGGTGGATTCGGCGCAAGCCGCAAGCAGGCGACGGGCGAGCGGTGTAAGGTGACCGCTGGATTGTGGGAGTGTTGTCAACGTGTGACTTGCGCGCGAAGCGCGCTCAGCGTTGATGGTTCCGGCGCTGATGATTGGCTGAGCGGCGAAACGGATGCAAGTTCGTCCGGCACGCGGCAATCATGCGCTAAATATTTGAGCTTTTTGCGTCACAATCAATGAGGGCGCCAATCGCTATCAGGCCGAAGCCATCGCGCGTTCTGGCGATACGGCTGCAATATCAACGACGAACGGAAGCATCCTTCGTGGTTGCCGATCCATTTCACGACTCTGCAAGGAACTCCGATGCACACCACCACCCATCCGCTGACCCCAAAATCCGGCAACGTACTCCAAGTGATTGCCCTGGGACGCATCTCGACCATTCATCAAGACGTTGAGAACATTGCCGCGTCGTACCGCTATATCCAAGACTTTTTGAGTCGTATCTACCCAGGGCCGACGAAGATTCAATTTCTCGGCGAGCAGGCCAGCGGCATGCGCACCGATCGCGCCACGATCCGAGCAGCCGAGGATCTAGTTGCGACAGGAACGATCGATTTGGTGATCGCTGAAGATTTGAGCCGCATCTATCGCAATCCGCGCTATCAATTCGATTTCGTGCAGAATGCCGTCGACGTTGGCACGCGCGTGATCTGCATCGGCGACAATCTCGACACAGGAGACGAGAATTGGGAGATCACGATGGGGGCCGCCGCATTGCGACACGGTCTCCATATTCCGGACACGCGCCGCCGCGTCCGGCGAACGGCCACCCATTCCTTCCATCAAGGCGGGATGGTGCAAAAGGTCCGTTACGGCTACCGCAAGCTCTCTGCCGAGGAAGCCGCCTCCGGTGCGTTCGGACCCAAGAACCTCCGTATCGCGAAACTGTCGGAATGCACACCCGTGATCGCCAGTATGGCGGGCCGAGTGCGCGCGGGCGAGTCGTATGCAACGATCGCCGACTGGCTCAACTCGGATGGGATCGCGCCCGGACCATACGTCACCGGCGGACGCTGGTCGGCCCGGCTCGTGGTGGAATTGTTGAGCGATCCGATCTTGGCTGGCATGCGGACGTTTCGCGATACGATCTGTCGTCCGGTCTTCAAGACGGGACGGCATAAGGCGACCAAGAACGCCGAGCCAGAAACGGAATGTTATCCTCAGTTAGCGCATCTAACGCCGGAAGAGCACTCGGCGGTACTCACCGCAATCGCTGCACGTCGTCGTGAGCGGACGGCAAAAGCCACCGGGCCGCCCAAGCGTCGGGGTGTGCCCCGCAGTCGATCGCTCTGGCCCGGACAATCGGCCGTGTGCGGTATCTGCGGCGGACTGATGTACTACGCGGGTCGGCATCTGCGCTGCGCCAATTCACTGCGACGAATGGGGGAATGCTGTTGGAATCGCGTGCAGCTTCTGGCACGGCTCACGCGGGAGCGGGTGCTGGAATGCTTGCTTACGTTCTTGGCAGACGATGAGCGGTTGCGGCAGCGATTTGTAGAAGCGGTATGGGAAATCTCGGAACGAGCTTACGGATCGCGACGACAACGGCGTGATTCGACGTCAGAGATCGCTCAGTTAGAACGGCAAGCGTCCAATTTGACCGCCGCCATCGCCGCCGGAGGGCAATTGCAGTCATTGGTCGAACGATTGCAAACGGTCGAAGCGTCCCTGAAGAAACTCCGCGCGGCGGTGAAAGCCCCGTCCGCGAGTCAGGAATCGCTTGACTGCGTGTCGCGGCAAGACTTGGCCGACCGTTTACCGGAAGTGATACGTAAACTGAGCGAAGATTCGTTTGAATTTGCGGACCTGCTGCAGCGCCTCATTCCGAGATTCGTAGTCCTACCGATCCAGGCACTCGACACTCCTTTGGTTCGTCCCCGAGGGAGACTGACGTTCCGCTTCGAATCGCTTGGGGCTGACATTGCCGAAGCGTCACAGGGCGATTGTGATTCGCAGCATTCTCTCACGCTCGACTTATTCGAGCCGCCGTTGCATATCCGGGCGATCGCCGTATGTCGGCAAGCTCGCCTTGACTTTCCCCAGCGGAGCCAGCGGAAGATCGCCGCCGCGCTTGGGTTGAATCCGATGACCGTCAAACGGGCTTTGGATTATCTCCGCCGGATGGAAGCAGCCGGGCTATCCGATCCATATCGTGAACTACACGCACCGCCGAACCATGCTTCTCGCTGGCGGCACCCGGAGCAACCGCGTCGTCGACGCAGTCATGCTTTGCTTCCGGCGGACGGCTGAGCTAAAGAATCGCGAAAAACGCGTCACAACCACATGAATAGGCCCGCTTACGCATCGATCGGGCCAGCAACCCGTTGAATCTCTTACAGGAGTCCCCTATGTCCCACATCGTCACGATTCAGACCGAAGTCCGTGATCCCGCGGCGATCGCGGCCAGTTGCGAACGTTTGCAGTTACCGCCACCGATGCTCGGTACATCGCAGTTGTTCGCCACGCAAGCCACCGGTTGGCAAGTGCAATTGCCCGGGTGGCGCTATCCCCTCGTCTGTCAAACCGAAACCGGACAGCTGCATTACGACAACTTTCAAGGCCGCTGGGGCGCGCAGGGCCAGCTCGACGCCTTTTTGCAACGGTATGCCGTCGAGAAGTGCCGCATCGAGGCGCGACGACAGGGGCACTCACTCAACGAGCTACCCCTGGCCGATGGCTCGATCAAACTCACCATAGCGATCGGAGACCCAGCATGAGAACCATCGAGGTCATTGTCTTTCCGACCGGCGAAGCTCGCATCGAAACCCACGGGTTCCAGGGGCCCGCCTGTCAACAGGCAGACGAGTTCCTACGCCGCTCCCTCGGGCGCATCGGTAGCGAGCAACTGTTGAGCGCGTATCACCAAATCCCGGCGACTGCACCATGCGTACCCGAGCAACGCCGTGTCGGACGCGAATCGTAAGCCCACGTGACGCTCGACGCTCGTGCATCACGCACACTCATTTTTTGGAGGAATTTCATGAACCTGGCTAATGCCTTACAAGAACATATCCGCGCCGCGTTCAGCGGGCTCTATGTTCAAACGGTTGAGCCCGAAGATGCCTTGGCCGAAATCGCCACGCTCTGCCGCGAGCAAGCTTGGCGTCTGGCGACCTGGGATCTCAATCAAGGTCTGACGCTACTCGGTGCCGCGCGGAGCGAACTGGCACCGACCGCCTCCGATCCCTTGGCCGCGATCCGCTCGTTGGCAGCGTTGGCCAACCACGAGCGTCCAACACTCTTGGTGTTGCGCGGCTTGCATCGCTTTCTCAATAGCGCCGAGATCGTGCAAGCGCTCGAGCAGCAATTGCACCTGGGCAAGACGCAACAAACATTCGCGGTCATTCTGGCGCCGGTGGTGCAACTACCGGCGGAACTCGAGCGCCTGTTTGTCACGATTGAACATGAGTTGCCATCGCGGGAGCAGTTGGCAATGATCGCGCAGGGAGTGGCGACCGAGGAGCACGAGTTGCCCAGCAAGCAAGCGCTGGCTGCCGTGCTTGATGCGGCAACCGGGCTCACTCGTTACGAGGCCGAAGGGGCGTTCGCGCTGTCGCTGGTGCGCCACGGTGAGTTACGCCTCGAGACGCTTTGGCAACTCAAGAGTAGCCTGCTCAAGCAGAGTGGTTTGTTGCAGTTGCATCGCGGCGGCGAGACGTTCGAGCAGTTGGGGGGTCTCGACGGCTTGAAAGCGTTTTGTCGACGAGCATTGCGACCAATGCCGCGTCGCGCCGGAGTTCGGCTGCGCGGTATCCTATTATTGGGCGTGCCTGGGACCGGCAAGAGCGCGTTTGCCAAGGCGCTCGGGACCGAGACGGGGCGTCCTACCCTCACGCTCGATGTCGGTGCGTTGCTGGGTGGCATCGTGGGGGAGACCGAGCGTAATGTCCGCCAAGCGTTGCGGATTGCCGACGCGATGGCCCCTTGTGTGTTGTTCATCGACGAGGTGGAAAAAGGGCTCAGCGGCGCGGCCAATTCCGGACCAACCGATAGCGGTGTCACAACGCGCCTGTTCGGCACGATACTGACTTGGCTCAACGATCACACCTCCGATGTGTTCGTGATCGCCACCGCCAACGACGTCACCAAGTTGCCCCCGGAATTCTCGCGCGCTGAGCGGATGGACGGTGTCTTCTTTCTCGATCTGCCCAACTCGGCGGAGCGGCAGGCGATTTGGCAACTGTTTTTACGTCACTACCAACTCGATGCCACGCAGCGCAGGCCTATTGACGACGATTGGACCGGCGCCGAAATCCGGGCCTGCTGTCGTTTGGCGACGTTACTGGATGTGCCCCTCGTAGAGGCGGCGCAGCAGATCGTGCCGGTCGCCGTCACGGCGGCCGAAACGGTCGAGCGGCTACGGACGTGGGCCAGTGGCCGCTGCCTTTCGGCCCAGCAGGCAGGTATCTATCTGCGCGATGCCGCCATCACGCCCCAACCACGGCGAGCGGTTCGCCGTGATCCGTCCCAAAATTAAGCCCAGGAGTATCACTAAACAGTGTTGACGAAACGCGAGCTTGCCACGCTGTTGGCCGCGCTGCGCTACTGGCGGGAAGAGATGTCCCCGCACGGCCGCGCAATCATGGCCCCGTATTTTCGACAACTTCGCCTCGGTCGAGTCCGACCTCTCCATATCGGCGAAATTGAAACCCTCGAGCGCAAGTTGCAAACGCAGTTCCAATCGCAGTGCTATCACCCCCGTCGAGCGCCGTGAAAGTCGCTGACGGGCTCTCCTAAGGTGTTCGTATTCTTTTCTCATTCTCGGGAGTCCCAAGCTATGTCGAGTACGCTCACTAATCGATCAGCGCGCGCCAGTGGACCGGCGCGTCAGTTACGTGGGACGATGGCCGCGGTGCGGCTATCGTTCACCTGGTTCGGCACCCGCAAGACATTGACGACTGAACAAAAATCCCAAGCGGCCGAGTCGTTCGGCGCGGCGGGCAAGTTTCTCTCGGCGGGCAAGAAACTGCTCGATACTCGTCATCCGGCCTTTCAGGCGGTGACCGGGATTCGTACCCGCTTAGCAGGCTTATGGCGCGGGATGTCCCTTCCGTATCCTGAGCCGGGGATTCGCTTGATCCGGCAGGCTGACATCGAGTTTTTCAGTCAGGCCGCAACCGCGCTCCAGGCGGATTTGACCCAGGCGGTGGCTCAGCTCGATGAGCATTTTGAAGCGTTGAAAACGGCCGCGCGTGAGCGACTGGGGCAACTCTTCAACGTGGCCGATTATCCGCAGTCGCTGCGCGGACTGTTCGCCGTCGAATGGGATTTTCCCTCGCTCGAACCTCCGGTTTATCTCCGCGAGTTGAATCCGGAACTGTTTCGCCAGGAACAGGCCCGGGTGGCGGCTCGCTTTGAAGAGGCGGTTCAGTTGGCCGAAGCGGCGTTTATTGCCGAGTTCGGCCAACTGGTAAGCCATCTGACCGAACGGCTCAGCGGTCACGACGACGGTCGACCGAAAATCTTTCGCGATAGTGTTATTGAGAACTTACGGATGTTCTTCGAACGGTTTCAGCAGCTCAACGTTCGCAACGACGCACAACTTGACGAGTTGGTCGCCGAAGCGCAACGCATTGTTCAAGGCGTGGCCCCGCAACAACTGCGCGAAGATGGGACATTGCGCCAGAGCGTGGCCACCCAACTCTCGGCCGTGCAGTCGGTACTCGATGGCCTGCTGGTCGATCGTCCCCGGCGGCGCATCCTACGCTCACCCAAGTAACGGAGGGACCATGCAACTCGTGATCTCGCCTCAAGGAGTTGGGCAGTGTCTCTACGACGAAGTGCTCGACCTCACTGGGCTCGGCAGCCTGACGATTGCCCGAGCGTCACATGTCGAGCCGGACGAGCTGGGGCACTGGTGGGCCGATCTGAGCCCGCTGCATGGTCCAGAATTGGGCCCGTTTGAACGGCGTTCACAAGCACTGGCGGCCGAGCGCGATTGGCTCGAATCGCAGTGGCTGGCGCGGTCAGGTCGCTGATCGTTCTTCTGTTCTCAGTTGTCTACAGCCCGGTCGGCACGGCGCGCAAGCACCAAGTCGATGGGCTGATCTGGTTTCTACTTCACATACACTCGGAGACGAATTCCATGATTCCACAAACTCTCCAGCGGGCCATCGCTCGCATCACCGGTGATTCCCTGTCGACCATTCGGCGGCTTGGTTTTCAGCCGATCGATCCCCAAAGCCCACGGGACGACGGCGACGAGCAGTTGCCGGACCCCTCCATCTGCGATTGGGACGGTTTAACGAGCGTACCACGATCCCAACTGGTCGCGGAGGAGTGCTGTGACGCCGCTTGAAATCACTCCGCGACCGACGCCGCGCGTTCGTTGGCTGTTGATTCGGGGTGGACAGTTTCGCGGTGGGCGCCAGCGACGTTTACCCGGACCACGCCGTCCGGCCGTGCGGCCAGTTGCCTCTCAACAGCCTATTTGATTGTGTTTAGCTTCCCCATTTCCAGGAGAACCTGATGAGAATTCTCATGATCAACAACGATGGCGGCGGCTTCGCCGACTATACGGAAGTCCCAGATGGACTCACTGTCCAGCAACTATTTCAACGTCAGATTCCCGGCGGCAAACCCGAGAACTATCTGATCCGCGTAAACCGCCAACCCGTTCCCCCCAGCCAAGTGCTGCAAGATGGCGATCGGATCAGCCTTTCGCCCGTCAAAATCGAGGGGGCGTAGCGACCCACGAAGCCCGATTTACCACGTGAGTGGGGTGACTGGCGACAACGTCAGTCACCCCGCTCCTCTATGTATATGGAGGAACCACTCAATGACGGGATTACCTGGGCGGCGCACCCTGTTGCGCTTCGCCCAACGGATTTACGACCACTGGGTTGCCGCAGCGCCGTCGGCAACGTGGCAATTACCGGAAAACGGCTGGTACGACTTACGTCGTGCTGTGGAACATTGGCAGTGTGCGCAGCAGCGCAACTGGCGATCTGCGGCCGAACATGCCCGCAGTATCGTCCAGCTGCAAATCGATTGCTTGATCGATCATCTCGCAACGTACCGTGCGACGCAGGTACCAACCAATCCACACCGGTTGAGGGTTACCTTGCGGGATCTGTACGATGATCTCCTCGCGCTCCACAACGAGTTCCCGGAGGTGCGATTCGATGCCGCTCAGCACCAATTGGCGGTGCAAACCGCGCCGATTCGATTGGACGGCTATGACTTGGGATCGTTTGAGATCGTGCTGAACTTGCCACAACTCGGCGCTCAACAACCGTACCGTGTCGTAGCGGTGGAGCCTCAACCGGCCAGTGGCGATAGCACGACTACGCACCCCCACGTGCGTGACGAAGTGCTGTGCGAAGGGAACGGACACAGCAGCATTCGTGCCGCGTTGCGACACGGTCGGCTGCTCGATTTTTTCATGCTCGTGCGCCAAGTCTTGGAGACCTACAACTCCAGCAACGCGTTTATCAAACTCGATCATTGGCACGGCCGGACTTGTCCTGATTGTGGCGGCGATGTCGACGATGACAACACGACCACCTGTGAACGGTGTGATACCGAGATCTGTTATGACTGTTCCTACGGCTGTCACCGCTGTGGCCGCGGTTGCTGTCGTGACTGTCGCAGCCGGTGCGATGACTGTGACCGAGACGTGTGTCACGGTTGCCTCGAAGCTTGTGCTATCTGCGAGGAGGATTTCTGCTCCGAATGCCTGGCCGATGGCCGCTGCAAAAACTGTCCGGAACCCAGCAAAGAGGAGTGTGAATATGCGACGAACGAAATGGTCCCGACGACGAGCGATGCACGAACGGAGACCGACCTTGAGATTCAGCCCGCAGGCCTGGGCAAAACTGCTCTATCTACGGGACCGGGGTGAAACCGAAATCGGCGGTTTTGGCATTGCTCGGCGCGACGATCTCTTGATGATCGATCAGTTTCAATTGGTGCAACAGCACGCCACGCCAGTCACCGTGGGGTTGGACGACACGGCGGTCGCCGAGTATTTCGACGACCAGGTGGATCGTGGCCTACGCCCCGAGCAGTTCGCCCGGATTTGGATTCATACCCATCCCGGCAACTCGCCCCTGCCCAGTCGGACCGATGAAGCGACCTTTGAGCGTGTCTTTGGGCGCTGCGATTGGTCCGTGATGTTCATCCTGGCTCGAGGGGGTGCGAGCTACGCCCGTGTGCGGTTTTGTCAGGGGCCGGGTGCGGAGTTGCTGCTGGCTACCGAAGTCGATTATCGCACGGCATTTTCGGGCAGCGATTTCTCCTCGTGGGACGCCGAATATGCCGCCAACGTCTGTCCCTGGCTTCATCCGAATCCGTTCGGCGGCCTTGAAGCCTGGCCTGCATCGCGGCTCAATCCATACGACGATTGGTTGAATCTAGCAACCGATCCCGTTGTTCCCATCCCAACCACTTAAAACTCAAGAAAGTATTGTTGATGAGATTACCACCGATTACCCGCCGCGGGTTCTTTGGGCAGGCAGTCGCGGGGGCGACACTTCGCTCGGCGAGTTCGCCACCGACTCCCTCCCAAGCCTGGATCATTGTCGCCTTGGGCTGGGAATACAACGATGAATTCACCTATCCCTCAGGCGAGTCGCCGCGCGAGGAAGTTTACTTCGATCGCGCGGCGGCCGCTACCGAGTGCCAACGTCTGTGCGCCGAGTTTTTCGCTGCGCAAACCCCGGAAGAGTTCGAACTCGACTGGGACGCCTATCGTGACGAGTTGCCCGAGGATCGCGCTGATGCCACGGATATTACGTGGGACGAACTCCGCGCGGTAGGGTTTCCGGAGCCCTATTACGTACTGGAGCTAACCACCCCTGGAGCAGCGCCGTCATGAGTAATCCCTTGGTCCATGCTGAGCGATCGGCCCGCAAATGGGGCGGAACCCCAGCCGATTACTTGGCTATCCATCGCTGGTTCGATGCCACCAAAGGCCATCTGGCCGACGTGCGTCATCGGGTGGTGTTGCACAACACGTTTGGAATTCTCCTCGCCGAGCAGATTTTCGGCGCGGCAATCACGATCGGTGAACAGCGCCGCGTCTTTGTGCGCGACGTTGGCTCACAGCATGTGTTGGAAGACCTTGGCTTCATTCCAACACTGGCCGAGTGTTTGGCGGCGATGCCGGTCGAGCCATGGTTGGGAGGCGGTGGGCGCCAGCAAAAGGTCATTCCTCTGCCGAGCCCTGGAGGTACCTGTCATGACTGATCGTTTTGTACGACAGGCAGCATTGGTACCACAAGCGTCACTGGCAGAGTTGACGGTCACCGTCATTGGTATTGGCGCCATCGGTCGCCAGGTGGCCTTACAACTTGCGTCCATCGGCGTCACTCGGCTGCAACTCTTTGATTTTGACACCGTTGAGGCGACGAACGTGACAACGCAGGGTTACGCGATGGCCGACATTGGCACCACCAAAGTCGTCGCCACCAGCCACGCCGTGCGCGCCATCAGTCCCACCACCGACGTCGTCACGATCGCCGATCGGTTTCGGCCACAGCATGATCTGGGTCCCGCGGTCTTCTGCTGCGTCGATTCCATCACCGCCCGCCAAGCCATCTGGCGCACCGTGCAGAACAGCAGTCGCTTTTGGTGCGATGGTCGGATGCTCGGCGAAATGATGCGGATTATCACGGTCGCCGATACGCTCGGACGTGCGCACTACCCGACGACGCTGTTCGCACTGGCCGATGCCCAGGTCGGCAGTTGCACGTCTCGTAGCACGATCTATACAGCCAGCATCGCCGCCGGGTTGATGGTGCATCAGTTCACGCGCTGGCTACGCCGGTTGCCGGTCGATCCCGACATCGCGATCAATCTGCTGGCCAGTGAGTTGACCGTGCTCCGTTGAGGCACGGTTCGCCGCATCACTCGATGATGACCCATTTTATGAACCTCGGGAGGAGTATCCCATGCTGAATGCAATCCACTTCAAAACGGCTGACCGATCCCGCGCCGGGCCAAATCCCGCTGCCTTTCGTTAACTTGGGAGTTGAGATGGGAGCCCGTCACAAACTCAATCAAGCCTACCTCAATGGCTCGCTCATCGTAGCGGCCATCGTCGGAATCAGTGTTCAATCGTGGCTCGTGTTCTGGATCGTCCTCGCGCTGGGCGTCGCCCTGGACTTGTGCGGTGGACAGATTCGCCCTGGTCCCAAGAACCACAGGCATCGGCACGACCGCTGAAACATCACCCAGCCATCAATAGTGATGTCCGACCATGGTGCCGCCCTGAGGGGCGGCACCATGGCTCGTTTTTCTTATATATCGGCGGATGCTGCACATTTTCGTTGTCGGAATGACACACTTCCCCTCAATTAACCGGGTGAGATAGAATTAGCTTAAACAGGTTGATCCAATTGGGGTCGTGGCTGTGATGAAAACCAGAGAGAGCGGAATGCCTTCGGAGGAATCTTGGGCAGGTTTTTTCGATCCGAAAGTAACGTTGGAAAAGCTGAGTCTGACGAAAAACCACCGAGGCGTCGTGGACTTCGGATGTGGTTACGGGACATTCACCATCCCCGCGGCCAAGATGATCGACGGCAAAGTATATGCCTTGGACATTGAACCGGAGATGGTGGCGGCAACAAAGGCCAAAGCGGCTGATCTTGACAATGTCGAAACACGTTATCGGGACTTCGTGGCCGATGGTTCAGGATTAGCCGATGGTTCGATGAACTACGTCATGTTGTTCAACATCCTTCATGCTGAAGAACGGATGACATTGTTGAAAGAGGCATGGCGAGTTTTGGCAGTGGGTGGCTATCTGGCCGTAATACATTGGAACTACGATAGCAACACGCCGAGAGGCCCGAGTATGAGTATTCGACCACGACCTGAACAATGCCGAGCGTGGGCAGAGTCCGTCGGCTTCGTGACGTTGCCGCCCGGCCTCATCGACCTGCCACCCTTTCATTACGGCTTCGTTTTCGAGCGGCCTGTATAAGAAAAGGCGGTCATAGAATTTTCCAAAAACCACCTTGGGTACTTGCGCTCGGGGTGCGCGCATCATCAAAAACGCAAACTCGCCCATGACCGACAGTGCATATTTCTTCCGGAAATCTACCTAAGGATTTAGGGGTTCCTCAATGTCAGTCGGCGCGTTAAGCCACGGCGCGACACTGAACTGCAACGGTGGTTATAAGCAAATCGCTTCATCAAGCTTGCCTCCCGGTCTTCAACGGATACGTTGATACGTGCGAACAACTGTATCCATCTCAATCCCACTTAGTTGTACGGTATTCGCGTCCAGTATCCGGATCGGAGTGCGCGCGGCACTGCCGCGTGCAAACAAGTCGACGATTTGGTTGTCACCCCCCGACCATTCCAATCCCAACATGCCGCTACGTACCGTCCAGCGTCCGTGCAATCGCCCGCCGCTCCCCGCCAACAGATTCTTGGCCGGATTGCTGCTGGATGAGTAGTACGAACAGGTTCCATTCGACTCAAATTGGATCGTGGCATCGAGTCCCTGCGGCTCAAAACGGCGCCACGCGCCAATCAGGATTTCGGTAAGTTGGGTATCAGACAAGGCTTGCATTGGGCGTGGCGGAGTAGCTATCACGGGCGACTTGGTTACTGGCTTGGGAGGCGCCACCACAAAAACGGGCTTCGCGGGTGACTTGATGGGCTGGGGAGTTACCACCGGGCCACAACCGGCGCACCATGCGAGTACGCAGATCGTCAGCGGCACGCTCAGATACGATGGCCAGTTGATACGAGAGTCTACGGAGTGTTCTGGTTGTGTCATGTTTGATCTCCTAGAACTGACAAGGCGGCACCGTTTGACCGTACTTTTGCGTCAACACTTGTTGCAATTGGGCTCCTTGCTGGCGAATTTTCAGCTCCTGCTCGAACCAGCGCGAGCCGAAATGAGCACCGAGCAAATGGCGGTGAAGCACTCCGGTTGTCTGGCCTGCTGGAACCTCGGACGAGTTGGCATCCCGGTCGATCGACGACGAGAAATCCGCCATGCGGCTGAACTCATACTTGGAAGTCACCACAGCGAGCGACCACGCGATCAACTCGTCATCGACGCCCTCCGTCGGCAATTGCATTAAAGCGTACGCACAGAACTCGGCGCACGCGCCAACCGCGGACAAGTCTTGCGTCGACGGACCTGTGTCCGATTTCGGTGGCTTTCGCCAAAGCACCAGTTGCACGTTGACTTTGTTCCAATAGTTCAACGTGGGATTCCCCGTTTCTGCGAGGTACGGTGCTAACTCAGCAGGGATGGGTTGGTTTTGAGGCGTCGCAGGTCCGCTGCATCCGATCAGCATTCCCCCAATCGGCAGTAACCACACCCACCAGTGTCGCATCGGTTTCACGGTTGACTCCCAATTGCCGAAATACGGAACGGATTCCTCAACGACTCGTTGCCGTCCGACGATTCGCATTTTTGCAAAATGCTACTTAAACACATCATAGCGAACGCGAGACTGCTTGTCATCTATGACAAGTATCGACGAGAAATATTTTCTGCGCGCCCTCGGGCAACGACTTCGCGAACAGCGTCAGGCACGCGGCTGGACTCAGGATCAGCTGGCTGAGAAATGCAAGCTGCACCGCACCTTCATCGGCAGCGTCGAACGGGGCGAGCGCAATGTGTCGATTCTGAACTTGCGACACATCGCCCGTTTGTTGCGGATCGCACTCAACGAGCTACTTGCCAACCTTTAGGATCGCTCAGTTCTTGAAGCGATCGCGACGCTACGATCCAGTCTTCTTCTGGCGTGGTGTAAGACATGCCCTCCGCCGCTGTCCGAAAGTCCTGGGTTACCGCACGGCATGACTTTTCTGAACCGATGGAAAATCAACATTTGCAGCGGTGCCGTAGCGATTGTAGTCCTAATTTCAGGCTTCCTGGTCGTAGAGCGCGGCCGCTGCGGTCTTTCGTCCCAGCGCCGTTCTGCCATAATCATGGTGTCTTAGGTAAACGCATGACAGTTTGAGCCTTCTGATCATGAATATCGATCTGGTCCATCTTGAACAGCTCGTCGCTCGGTATAAGCAAGATTCTGAATCCGTCTATAATACGTGGTTCATCGATAGCCCCGAACGACTCAAAGCTTTCCGCTCAATTCGCCGTGGCGTGATCGATGTCGTGGAGGCCATTCGCTCCGGTCGATTTGGCAACGATTTCAAGGGTTCACCGCTGGAAGTCGTGCTGGAGAGCATCACAGAACAGCGACAGGTATTCGAGGGCGCGGCGCACCCCTTTTATTGGAAGCCCAAGTTGCGCATTCCCGATATCTATGAGGCGGAAGATCACAAGCGAGCTTTCGGTGAGTTTCTGTACCAGACCTTGCACCTCGACGATGCCGAGCGTCTTGTGCGCGAGATTCTTCAACTTGACCGCCGCGAAATCAAGGGACTTGGGCCAGCGGTGGCAAATATCCTGTATTTCCTACATCCCACGCTCATGCCTCCATTCAACACGGCGATTGTCAAGGGCTACAATGCCCTATTCGCGGACCGCAAACCACTCGGCAAATGGTCGGCATATCTGGAAATGCGGGAAGTCATCGTCGACATGAACGACCGGTTGGGGGCCGCCTTATCGAAAGATTTGGGGGCATTTGCCGGTCTGCTGTTCGACGTTGGCATCGGAAAGATTGCTGTCGATGGCAACTGGTCAGATGCGTTGGCCCGAGAGCGCGAAGCACTGGAAAAGGTTGCTCGCAAACGACACAAAGAGGTTGAACAAGAACGAAAGGAGGTAGACGAGCACCTGAAAATCCAACATCATCTCATGACAATTGGATGTGCGCTCGGCTATCGAGTCCATGTTGCCGTCAATGACCGAAATCGGACCTTCGACGGCGACACCTTGGCTGCTCATACGATCGATCGACTACCGCCTCTGGGATTCAGTGAAGAAGTGTCGCAAACGGTCGGGCTGATCGACGTAGTATGGCTGGCGGCAACAGAGGATTGCGTTGTTTGTGCGTTTGAAGTCGAGAAGAGCACGTCGATTTACTCGGGTATGCTCAGGTTGCTCGACCTGGCGGGAAGCATTAGTGGGAAGGACATTCACTTATATCTGGTAGCGCCAGACCGTCGTGAAAAGGAAGTGGTTGCACAGCTTCTCCGCCCCGCGTTTCAGCTCCTCGGAAGCGTTGGCTTTCGCTATATCTTGTTCTCCGAGCTCTGCGAGCATTGCCTGGGGCTTTGCAAGTTTGGTGACGACCATCGCGTTATGTTGAAAATTGCCCGATGTTTGTCCGGCTGAGTCGATGCTCAGGGGGCACATCTTGTCGGTGACTGACCAACAGCATCGTTGTCAGACGGGAGAAGTTGTTAAATCGGCGAACTTTCCGACCGCAGCCTACGTGACAAGCGATAACCGCAAGATCGCGACAGGCATAATAGCAGTGTTAAGTTAGAGCCAACCTTCGCGATCCAACGGGGGGGCTTGGTGACGAGTTTGCGATGTTAAGATACCGCAAGAAATCAGATTTGGGCTTGAAATAATTCGTGCATTTGCCGATTATCATGATGAGGGGCTCTGCAATCCTTACTGCATATTAAGACAAAGTTTGCTCTGCCATGTGTCGTCGGCTTCTCGTAACAGTATTGCTCTTAACTACGGTCCTCGGGCCGCAGTTTTGCTGTTGCAAGCTAGGGGCATGGCTTACAAATGCAGGAACCACGGCACAAGACGCTTCGCAACCAGGAAACTTTGTCGTGGGATCGTGTTGCCATCGCAGCGCATTAGCTCCCGCAGGTAGGTCGACTCCTGGAAATAAACACTCGTGCCCGTGCAAAAAGCAATCGCGCGATTGGGTGCAGACGGCAACCATAGCTGACGCATCACTAGGCACTCTTTGGGCGTCCGGCAGTCTTTGGGAATCACTGGTCACCGGCGCTCCAACGACAATCTCCGGATTGATCAAACCGAACACCGTATCTTCTCTGGCTTTTCCCGCAGAGGACGCGGTTCTCAGCGGTCGCGATCGCTTGTGCAGCTATCAAACATTTCGCTGCTAATTCTCTTAGATCGCTGCCGGTCTGCGGACTTTGCTTCGCAACCTTTTTTCGCAGCAGACTGATCTCTGTTGACCGCTCGCGGTGAGCGTCTACTGGCTTGCGTATTTCGCCCTTGACAGGTCACGCTGTCGCGCGACTGCGCACTTCGATCACGTAACTTTTCCCTAGTGAGTTCATCATGTATATCCATCTAAAGGTCCTGGCAAGCTCGTCGCTGTTGGCAGCGGCCCTTGGTCTAATCGCGGGTTGTGGGCATAATTCAGCGAAACCATCCTCTAAAGAAGCGGTGCCGAATAATGTGGTTTCTCCTCCCACTCCAGTAGTTTCCGCACGGGCCGCCATCTCGCAGGAAAGCTCGAAAGACGACCACGAACACAAACCGGGCGCAAACGGTGGCATCATCGTGCCGATTGGTCGCGATAGCTACCATGCCGAGGCGGTATTCGAGCAGCAGGGTGTACTGCGGCTATTTACGCTTGGCAAGGATGAAGGGCGTGTACAGGAGGTCGAACGGCAGGCTCTCACGGCCTACGTGAAGCCGGAAGGGGGAACGGAGACCGTTTCCTTTACGTTGCAACCGGAACCACAAGAGGGCGACCCGGTTGATAAAACGTCCCGCTTTAAGGGAACGCTTCCTCAGGTCCTTTGGGGACAGCGTGTCGAGGTGACGATCCCCAATATCCGGATCAACGACGAACGGTTTCGGTTGGGTTTCCCATCCGTCATGCCGAATCACCCCGCTGACACGATGCCGGCGCAATTGGGAGACGACGAGTCGCGAAAGCTGTTTCTTGTGTCGGGCGGCAAGTACACGCCGTCCGACATCGCTGCCAACGGTAATCAGACGGGCAATCAAAAATTCCGTGGCTTCGTGCCGACGCATGACTTGAAGCCGAAGGTGGGCGACAAGATTTGCCCGATCACGTTGACGAAAGCCAATTCCAAGTGCAGTTGGATCATCGACGGCAAGACCTACGAGTTTTGCTGCCCGCCGTGCGTCGAGGAGTTCGTCAAGCTGGCCAAGGAGCATCCCAACGAGATCAAGGAACCGTCGGAGTATGTGAAACACTAAAGGTTCGTTTTCTAGATTTCTTCTACGTCAAAAACGGAGTTCAGTTCATGTATCTCAAATCACTCGTACGCGCGTTGTCGGCGGTTATTGCGATTGGGTTTGGTGCGACGGCGGCCGATGCCACCGACGTGACAACGATCAAAGTACAAGGTATGCACTGTGTCAGTTGCGCCCGCAAAGTTTCGGGGCAAGTGCAAGCGGTTCCCGAGGCGGGGCGCGTGGACGTCAACCCGACGACAGGGCTGGCGACAATCATGCCGCGTACTCAGGCAGCACCGTCCCCGCGCTTATTGTGGGAAGCAGTAGAACGAGCTGGTTACAAGCCGGTCGAGATCATTGGCCCCTACGGCACGTTTCAACAAAAACCCCAACGCTAACCAGCTGAGTTACATTCTCAGCGTTCATTCGGAGCGAAATCATGAAAATGGAATTTTGGTACGTGTTGACGTTTTTGGTTTTGAGTGCGGCACTGAACGGTTGTCAACAGTCGCAACCCCACCCGGCCGCTTCGCACAGTCATCACGATCACGGTGCCGCAACGGCTGGAGAGTCGCTTGCAAAACTCACGCCTGCAGATCGCAAGCTAGCCGTGGCGCAAGGCTTCTGCGCCAAAGAAACGGATACAGAGCTGGGATCGATGGGCGTTCCCGTCAAGGTCGTGGTCAACGGTCAGCCCATCTTTGTGTGCTGCGAGAGTTGCACTCCAGACGTTCTCCGAAATCCGCAGCAGACGCTCGCCATGGTCGATAAGCTCAAGGCCAAGGTGCGTGCCGCCGCGAAATAGGCGTTCGCCTCCCCTGGACCTGTTGTTGGGAACTGGGAAAGGTATCACCCCCATCGGCCGAGCGTACATCGTTGCAGCCGATGAAGAGTTTTTTGTGAGGGAAGAGAAACACTGAAATGGGCGATGGACTACCAGTTCCGGTTACAGTATCCCAAGGGAGGCGATGCGATGCGGATTCTAAATGGAATGTTCTCTCTCATACTCGATCTCGGCGCGGGTCTGTTGCGGATGCCTTCACGGGACCCAGAGATCACGTTGACGGCGATTTCTATGACCGGAATGGAAGGCAACAGTTGTGCCAAAGCGGTTACGAGTCAATTGCTGAAAGTGCCTGGCACCAAATCCGTGCGGGTGTTAATTCAGACGGGCGGAGTGGTCATTGAGTCGCAACCGGGCGTGCGACCGTCGGCACGAGCTTTATGGGAGGCGGTCGAGCGAGTGGGTTTCCTGCCTTGGCGATTAGAGGGGCCTACAGGAATCTATCGCGAGAGGCCGCGTACGTAGTACGGTTCATGTAATCGTTATTCACTTGAGGTTTTTTCACGGAGGATCACTATGTTTTCTCATTGGGTATGGATACGAAGATGGCATCTGATCGGCTCGGTGCTGATCACCGTTTTGATGGTCGGCTGTGCGTCCAATCCCAGCAATCGTACCTCAACAGCCAGCAGTTCTCCGGCGGGAGGATGCAGCGCTTGCGGTAGTTGAAGTCATATCATTCCATATTTGAGTTCCCTTGGTTGTCAGAACTCTGCTCTGGCAACCAAGGGAGTATTTCCTACGGCCGGCTTCGGTCGTTGGCAACCAAGAATTACGCGACGAGCCTGTTGAACGACCTGAAATCTGCACACTCTGTTTCTGCCACGAATAGAATTATGGGACTCAAACTCGCTGGCCAACACGATATTGCGCCAAGTCTCGATGTAATCCGATGGTTGGTCGTGTTGGCTGTGATGTCGGCAGCGGTGGCTGAAGGCCACGAGGGGCACGCCCCCTTGCCCAGTAAAGGAGCGCTCGTTGACTCCGCAAAGGGGACGATCGTGCTCAGTGCGGATGCGCAGCGCGCCTTGCGCGTCGAGAGCGCCGAGATTGTCGCACGAAAGCTAGAACACCGAACTCTGGCGTACGCCCAGTTGGTCGCTCCCTGGGGACGGCACGCCTTTGTCGCCACAGGCGTCAGTGGCCGGGTCGCTGCCGTCCACGTCAAACCGGGGGAGTCGGTCCGTACCGGGCAAGTGTTGGCTGAGATCGAAAGTCTCGAGTTGGAAACGATCCAATTGGAACTGCTCAATGCCCAGGCTGAATGGGAGCTATCGCAGAAGACCCTGGGACAAGTGCAGAATCTAGCTAGTGAGCAGATCACAGCGGTGCGAGAACTCAGCGAGGCCCGCTCGCGTCATGAACAAAACCGCGGGGCGCTACACGTGGCATCCAGCAAACTCCAGAGCTTGGGAATTACCGACGAATTGGTCCGGCGTCTGCGAACCGACTTCCGACAGCCAATCCTTAAATCGGTTCCAGTCGCCAGTCCCATTGATGGCACGATCATTCACGCCGATCTCACCGTCGGCAAGGTGGTCACGGTGAACGAGCATTTGTTCGAAATCATCGATGTATCCAAAGTATGGGTGAAGATCGGCGTGTTGGAACGTGATCTGAATCGCGTATCATTGGGTCAAAACATCGAGTTATCTTTAGCAGCATACCCCGGAGAAGTGATCCCAGGCGTGGTCAAGGTCAAGGGGCTGTTGCTCGATCCCCAATCGCACTTAGGCACGGTATGGAGTGAAGTTGAAAACCCTCTTAACGGCGAGCCAAGATTTTTGCCGGGCATGTACGGACAAGCTCAGATCGTTGCCGTCGCCGACAAAGAGCGTCTGACGATTCCGACCGAGGCGCTGATCAACGACGGTTTGGAGCGTTATGTGCTGGTGGAGGAGGCGGCAACCACTAAAGCGTTTGAATACCGCAAGCGAAACGTCGTCGTCGAGGGAACCGGCACCGGCTATATCGCATTACGCGACGGTGCCGTCTTTTTCGGGGATCGTGTTGTGACGAAGGGTAGCCACGAACTGGCAGCCTTCTTTGTTCCGGGTGTGTTACGGTTGAGTCCCGAAGCGGCAGCGAATATCGGCTTACGAGTTGAGCCGATTCGCCCGCGCATCATCGAACAGCTATTGGAGTTCGACGGTGCGGTCGACGTGCCGCCAGAAGGACGCGCGCAGGTCTCGTCCCAATTGGACGGACGGCTCACGAAGATTCTCGTCGAACGCGGGCAAGTCGTTGAACGGGGACAAGTCATCGCTGAACTGGCCAGCCTGGAATTGCAGAATCTGCAATTGGAGTTGATCCAAGCTGCGGCGCAGACAAGAGTTAGTCAAGAGTCCTGGGATCGATTGCGCACGCTGGACACGACTCAAAGCGTTCCGCGGAGGCGTGTCTGGGAAGCACAAACGCTCTATAATTCCGCGCGTAGTCGTCTCGACACCGTTTCGCGCAAACTGCTGGCAATCGGCCTGACGCAACCGCAACTCGACGAAATCGTGGCGGATGCTCGCATCGTTGCCGCATTGCCAGTGGTTGCACCCATCCGTGGTAGCGTCGTCCATTTCGACAAGGTATTGGGACAAGCGGTGCGCGCGAATGAGCCGATCTTTGAGATCCATGATTTGGCACATGTCTGGGTCAAGGGATTTTTAACCGAGCGCGACGCGGCACAACTAAGGCTCGGAGGCGAATCCCCTCGCGCTCGGGTGCGTTTCGTGTTTTCGCGCGATACGATCGTGACGGGCATCGTCAAACGCAGCGGCAACATTCTGGGAGTTGATGATCGAACGCTGGCGGTCTGGGTCGAGCTTGATGCACCGCCCGACTTCGTGCTGCAGCACAACATGCTGGCCCGCGTCTCCGTGGCGCTGTCGGCAGGCAAACCCGCCCTCGCCGTGCCGCGCTCGGCCTTGGTGTACATAGGAACCCGAGCCTACGTGTTCGTTCGCAAGCCCGACGGCGTGTTTGAGCGGCGGTCCGTCGAAACCGGCCGGATCGACGACCGTTATGTCGAGATCGTCTCCGGACTGGCGGCCGACGACCCCATCGCCGTCAGCGGCGCCGCCGACCTGCAAACTGCATTCTCCTCCTTGCGCTGAAGCGAGATCGCCATGCTGAACTACGTCATTGCGTTCTCGCTGAAGAATCGGCCGCTGGTGCTGGTAGCCGCGTTCGGAGTGCTGCTCTTCGGCGGCTACCAGTTGACGCACATGCCGGTGGACGTTTTTCCCGATTTGAATCGGCCGACCGTGACGGTCATGACGGAGGCCCCCGGCCTGGCGCCGGAGGAGGTCGAGACGCTGGTCACGCGGCCGCTGGAATATTTACTCAACGGCGCGACGGGGGTTCAGCGTGTCCGTTCCGCCTCCGGCATCGGTCTGTCCATCGCGTGGGTCGAGTTCGAGTGGGGAACGGATATTTACCGCGACCGCCAAATCGTTGCTGAAAAGCTGCAATTGGCGCGCGAGCGATTGCCCCGCGACGCCAATCCCGTCATGGCGCCGATTTCATCAATCATGGGCGAGATCATGCTGCTCGGCCTGCGGTCGACGATCGAAACCACATCCGGCGAGGAAACCTTGCGGCAAGGATTGGAACTACGCACGCTCGCCGAGTTTACGTTGCGCAATCGGCTGCTCGCCGTCGAGGGCGTGTCGCAGGTAACTGTCATGGGGGGCGTGCTCAAACAGTATCAGATCATCACATCGCCCGCGCGGTTGGCGGCGCAGAACGTCACGTTGCAACAATTGGTCGAGGCCGCCGAAAAGGCCAATGTCATCTCCGGGGGCGGGATTCTCGAACGGCCCAACAAGGAGTCCTTGATTCGAATCAGCGGCCAGGCGTTGACGCTGGACGAAGTCGCGACGTCGCCCGTCCTCTGGCGCGAGCCCCGCCCGGTGCTGATTCGGGATGTGGCCGACGTAAGCTTCGGCGGACCGGTCAAGCGAGGCGACGGCGCGGTGCGCGTCAAAGAAGGAGAGCGGATCACAGGGGGACCAGCTGTCATCCTCGCCATCCAAAAACAACCGAACGCCGATACGTTGTCGCTGGATCGGCGTATTGACGAGGTTCTCGATCAACTCGGCCGGGACTTGCCCCCCGGAGTCGTCATCGAGCGCCGCATCTTCAAGCAAGCCGACTTCATTCAAGCGGCTGTCAACAACGTCGTCGAGGCCGTTCGCGACGGGGCGATCTGGGTCGTCGTCGTCCTATTCCTGTTCATGTGGAACTTTCGCACCAGCGTCAGTTCGCTGACGTCGATGCCGTTGTCGATTCTGATTTCGGTCTTGATCTTTCACTACTTCGGCGTGTCGATCAACACGATGACGCTGGGGGGAATCGCCGTGGCGATCGGTGACCTGGTCGACGACTCGATCGTCGACATCGAGAATATCTATCGCAGGCTCAAAGAGAACCGCCACAAACCGCAGCCGGATAACCCTCTCAAGGTCATCTTTTTAGCCTCGACCGAAGTCCGCAATTCGATTGTCTATGCCACGCTGATCGTGATCTTGGTGGTCTTTCCGTTGTTTTCGCTGGCGGGGCTAGAAGGTCGGATGTTCGCACCCCTTGGGTTGGCTTATATCACGTCGTTGCTGTCATCATTGATCGTCTCGTTAACCGTGACTCCCGTACTCGGCTACTATCTCTTGCCCCACGCAAAGTTTCTTGACGACGATCGTGATTCGTGGCTGATGCGGCAGATGAAGCGTTTCGACGAACGGATTCTTCGGGTAACGCTACGTCATGCGCGCGCCGTCTTGGCGACGGTTGCGGTGATGGTATCGCTTTCCATTGCCGCCATTGCTTGGATGGGGGGCGAATTCCTGCCGCCGTTCAATGAGGGTACGCTGACCGTGAACGTGCAGACGGAGCCTGGAACGAGTTTGCAAGAGAGCAGTCGCGTCGCCCGGCTCGCCGAGGAATTGATCCTGGAAGTTCCTGAGGTCTTGAGCCTCTCACGACGCACGGGGCGCGCCGAACTCGACGAGCACGCCGAGGGGGTCAATTCGTCCGAAATCGACGTTCGTTTGCAGGAACAAGACCGGCCCAAGCCTGGCTGGCAGTATGCACTGTTGCGATTGATCCCCGTCGCGCACTTGTGGGGTTACGAAACGATCGGCCGACCGCGTGATGAAGTGATTGCGGACGTGCGCGACAAGATCACGCATATTCCCTCGGTGAAGCTCAACGTGGGCCAACCGATTTCGCATCGTCTCGATCACATCATGTCGGGCGTCCGGGCACAGATTGCCGTCAAGGTGTTCGGTCCCGACCTGCGCGAGTTGCGTGCCGCCGCCCAGGATATTCAGTCACGGATGTTGGCGATCCCAGGCGTGGTCGATCTGCAAATCGAGCCGCAAGTCGAAACTTCCCAGGTGCGGTTGAAGGTCAACCATCGCGAGGCTGCCCGCTATGGCTTGGCCCCCGGCGATGTTGCGCAGCTCCTCGAGACCGCCTACAAAGGGCGAGTGGTTTCGCAGATCTTCGATGAAGACCGTTATTTCAGTCTCGTTGTGTGGTACGACGAGTCGTCGCGCAGCGATCCGGAAACGATCAACCAGACGATCATCGCGACCCCTTCGGGACGACAAGTAGCCTTGGGACAAGTAGCCGAGGTACTCGACACCACCGGCCCGAATACCATCAACCGCGAAAATGTGCAGCGCCGCATCGTCGTGGCATGTAACGTTCAAGGTCGTGACTTGGTGAGGGTCGTCGACGACATCCGCGGCGCGCTGGTGCCGGCCGAAGAATCGCTCCGTGCTTTGCCCGGGAGCTATCACGTCGAATATGGGGGCCAGTTCGAGGCTCAACAGCAGGCGAACCTGCGGCTATTGTTGCTCGGTTCGGTGGCGGTGATCGGCGTGTTCTTGTTACTCTGGAAGGCGCTTGAGTCATGGCGCGCGGCGCTGCAGGTGCTGGTCAACATTCCGCTCGCTGCGATGGGTTCGGTGATCGCACTTTTGATCGCCAATCCGCCAAGGCATGAGGCGTTGGATGCAGCCCACTGGTGGCAATGGCCGCGCGTATGGGTTGAAACCACAAATCTCTCGGTCGCCCATTGGGTCGGCTTCATCACCTTGATCGGAATTGTCAGTCGCAACGGCATCATGATGATTTCACATTACATTCACCTGATGAAGCATGAGGGGGAGCAGTTCAACGAACAGATGGTCATTCGTGGCAGCCTGGAACGTCTGGCCCCAGTAATGATGACGGCCTTCACGTCTTTTATCGGCTTGCTGCCGTTGCTGTTCGGCGCGGGACAATCGGGTAAGGAAATCCTTTACCCGCTAACGGTCGTCGTATTCGGCGGCATGCTCTGTTCGACGATTCTCGACCAGATCGTAACCCCTGTATTGTTCTTCGCTTTGGGACGTCGCGTGTACGAGCGACAAGTCGGAGAGCACGCGGAGGGCGATCTGCTACGGCTGGCTGAGAAGTGGTTTCCCAACCCCGTGTGGGATGAACGATCATCCACTGGATCGTAGGTTGCTCTCCCGCGAAATACTGTGTCGACCGATGGCAACGGAAAGTTTTTCCCAACCGCTAGGAATTCACCCGGCGAAAACACCGAATTCGAAGAATCAACCGGACCGGAATTTTTGGCCCGGGCATTACCACCCGTACCAGCCGAAGACATGAACGAAGACGTTTAGCTGTCCGCCATTCGCGGCAAAGGAATGCCATGAGACGAAACAACGCTAGCAATGATTGCTGCGATAAGCCTTACAAAAAGCTCTTGTGCCAACTGTGGAGTAGGCTAAACCCAATCGTATCTGGGTGTGTCATCACCTGGGTATTAATTGGGATTTTGTGTGTCGTGCTTATTCCTGCGCCAGCGTCGGCTCAGGTCTCGGCATTGGCAGACGAAATCATCGTATTATCGAAAGGGGTCGCCCAACAGGAGCGGTCCCGAAATGAAACCCATATCGGCGGCACAATCGGAGCGGGAGCCAGTCCTTATCGATATGCCCCTGGGGGGCGCGAACCGTTGATGGCCGCTCATCCGGTTCCCGGTTCGGGGGGCGAAAGTGCTCGCACAGGCGATATCCTTTCGGCCGCCTCCGACAGCCCGGTTGCTCGCCGTACGTTTCCAATGTTGGGAGTGAAAACCGTGGAAGCTATACCCCGTCCCGAAGCTCCCTTGTACGGTCCGTTGGACTTGCCGACAACCGCCGATGAAGGACCGCCTGATGGGATGAATCTGGAAACCGCAATCGACCTGCTGGTCCGTGAAAATCTCGATCTGAAAACCAAGTTCTATGAAATCCCTCAGGCGCGTGCAGATGTGCTGACAGCCGGCCTGCGCTCCAATCCACTGGCCTTCGCCACCGCCTCAGAAGTTCCCTACGGCAGATATTCGCCCGCTCGTCCTGGCGAAAACGGCTACGGGGTGACCGTCATTCAAGCCGTGGATGTAAATCGCAAACGGTTAGCACGGGTTGACGTAGCATGCCGGGCGTTGCGCGTCTTGGAAGCCCAATACGAGGATGCGGTGCGGTTGGAAATCGACGGACTGGCAATGGCTTTTATCGATGTGCTGGCAGCACGTGAGACGTTGCGCTATGCGGAATCAGCAGCCGCAGGCCTCAACCAGCTTACGCAATTGGCGAGAACTCAACTCCGTCAAGGACAGATCTCCAATCCCGACTTCGAACGCTTGGCTATCCAACACGAAACGGCCGAGATTGGCTTGGAACAAGCCCGCGTAGAACTGTACCAGACCACACGAAATCTGACTCGCGTTCTCAACCTGCCGCCCGAGAGAGCAGGTACGCTGCAGCTCCGAGGGACATTCAAACAGTACACCGAGCCTCCCCCAACCCGTGAAGAACTCATCGCCCTGGCTTTGAGCAGCCGACCCGATTTAGCCGCCTATCGACTGGGCGTTAGCCGAGCCCAGGCTGACGTTCGCTTAGCCCGCGCCGAACGCTTCCCTGATGTTTTTGTCCTATATTCGCCGTACGAGTTTCGAAACAACACTCCCACCGGTGGCCAGAATGCGCAGGCATGGTCGGTTGGCGCGATGGCTTCCATACCCATCTTCAACCGTAATCAGGGCAATATCCGCCGTGCTGAGTTGAACGTTGCTCAATCCCAGAATGAGTTGGCTGCTATCGAATCGAACATCATCAAGGAAGTCGATCAGGCACTCGCCGAGCATCAAGCGGCTCGCAACGCTTTCGAGCGATTAGAAACAGGAACTTTACCGCGAGCCCAACGGATGCGGGATGGCGCTAAGCGGTTAGTCACCAGTGGCGAAATGGGAATCATCGAATACCTAAACGCACAACGAGATTACAACGAAGTCGTTCGGCAATACCGTGACTCGGTCGTCCGATTCCGCCGCAGCACGATGCGTTTGAATACGGTTATATCGGAGCGGTTGTTTCCCTAGTACGTCATTCAATAATCGTCACAACTGGTACTGAAGTCGCGAATCGCGTAGAGCGATGTCGACAGCCACACAAATAGCAAATAGTTGCCAAAGCGTCATAGGTTGGCCGCTCAGCCACGCCGAGCGGAAATCCGCTGTAGCTGGCAGTGCATTGTCTTCAAATGACTGACCGAAGCAAAGGTTGCGGGGACACGTCAGTTGAGTCTTGGTATCAGTACTGTCCGGTTAGAAGTCGAACAGTGGAAATTGGTTAGGATCAGGGGTTGGTGGGGATTGGTGTGCGAACGTCGAAAGTAGTTGTAAAAGCGGTGTTTTCTCGAAGGTGTTGACACTCAGAATTTGGAGGATCTCGGCGAGGCTCAGGTCGCTGCCGAGTTCCTTTTTGAGGATGGCGACCAACAAGTAAACGCTGACCGCGATCCAGACTTGAGTCTTCACCGCGTTGGCCTTGATCCTCGTCGATCACTCGCACCGCGGCGGCGGGCCAACCGAGGGCCACCGCGCGATCCGCTAAGGCATATTGCCGGGCCGTCGATTCGCGGTGTTCCAGTACTTGCTGCGGCGTTGATTGTCGCACATAGACGATCGCCAGCCGGGTGAGATGTTCGTCGGTGATTTTTTCGCTGCGGAGCACCGTCCGAGATGGCCGTTGGGGCGTGGCGATCGTGCGGGGTGTGTGGTTGAATCGCGCCTCATGGATGATGGGGTTATTCATCGGCGGCCTCCTGGTGGAGAGGCGTGAGCCGTTGCGCCAGGATTCGTGTCAGATGGCGGAGCAGTTCCTGTTGCTGGAGTGTCGGTAACTGTCTCCACAACTGCTCCAGCGGTAAGCTCGCCGCTGGCTTCACCGCGGAGTCCGTCGGGCGCGGGGGGGAACTGAGATTGCCATGCGGAGCCTCCTTGCTCGTGGTGCGATGCTGGACCTGGCCGATCCGTCGCCTGCCGCTGGCACCACCGTGCTAGCGACAGCAACGCGGCTGCCGCAACCTTAATCTCAGGCGGCGAGTTGATACAAGCTCGCGCTTGAGGCGTAGTCCGGCTGGGACACTTCGACTTGCCAACGACAGCGATAAAGCTGCGCGACGGTCGCTGCCGGCAACGTGAAGTTGTTGGTCAGAAAGACCAGCCTGCGCAGGTGCTCGACGTCGTAAAAGCTGATCCGTCGCAAAGGCTCGGGATATTTCTCCGAGACCAAGGGACCCGTCAGCGCGATCGTCTGATCGCTGCGCACGCCGCTCGTCTTGTCGACCCGGCGCGACTCGCGACGGGCGTACGCCTGATTGCTCTTGGCGCGAATCACGAAGAACGCCGCTTGCCGATGGAGCCGAAACAGACGGGCGAAATCGAGGTAGCCCTTGTCCATCACGTAGAAGGCGCCCGGCTCGATCACCAGTTCGTCGAGGATGTTGACTTCGTGCGTTTTTCCCGAAGAAACGCGAATAAACGTCGGAATGTTCCCGCGCAAGTCCAAGAGCGTGTGCAGTTTGACCGCCGCCTTGTGGCGACGAAACGGGGCCCACGGAAAGAGCGTCAAGCACAAGTCGATCGTCGTGGCGTCCAGCGCGTAAGCCGCGTGGTTCAATTCGACCCCGAAACGCTCGTCGGCGTAAAGCTTTCGCGCCCGGGCAATCAAGACCTGCGCGAAGTCGAAGTAAATCCGCCAATCGCGCAACCGATTGGCGTCGCCCAAGGTGCTTCGCGAAATTCGTCCCCGAAAGCCGGCATGATACAGCTTGGGCTGCACCGAACGCAGGCACGTCTCGATGTCTCGCAAACTCTCCCGAAACGTGAGCTGCGCGAAGGCCATGCACAAGAACTGATCGCGGCACGTGAAGTTCCGGGCTCGGTAGTCGCCGCGGTAACGCCGCACGCAAGCGTTGAAGTCGTGCCGCGGAAGCCGATCCATCAATTGCGCGAAGACCAAGGGACCGCCGAACATGCAAGACCTTTCGACCCGGAAAATCGGGACAAAATGATCTATTCTGGCGGATCGAATTGAAGTCCTGCGCGCTCATTCCGCAACCTAACTCAAGAAACGCTCGTCACTTGAAAGAAAATCGAAACTCCTCAGCCGGACAGTACTGTCTTGGTATAATGAATGTTTGATGCTGAAGTAAGACCTCCATAAGGCACGGAAATGGACGACGCACAAGACCACGATGCCAAAAACACCGTCGACAAATCAGCGGACACTACGAAGACAAAAGGCAAGAAAGGCAAATGCAGTTATGACGCCTTGAGTCCAAACCAACTAAAACGATTAAAGCGTCTGGTTGATCCGCACAAACTCAAGCCGAAAAACCACGGTAGCCGCTATGACCTTGCCTACTGCAAGGGCTCAGGAAAGATCGTTCGGCATCGCAAGTATTTTGATCCCGATGGGAATCCCAACCGTGGTTCGACTGATTACGACGATACTGGCTACAATCTTGACGACTTGCCAAATGCACAGATGAATAACGACCCATCCGATTCCAGTGCAACAACTTTCGAACTTCGTCTCTTTGACATTGATTTCGAGGCGCTGTCCACTGATCCGCCAATACTTCGACTGCCCTTTACGACATGGAAACGTGGGGATCCGATTTGCGAAGGCAAGCCACTGAAGCATCTGGATAGCGGGGTCAGCATTCCTCTGGGAGCTTACACTGAATGGCCAAACGGCGAGCTAACCGAACGACTAAAAGACCTTGCAGCTAATGTTGTTCTGCGGGACAGATGCAAGCCGACGAGCGTACAACTATCCGTCGCAAGCTATTTCAATGAGGACGAGCGTCCAGCCATTGCTTTTGATAAAGAACAGATTTCCTATCTTAGCAAGCTCAATGCATCGGTAGACATCGACGTTTACAGTTTGCCTTCTAGGGCATCTTCAAAAGTAGATATGTCTCAGAGGGAACGAGTGGCTTTCGAGCATACAAAAGAAGCTGGCCCCTTTTGGGGATCTCAAGTATCACTCTGGGAGTTCGCAAGCCAATGGCCAGAACAGGCTCCGGGGTCGAATAGGGTTCGTTTCATCGCTAGCCGCATGCTAGTCCTTTTATGCACTTATGATTTTGAGCAGGTGAGCATTAGAGGGCAGGACTTTGAAGATCTGATGTCAAAAGCAATGAACGATCCAACACTCATAACTCGCTGGAATATTAATAGTCTGTCCGTAGACGTGATTACCCATAAGCTTCTCGTGGTTCCAGCGGAGGTAGCAGCGTTCATCGAAGATCTGGGGGTTCGATTTCTCACCGACCGGTATGTAACTAGAAATCCCCGTGCTGAAAAACGTCGGGCGTGGATCGAACGATTAAGACGAATATGACGCCAATTTGTGGCTTCGACTTCGCGATGCGTGTGATCTTCAGATCCTCATCGCCGCACCGCTAGAGCACGTTTCAAGTCATTAACCACCGGCAGAGCCGGTGGCTTGAGGAAGGCCCCTAAAAGGGGCCATTGTTGGTAGTTTACGTTTCGTCAAATAGTCCGCGCTCCTGGTTCCGCTCGTTTTTCTCCTGGTCCTGGATGTAACGACGAATCATCGTTTCCTCCAAACCC
>CAYLYE010000044.1:0-32491 GCA_964387325.1 uncultured Planctomycetaceae bacterium
CGGCGCGGTGCATTGTTCGATGCTGGCGAGCAAGCAGGGGCGAAACCAGCGCCACTTGGGGTCACCCTCCTCGATGTCGAGACTACACGTGCGGAATTTGAAGATCCGCTGCAACACTTGCAGCGCGCCGCCGAGCGAGCCGGAACTGGTGAACGGCCCATACAGTTTCGTGCCGCGCTCTTGGGGCTGCCGGGTGATTTCGACGCGCGGAAAATCTTCGCGCGTCGTGATCTCGAGGTACGGAAAGGTTTTGTCGTCTTTGAGGTCTTTGTTGTGCTTGGGCTGAATGTCCTTAATCAGTCGGGCTTCCATCAGCAGGGCGTCGACCTCGCTGTCGGCGTCGAGGTAATCGATGTCGCTGATCTCGCGGACCAACTCGGCCGTGCGTCGGTCCTCGGCGGCCGCCTTGAGAAAGTAGCTCCCCGCTCGACTGCGGAGGTTGACGGCCTTGCCGACATAGATGACCACCCCAGCGTCGTCCTTCATCAGATACACGCCCGGCGACTGAGGGAACTCGCGCACCTTGGCTGCGGCCTGACGGTAGCCCGACGCGCGGTCGGTGAGCGGCACGGGGTCGTTGGGGGGCGGAGTATCGTCGCTCGGCGAGGGGGTGCTCATACGGACATTTTACGCCCTGGGCGGCGTCGCTGGCCAGTTCAGAGCACGTGTCTTCTCCGAGCCGGGGACGTCAGGTGCGGAAAGTTTCGATCGGTGCGCGTGTGGCTCTCGGTCGTCTTGCCCGATAAGATAGGGCACCTACGATCATCACCCCTGCAACCTTTGTCGTCATCGCACAGGAGATCGCGTCCCATGTCGCTTACTCGCCGTTCGTTTGTCCAGCTGGCTTCCGCCGCCTCGACCGCTCTGCTGTTGAATCGCGCTCCAAGCGCCTTTGCCTGGGCCGACTCGCGCTATGCCGTGGGGATCCAGATGTACTCGCTGCGTGGCTACAAGGATGTCGACGTCGCCATTCAGCACGCCTACGACATCGGCTTCCGTCACTTGGAGTTCTACAGCGGTCAGTTCCCGCTCAACTCGACCCCCGATCAGATCAAGGCCTTCGTCAAGAAGATCACCGACAAGGGGATGAAGATCACGGCTCACGGTGTCAACCGCTTCACGAAAGACCACGACGCCAATCGCAAGATTTTCGAGTTTGCCAAGCTCGCGGGCATTCGCAACCTGTCGGCCGACCCCGATCCGGACAGCTTCGAGAGCCTCGACAAGTTGGTGGCCGAGTATGACGTGCGGATCGGCATTCACAATCACGGCCCCAAGCATCGATACAACAAGGTGACCGACGTGCTCAACGCGGTGCGCGATCATCATCCGCTGATCGGCGCGTGTGCCGACTTGGGACACTTCATCCGCTCGGGCGAGCCGCCGGTCGAAGTCGTGCGTTCGCTCGGCAAGCGGCTGTTCGGCATCCACTTGAAGGACTTTGCCGAGCAGGCGGACAAGACCAAGGGAGTGATCCTGGGCAAGGGGCACTTGAACGTCGAGCAGGTGTTCGTCGCCTTGAAGCAAGTTAATTTCCCCACGGACGGCGCGATCTCGCTCGAATACGAAGAGAACCCCGCCGATCCATTGGCCGACATCCGCGAGTGTTTCGCAGTGGCACAAGCCGCGGCAAAGAAAGCTTGGGGCTAAAGTCATCTGCCCCAAGCCGACGGCTTTGCCGTCGGTCGATCGGCGATTAGTCGCCGGCTTGGAGAGCGAGGACGTTACGAGCCGCCGTTGAAGCCGTGGTTCTGCAGTTGCGTGTCGACATTACCCCACATGCCTCCCGATCGACCACCGACGGCGCTAACCGCCGCGATGATCGACATCAGGATCATGGCCAGCATGACGGCGTATTCGACGGCCGTGGTACCTTCGTCGTTTTGCCACAGTCGCAGGCAGAATTGTCGAAGCATGGTGGAGACCGTGCGTAAACGAAAACTTTGAACCGTTTCGGACATCTATGAAACTCTAGGTCGCTCTGCGTCGCGTGGCAAACAAGCATCTTGGGTGGTGATAACCGTAGCGATTATTCCTAAGAAAAGGATTTCTCATGCGTGATCCACGGATCGAAAAGCTCGCGGATGTGCTGGTGAACTACTCGACCCGAGTGAAAAAGGGGGATGTGGTCCGGTTGACCGGCGCGCTCGTCGGACGGCCGCTGATCGTGGCCCTGTATCGCGCGGTGCTGCGGGCGGGCGGACAACCCATCGTCGTCATGGGCCCCGAGGAATGCCATGAGATCAAACTCACCGAGGGGAGCGACGAGCAACTTCGCTTCGAGGACCCTTTGCAGCAATACATCATCGAGACGGTCGACGTCACGATCGGCTACTGGGGCGACGAGAATACGAAGGCGCTGTCGCGCGTCGATCCCAAGAAGCAAGCGCTCGTGAGCCAGGCCCGCAAGAAATACATGACGACGTTCATGAAGCGGTTTGGCGAAGGAAAACTCCGCTGGGTCGGCACGCAGTTCCCGACCAACGCCGCCGCACAAGACGCCGAGATGTCGCTCGCGGCCTACGAAAACTTTGTGTTCACCGCCGGACTGCTCGATCAGAGCGACCCTGCCCGGGCGTGGCAAGAAATCAGCGTCCGGCAACAGCGGATGGTCGATTTTCTCGACAAGAAACGAGAGCTGCGGTTTGTCACCCCGCAAGGGACCGACATCCGGTTCGGGATCGAGGGCCGCAAGTGGATCAACTGCGACGGGCACGAGAACTTCCCAGACGGCGAGGTCTTCACGGGACCGATCGAGACCGCCACGAGCGGCGTGGTGAACTACAGCTTTCCGGCCGTGCATGGGGGCCGCGAGGTGCATGGCATCCGGCTTGAGTTTAAAGACGGCAAAGTCATCAACGCCTCGGCCAGCAAGGGGGAAGACTTTTTGTTCGCCATGCTCGATCAAGATGCCGGCGCCCGCACGCTGGGCGAAGTGGCTATTGGCACCAATTACGCGATTCAACAGTACTCGAAGAACACGCTGTTCGACGAGAAAATCGGCGGCACGTTCCACGCCGCGCTCGGGGCCGCGTATCCCGAGAGCGGCGGCAAGAACGAGTCGGGCCTGCACTGGGACATGGTCTGCGACCTGCGTCAGGGAGGTCAGATTTTTGTCGACGGCCAGTTGATTAGCGAGAACGGCCGCTTCGTGTTCGACGACTGGCCCAAGCCGTAATGGTCATTCGTCCCTACCGAATGATTGAGAATCGAACCCGAAGCCGACGGTTCGGTCGTGCTTTCGGCGATAAAGTCGTCGGCCTGGGGAGACATTCTTTTTGTTGATAGAGCGTTCATTCGCGTTTATTTTCGGCCGTTAATTTTCTCGTATCTTCTCTCCCTTGCATCACGCTATGCCACACCCCGCGGCGGCTCTATAATGCTTGGACTTCGATAAGACCGCCAAACCTAGTTGCTCCAACCGCTTATGTCGTCTGCCACACATCTCGAACCCGAATCGCTTCTGTCGCGTTTCCGGCTCGAGGGTTTTCGACCCGGCCAGCGCGACGTGATCTCGACCGTTCTCAGCGGCCAAGACTGCCTGTGCGTGATGCCCACCGGCGGGGGCAAAAGCCTCTGCTACCAATTGCCCGCGTTGGCATTGGGGGGGACGACGCTCGTCGTTTCACCGCTGATCGCCTTGATGAAAGATCAGGTCGACCAGCTCGAGTCGCTGGGCATTCGCGCCACGCTGATCAACAGCACGCTCTCCCCCGCCGAGCAGTACGCCCGGCTCGATGCCATGCGCGAAGGGGCATACGAGCTGGTCTATGTTGTTCCTGAACGGTTCCGCTCGCAGCGGTTCCTAGAAGCCCTGCAGAGCGTCGATCTGAAACGGCTCGCCATCGACGAGGCGCATTGCATCAGCGAATGGGGACACGACTTCCGGCACGATTACGCCCGGCTCGGGCAGTTCCGCCAGAAGATCGGCAACCCGCCGACGATCGCCCTCACGGCGACCGCCACGGCCGACGTCCGCGCCGACATTATCGCGCAATTACAACTGAACGAGCCACGCGTCTACGTCACGGGCTTCTCGCGCCCGAACCTCCACTATGCCGTCACGAACCCCGGCTCCGATCGTCGTAAAGATGATGAACTGATCGAGTTTCTGGCCGCGACCCCCGGGTCGGGCATCGTCTACGCCTCGACCCGTAAACGGTGCGAGGAAGTGGGCGAAATGCTCAACGCCCGCGCCAAGCGGAAGGCGTGTGTGTATCACGCCGGCATGGTCAACGAGGACCGGCACAAGGCTCAAGACGAGTTCATGTCCGGCAAAAGCGAAATTGTCGTCGCCACGACCGCCTTCGGCATGGGCATCGACAAGCGCGACGTCCGCTTCGTCGTACACTACAACTTGCCCGGCACGATCGAAGGCTACTATCAGGAAGCGGGCCGCGCCGGCCGCGACGGCCAACCGTCCCACTGTCTGATGTTGTTCAGCCAGGGGGATCGCCGCATTCAGGAGTTCTTCATCGAGAGCTCGTACCCGGCCCGCGGGGTGGTCGAGAGCGTCTGCGATTTCCTCCGCTCGCAGACGGTCGACCCTATCGAGATGACCCAACAAGAGTTGAAAGAGGAACTCGGCCTGCAAATGAGTGCCGAGGGGGTCGGCACCTGCGAGCAATTGCTCGAAAAAGCCGGTGTCGTCGAACGACTCGAACCGCGCGAGAACATGGCGATCGTGCGGCTCAACAGTGATCTACCCGCGCTCGTCGATCTGCTCCCCAGGGCCGCCAAGACTCAGCGCCGCGTACTGCAAGCCCTGGAGCGAATCGTCGGCCCACGCCGCTTTGAGACCGTGTACTTTAATCATCGCGATCTGCTCGCCGAGTTGGAGCTGGAAACCGCGCAGTGGAACCGCGCCATGCGCGAAGTGCTCGCCCTCAAGGTGGTCGACTACGTGCCGCCATTTCGCGGCCGGGCCATCCATGTTCTCGATCGCGACACGCCCTTCGACGAACTCGACATCGATTGGAAAAAACTCGATCAACGCAAGCAGGCCGAGTACGACAAGCTGCAACGGGTCATCGATTTTGCCCAAGGCAACCGCTGCCGCGAGCAATATATCCTCGAATACTTTGGCCAAAGCGGCGAGCTTGTGCCGTGTGGTCGTTGCGACAATTGCCACAAGCGCAGCGGCCGGGGGCGCGTGACCGCCACGGCGACCGTCACCGACAGCGCTCCGCAACAAATCGATGCTGCGGTTCGCATGGCGCTCAGTGGAGTGGCCCGCAGTCGCTCGCGGTTTGGCAAGGTGCTCGTCGCGCAGATGCTGTGCGGCTCGAAGTCGGCCAAGCTGGTGAAGCTCGGCCTGCAACGGCTCAGCACCTACGGGCTGTTCAAAGACTTCAAGCAAGATGATGTGGTCGAATTGCTCAACGCTCTGATCGCGATCGGCTACTTGGAACAGGTCGACATGCAATCGGATCGACCCAAGCTGCAACTGACCGACGCGGGGACGGATGTGATGACCGGCCGGGCGGCGATCGTGCCGCTGCGACTCGACCCCGAGTTGACCCGCCGCTTTCGCAAGCTGCGCATGCCCGAGCAGCAACACGAGTCGCCGCCGACCCCGACCCCGGCGCCGGTCGTAGTTCCACGTGACGTCGCATCCCTGTCACCCTCATTAGCCCCCGGCGATAGCGACGCTTCGTCGCGTACGCCGGAGGTGAGCGCGAGCGCACCGGTCACACTCGAATCTCCGTCGACGGTCCCAACTTCATCGAGCGTTTCTCCAGCCGAAGACACTCCCGCGCCAGTCGTGCAGCCGACTCACTATTGGACCTGGCGATTGCTCTCGGCCGACTTCACCGTCGAGCAGTGCATGGCCATTCGCGGCATGGAACGCGAGGTGATTTTGGACCACGCCCTACGGGCGATCGACAATCACTGGCCGGTCGAGGCGCGATGGTTCCTCTCCGCGCGGCAGATCGCGCAGCTCGAAGCGCTCATCGGCCCCGGCGAGCCGCAACGCATTCGGCCCCTATTGTCGCAGTTGCCCAGTGATCTGCGTTACGAAGACGTTCAGCTCTTCCTCAAGTGCCGCCGCTCGCAAGCCGCGGTGAACGTTGAGCATGGTTGAGCGATAGAGTAAAATGATTGCATGATGCCAACGACTCAAGAACTGCTGAAAGCCGCGTTACAGCTTTCCGAAGATGAGCGAATCGTTCTCGCCGGTGAGTTGCTCGAAAGTGTCGCGTCGGCCACCGGTGACGCCGATTGGGTTGCCAGCTGGCAGCGCGAGGTGGCTCGTCGTTGGCAGGAACTCGAGTCGGGCCAAGTCCAGGCGATTCCTTGGACGGAAGTCGATCATAAATTGCAGCAGATGATCGACAAGTCAGGCCATGCTTGAGTTTCATCCAGAAGCGATGGCCGAATTGGAATCGAGTCTGGCCTGGTATCTCGAACGAAGCGCCCAGGCTGCGACGGCATTTTTGGCTTCTGTCAGACAAGCACTCGCTCACATTGAAATCTCGCCCGATCGTTACCCTCGCGATGCCGCTGGTTTTCGAGCAATCAAGCTGAGCAAGTATCCGTTTCAAATTGTCTATCGAGAAACGAACCGCGGACTACGAGTGATGGCCGTTGCGCATACATCTCGCCGTCCAGATTATTGGCGTCATCGATCGTTGTGACCTCTTGGGTCTTGAGTGCCGCCGCTCGCAGGCTGCGGTGAGTTAATGTCCCCATCATAAATCCGCTATAGCTGGTTGCGTTTCCCTCTTCTTTCTGACCAACGGAAAAAACGCGACCAACGGTCGCGGGTTTATGGGACAAGGGTGCTGGGCCGAGTTCGATAGACACCGGCCACGCGACCTGAAATAATCGAATCTTGGGATAATTTACCCGGCACAGAAAAGCGTGCCGCGCACCCTCCAGGAGTTGCCGCCGTCATGGCCCAGCATTCGCGCCGCTCGTTTTTGAAGCAGTCTGCCTTGGGAGGCACGCTGCTCGGTCTGGCCCCCAGCACCTACCGGTCGGTCTTCGCGGCCGAGCCACCCAGCGAGCGCGTCCGCGTCGGCCTGATCGGCGTCGGCAATCAGGGCGGGCCCAAGAACAACATGAAGTATTTTCTCAAGAACATCGTCGCAATGTGCGACCTCGATAAGAATTACCTCGCGGAAGCCAGTGACTTTTTGTCCAAGCAGGCGAATCTGACCGCGACGATGACCGACGATTATCGCCGACTGCTGGACGCCAAGGATATTGACGCCGTGGTGGTGACCGTGCCCGACCAGTGGCACGCGCGGATGACGATCGACGCTTGCCAAGCCGGCAAGGACGTGTACTGCGAGAAGCCTTTGACGCTCGTGATTGGCGAAGGGAAGCCGATGATCGACGCGGCTCGCAAGCATGGCCGGGTCGTGCAGACCGGTACCATGCAACGGAGCGGCGCGGAATTCAAGCTGGCGGTCGAGCTCGTACAAAAAGGGATCGTTGGCAAGGTGAGCGCCGTGAACGTCACGCTCCCTGGCCCGAACTGGATCGCCCGCGCGGGGATGCCGGTGCCCGACAGCGCTCCGCCCGAAGGCTTCGACTTCAACCGCTGGCTGGGCCCCGCCCCGCTGCGCCCCTACAACAAGAACCGGGTCCACTATCTGTTCCGTTTCTACTGGGACTATAGCGGCGGACAGCAAACCAATTTTGGCGCCCACCATCTCGATATCGCCCAATGGGGGCTGGGCATGGACGCGAGCGGGCCCGTCAGCGTCGAGGGGTCGGCCGTTTACAATCCCGACGGTTGGTACGAAACGCCCGACACGACCGAGATCAAGTACACGTACGCCAACGGCGTGGTGATGACGTGCCGTCAGAAGCTCAACACGAAGAACCCCGATCAAGGGACCGAATTCATCGGCGACAAAGGGAGCCTGTTCGTCTATCGCGGCGGCATCGTCGCCAACCCACCGGAGTTACTCAAGGGGATCGAGTTGCCGAAGATCGTTAGTTCACAAGCGAACACGGCGCACGTGAACAACTTCTTTGATTGCGTGAAGTCGCGTCAGGCCCCCGCAGCCGACGTCAGCATCGGTCACCGTTCGGCGACGGTTTGTCATCTCGGCAACATCGCCGTTCGCACGAACAAGAAGATCCACTGGGACCCCGCGAGCGAAACGATCGTCGGCGACTCGGAAGCGTCGAAGTGGCTGACCAAAGAGTACCGCAAGCCCTGGACGCTGACGTGAGTTGGTCACCACCGGCGTTGCACACCCAAGCATCTGTCGCCCCTACGGGGTTCAATGCACATTTTGCGCTCGTCTACCACGGGCTCACGCACGTGGCTACCGACACATGCCCCTGCGGGGCGAAAACGTATTGACGCAACCATTCGTTGCATCGATACATCTTTCGACTCTTTCCAATTTACGAGAATCTTATCTCTACAACGTTGGCCCAATCGCCCAGGGGGCGTACTCGTCTTCGCCGTAGCCGAGCTGCTCGCTCTTGGTTTTGCGACCGCTGGCGACATCGAGAATCGTCTCAAAAATCTCGCGGCCGACTTGCTCGACGCTCGTCCCTTCCAAAATCACCCCGGCGTTGATGTCCATGTCGGACTCCATCCGCTGGTACATCGGCGTGTTCGTGGCGATCTTGATCGAAGGGCTCGGCTTGCAACCAAAACAACTGCCGCGACCGGTCGTGAAGGCCACGACATTGCAGCCGCCGGCAACCAAGCCGGTCACGCTCGCCGGATCAAAGCCGGGCGTGTCCATGACGCACATCCCCTTGGCCGTGATCGGCTCGGCGTAGAGATACACGGCGTTCATGGCCGTTGAGCCCGCCTTGGCCGTGGCGCCGAGCGATTTCTCGTAAATGGTCGTCAAGCCGCCTTCCTTATTGCCGGGCGAGGGGTTGTTGTCGAGTTGCACACCAAAGAAGCCGGCGTAACGCTCCCACCAGCGGATTCGCTCGACGAGCTTCTCACCCACCGCGCGGCTACGTGCCCGACGGGTGAGTAAGTGCTCGGCTCCTAAAATCTCTGGCGTCTCGGCGAGCACCGTCGTGCCACCCGCGGCGACGAGCAAGTCGCTCGCCACACCCAAAGCCGGGTTGGCCGTGATGCCCGAGTTCCCATCGCTGCCGCCGCAATTCAGGCCGAGGATAATCTCGTTGGCCGGGATCGATTCACGCTGCACATCGTTGACCAGCGGCAACAAGCCGGAGAGTTCGCGCAAGCCCCACTCGATCGTCTTCTGCGTGCCGCCGAGGTCTTGCAGTGTGGCGATCGGCACTTGCCGCTGAGCTTGATTCCCCAGGCCGCTGATCTGCACGAGCCCTTCGTGATCGACGAGGTACGGAATCGAGCCAGTCTCGCAACCCAGGCCGATGATAATGTAGCCGCCGATATTGGCATGTTTGGCGAAGCCGGCGATCGTGCGCGCGAGTTGCTGATGATCTTCGCCGCCGAACTGCATGGCGCAGCCCCCCTTGTGCGTCAGCGGCAGAATACCGTCGACGTTGGGATACTGTTTCAGCAGCGTCTCGTCGAATCGCTGGGCGATCAGCTTGCTGACGTGGGCCGAGCAGTTTACGCTCGATATGATCGCGATGTAGTTGCGCGTGGCCGCTTTGCCGTTAGCGCGACGGTAACCTTGGAAGGTGCGCCCCACGATGGGCTGCGGATCGCGCGGGGTCTCGGTTGCGAACTCATAATCTTGCCTTAAGGGACCGGCTTCGAGATTGTGCGAGTGGATCCAGTCGCCCGCCTCGATCGCACATTTGGCGTAGCCGATGAGCGACCCGTAACGCACGACGCGCTCACCTTTGCTGTGGGGCCGTAGGGCAATCTTGTGCCCGAGCTTGACGGCTCCGGTCAACTTGACGGTATACGGTCCGGCGGTGATCGATTCGCCCGAGGGCAAGTTGACCGTGGCGATACATACGGTGTCGTCGGGATGCAGATGAACAACGCGAACGGCGGAAGAAATTAACATGCTGATGCGATGGGGCTATGGAATAGAGAAAGAAATGGAACCACGGATGAACACCGATGGACACGGATCAGAAGGAGTGGAGTGGAGGGCAGGGAAGTGATGGAGCAGAGGAGTAAAGGAGGGTCGCTGACGCGAGCGAAATTTTACTCCTCAGCCCCTCTGCTCCTCCACGCATTCATTATCTCTAGTTACTTCCCCAATTCAGTCTCCGGTCTTCTTCCCCATCCGTGTCTATCGGTGTTCATCGGTGGCTCCTTTCCACAGTTATATGTGGTCCGATTGATTTTATCGCGTTGCGGCGGAGTGTACCACCCGGGCTCAATGGTTCAATCCTTGAGATTGAATAGCCGCTTGAAGGCGTCGATCAGGCCGTGCGGCACCCCTTCGCGCGACTCGTCGCGCAGGGCCTCGAGCGGCGGATGCAGAAATTTATTGATCAACCGATCAAACGACTGCCGCACCTCGTCGCGCGAGCGGTCGTCGAGCTGCGGCAATTTGTTGAACAGCCGCTTGAGTTCCTCGTCCTTCCATTGTTGCCACCCCTGGCGGACACGGCGAATGATCGGTCCGGTCGAGCGATGGTTCAGATCGGCCATGAATCGGGCTGTCTCGTCCTCGATGATCGTCATCGCGCGCGGAAATTCTTGATCGCGCTGCTGCCGGTTCCGCTCGCAGGCCGCGCTCAGGTCGTCGAGCGAGTACAGATACACGTTCAGGCACTCGCCGATACGCGGATCGAAATCGCGGGGCACGGCTAGATCGAGCACGAACAGATCGCGTTGAAACCGCTGGGCCTCGATCTGTTTGTACAGCTCGTAGTTGACGATCGGCTCTTCGGCCCCGGTGGTGCTGATAATCAGATCGGCCTCGACGAGCAGCCGCGATAACTCGCTCCAGGCGACCGCTTGGCCCTGCATCTTCTCGGCGAGTGCTCGCGCGCGTTCAAAGCTGCGGTTAATCACCGTGATATCGCGAGCCCCCTCGCCAAGCAAATACGTGAGTGTTTCCTCACCCATCTCGCCGGCGCCGATCACCACGATCCGCTTGTCATCGAACCGCTCGAAGATGTTCTTGGCAAAGTCACTCACCGCAACGCTGGGGATGCTCACGCGCCGTTCGTTGATCGCCGTTTCGGTCGCGACTCGTTTGGCCACTTTGAGCGCCGCCTGGAACATCTGATGCGTGAGTGGGCCGGTGCTATTGTGATTCTGGGCCAACTCGTAGGCCTGCTTCACCTGGGCGACGATTTGCGGCTCGCCGACCACCATGCTGTCGAGACTGGCCGCGACGGTAAACAAGTGCCGCACGACATCTTCGCCGCTCCGCTCGAAAAGGTCGTTGAAAATATCGACCGTCCGCAGGCCGTGAAAGTCGGCAAAGAACTCGGCCACGTCGCGATGCGATGGAACTTGCGATTGATCGTCGGCGGCCGTGTAGAGTTCGACCCGATTGCAGGTCGAGAGCAACACAACCTCGGAACCCGGGAAGCGAGCGCGCAGGTCGTCGAGCGCCTGCTCGGCCTGGGGCGGACTGAACGCCAGCTTGGCACGTAGATTGACGCCGCTTAGATGATGCGAGCAGCCGACGACCTGGACCTTCATGAGTTCGCCTCCGTGCCAGAGGCGAACGAGGCGAGGGGTGAGAGGTGAGGGGCGAGGTCCGCCTTTTTCCCAGCGTGCTCGCTGGGCAGCCAGAATCGTACGACCACCGAGAGCGTGAGGAACACGAAGCTCACCAAGGTCAGGTAGGCCACCTTGCGACCTTGTCGAGCAGGTCGATAGAAGATCGAAAAGCCCGCGGCGACAATAAGCCAACCGGCGAACAGGCTGCTGCTCCAGACAATCGGATCGTTCCAAGGGATGTTGGCCAGCGCGCGGCTCCGATTGATCGAGTTGAGCACGATGCCTGAAAAGAGCCCGACGGCAAACATCACGACCGAGATGAGCAGGGCGCGCTGGTTGAGTCGTTCGAGCCATTCGAGGCTGGGCAAGCGCAAGCCCGCGGTGGGGAGCACTTTGTGCTTCATACGCCACGCTTGCACCAGACACATGAGCCCGCCGACGAAGCCGACTATCACGGTCACATAGCCCAGGAGTAGCGAGTAACCGTGGATGCGTCCCCAGATGGTGATCGCTTCGACCGTTGCAAAGGGGGTGGTGTCTCCCCAAAATCGACCGACAGCGATCAGTACCAGCACGATCGGCAACACGAACACGCCGAAGGTGGTGCGAGGATGCGCGTAAGTGAGGTACAGGTACAACGCGACCAGCACCCAGGCGGCGACCAGATACCAATCGAATTCGCTCGACAGGGGCGTACTCGCGGCCGTCGCCGCTCGATGGGCAAGAAACAACGTATGAGCCAACAACCCGGCCCCAGCGAAGCCGAGCATCACCACGCCGCGCACACGACTACTGAACCAGAGCCGCGAGAGCTCAAGTGCCAACGCGACCGTATAACTGGCCGCGAAACAGGTGATGCTGATACCTTGGAACATGGGCGATACGTGATGGGATGAAATTCCTCGCCCCGCCGGGAGAAGGCAGTCCGCGAAGCCTTTGAAGTTTATGAACGCCTTACGACAGGGGCCCGACCTGGAAGCCGGCGCGAACTTTGCCCCGAATCAGGGCGGTCGCCTCGCGGCTGTTGGTCACCTGCAATTTCTCGGCATCCCACAGCAATTTTGTGTCGGGGAAACGATTCGCGACCACGCCGAGTAGCAGCGACTCGGTGAGCGGCCCGCCGTAGCTGAAGCTCGCGCTCGTCTTGCCCACGCCCAAGCAGGCGTCGACCCACTGATGATAATGGCTCTGCGACTCGACCTCGGGACGCTTGTAGTCCTTGAACTTTTCCTCGGGGAACAGCACCGGCTCGCCGACGTGAGGTAACAACATATAACCACCTTCGCCGACAAACAACGCGCCCTGGCCGGGCAACTTGAGCCCCTCGGGCAGCTTGAGGTCTTCGCTCTTCGGTGGCGCGAAACTGCCGTCGTACCAAGTCCAGATCAACGAGTCGGTCGTGAACTTAGTGCCCGGGAACTCATACTGCACCGTGTTCTTCTCGGGATGGCCGATGCCGGTCGGGGCGCGGCAGATCGTCTTGGCCCACTTGGGTGCGGTGAGCGCGCAGGCATCGTAGGGCGTGTCGAAAATATGCACGCCCATGTCACCCAAGGTGCCGGTGCCAAAGTCGATCAGCTTCCGCCAGTTGCCCGGGTGATAAACGCCCGACACGAACGGTCGCTCGGCCGCGGTGCCAAGCCACAGGTTCCAGTCGAGCGTGTCGGGCACTTTGCCTGCGGTGGGTAATGTCGTGCCGTCGTAGCCCCAGTTCTTGTTCGACCAAGCGTGGACTTGGCTTACCTTGCCGATCACTCCGCTCTGGATCATCTTGACCGCGCGGCGATAGGGTGGCGCCGAGTGAACCTGAATGCCCATCTGCGTGACGATCCCCTTTTGTTCGGCGATCAATCGCAGTTGCCGGGCCTCGTACACTTCATGGGTCAGCGGCTTCTGGCAATAGACCGGCTTCCCCTTGAGCAGCGCGGCCATCGCGGCCGGGGCGTGCGTGTGGTCGGGGGTCGAGACCACGACGGCGTCGATCGTATCGCCCAATTGGGCGATCATCTCGCGATAGTCACGAAACTGTTTCGCGTCGGGATACTTGCCTTTCAGGCCATCGAGCCGCGTCGAGTCGACATCGCACAGGGCGGCGACTTCGACCTTGGCGTGTGACGCGATCGAGCTGAGGTCGCCGCCACCCATGCCGCCGACGCCGATGTGAGCGGTCCGGAGCTTGCCATTGGGCGAGACGGCGCGAGCGCCGCTGTGAATGATATTGAAGGCGGCGAATGCGGCACCCGCTTTGAGCACAGCGCGACGATGCAAAGGACGATTCATGACCAGAACTCCCGAGGCTAATGTCGAAGGTGGGTGATGACGGAACAAGGACCCGGCAGGCAAACCATCGATTTTAACATCCGACAAGCCCAAGAGCGAATCGAAGATGCCATGTTGCGGGTGGATGAGCCGCAAAGATCGAAAAATATCGCAAAAATTTTGTGCTGTCCGCTCGTTTCAAGTTCCTTTTGTGTCATATTCCTGGCGTTGTTTTTGTGTTCTTTGCGGCAACATGATTTAGGTCTGCTACGGATATCGAATCGCATGTCATTCTCTTACCAAGGCTTGTGCGGCGTGTTCATCATGCTGACGCTCGTCTCGTCCGGTTGGGCCGCTGAGCCCAAGCGGGTGCGAGAGCCAGTCGTGCTGCGCGAGGGGGGAACGTCCGACAAGCCGGCGGTGTTCGATGGCCAAGGCATGGTTATCGACCTGGGAATCGATGTCACCCAGCATGACTGGCAACAGCAAGGGGATCTCTGGCGCTCGACCGGCAAACTACTCGACCGTGAGCCGATCGGCGCGGGACAAATTGCCGGGCTGTTCATCGACGAAGTGCCGCTCGCCATTCCGCGCGACGTGGCCACGGAGAAATTGCACCCTGAGCGGAAAGAGAAATGCTATTTCCCGCCCGAGAAACTCCAGCCAGGACAACTGGGCTACAACGAGCAAGGCGAACTGTACTTTCGCTGGCCCAAGGGGAAGACGCCGGGCCAGTCGCCGATCATCGCTCCGCCCAAGGGCTTTACCAGCTGCGTGACGATCGCCTGCTCGCACATCATCGTTCGCAACATCACCGCCAAGTATGCCTCGAACGATGGTTTCAATATCCACGGCGCGTGGGTGGGCATTCGGCTCGAAAATGTTCGCGCGTTCTCGAATGCCGACGAGGGGATCAGCGCTCATGACGACGTCGAGATGTCCGTCGTCGGCGCTGAGGTGGCTTGGAACGGCTCGGCTGCCGGAGGCATTGCCGATGTGAATCGTTGTACCACGCGCTACGATCAATGCACGGTACACGACAATCTCGGCGCGGGCTTTTTTCTCGCCGGCAAGCACCATACGGTCCTCGACTCGTTGATCTACAACCAGAGTCGCGACGTGTCGGTGCTCAAGGGGACCGCGGTCGTGCTCGAGCGGAACGAGTGGCGCAAGTAACCCTTTGAACGCGGCCGACTCAAGCAGCCCCTTGCGGCTGGTTGGCGCGCCAGACACGCAGCACGTTCTCGCCCAGCACTTTGCGAATCGTCTCGTCGCTGTGGCCACGCTGCACCATGCCGATCGTGAAGATCGGCCAATTGGTCCAGGCAATACTCTGCACCGCGTCGCTCGAAGGGCGGAAGTCGAACTTGGGCCAAAGATGCTCCCATCGCGCGCCCGACACGCTCATCGGCGAACGTCCGTCGGCGCGCTTTTCGACCTTGGCCCGCTCGGCTTTGTCGTTGCGCGAGGTGTAGGCGATGTCGGTGCCAATCGCAACGTGGTCGGCGCCGAACGTGCGGATCGCGTAGTCGAGATGATCCAGCAAGGCGACGATGTCCCCTTTGCCGCCCAGGAATTGCGGGATGCAGCAGATGCCAATCAGCCCGCCAGTATCACAAATGGCTTTGATCGTTTCGTCGTTCTTGCCACGGTAGTGCTTGTGGAGCGCCGCACAGGCCGTGTGACTGGCCACCATCGGGCGACTCGATGCGCGGGCCGCTTCGAGGCTGGTGCGTCCGCCGCTGTGCGCCACGTCGACAATCACCCCCAGCTTGTTGAGTTCGGCAATTGCGAGCGCGCCGAAGTCGCTCAGCCCGGCATCGTTGGGCTCGCCACAGCCATCGCCCAGCGGATTGCGACGGTTATACGTGAGGTGCATCATCTGCACCCCCAATTGCTTGAACAGGCGAATGTTTCGTAGCTCATCACGTGGGCTGTCCCACTGTTGTCGCAGCGGCACGCCATTGGTCGTGAACGCCAAGCAAAGCCGCTCGGCTTTCTTGGCCGCGAGCACCTCGTCGGGCGTGACCGCCTTGAAACACACGTCGCGCAGTGCATCGGTGGCGTAGGTGAATCGCGCCAGCCGCTTGATGAGCCGCAACGGGTCGCTCCCCTCTTCGCCCGTGTTCTGAAAAATGCACGTCACGCCGGCCGAACGAAACGCTTCGAGGAACTCGGCTCGTTCGGCCTCGCTGGTCGCCCAACGGGTCATCGACATTTCCTCACGCAGATCGACCAGCTCAGCGTCACTGGCACCGTCAGCCACGGCCCGGTTGTACGCCGTGCCGTCGAAGGCCGCTCGCGGGGCGAAACCGTAGCTCTCGAAGACCAACGAGTTCGCGTGCAACTCGAGCCCGTGCTGCACGTCGCGGTCTTTTGGGGCGAGGATCGACAGCGCCACTTGCCGCGCCTGCTGTATGACCTCGTTGCTCGACGCAAGCGGCCCGGCCAGCAATCGCCGCGCGCCGCTCAAGCGACTCGCCAACGACGCGGCCACGGCGGACAATAGGAACCCTCGACGCGATGTGGCCATGAATCAACTCCTCTACGATCGAGCCCCGTTGTTGCCTTGACTGCTTACGGCCGCTGGCTCACCTTGTCGGCAGAAGGGAAGTCGGCCGGGATGTCTGTCTTGGTGACCTTGCCGGTCGCGGCCCATTCAGTGCCACGCACCAACGTGACGGCGAAACCGACACAGCGCATCGCGTCGACACTGTGTCCTTGCACGGTATGAAACACGCGCCCCTTGCCGAACGCGACGGTGAATAGCGACGGCTCGTGCTCGCCCGTGCCCCCCTTGTCGCTCGCGGCAAAGGCGGTGACCAGCACGTCGATATTCTCGGCCGGTCCACGCAGCTTGTCGTAGAGCTCGTCCTTGGCATGCATCCAGGTGCTGGGCAGCCCCGCCGTGATCGGGTGATTCGGATTGCGAACCACGACGGCGAACTCATGCTGCGGGCCATGATGACCGCCCGAGCCAGGCGTCGTGTCTTTGACAATCTTCCCCTCGCGGAAACGGACGTAGGGGCCCGACTGCTCGTTGCGGCCACCCCAGCCCCCCAGGCCAATCATCTCGTTGTACTCTTTCCACTTGGGAAAGGAATTGTTGGCCGCATGAACGATCACCAGCCCGCCACCGCCGCGCACATAGTCGACCAGCGCCTGTTTGGTTTCCGTGCACCACTCGTCACCGTTGTAGTTGCTGACCACGACCTGATAGTCGGCGAACTTGGGCTTGAAGCCGCTCTGGTCTTGGCCCTTGGCGGGGGACGTGGCCACGTCGACCGTGAACAGGCCTGACTCAAGCAGTTGCTGCTTGAGCACCGGCGTCGTTTGGGCCCAAGCGTGGTTGTTTTGGCCGTCGACGATCAACGCCTTGAGCGGGGCGGCCGACAGCGGAGCGGCGAGCGAGAGCAGACACAAACTCAACAGCAGGGAGATGCGCGTCATGGAAGGTTTCTCCGTCAGTGTGATAGACCAATGATCGTGTGATTTGCCCAAGCCGGCGGCTCGGCCGCCGTTATGTCGGCGACCGAGTCGCCGGCTTGGGAAGCGTTACTTCTTCAACAGCTCGTCGACCAGCGGATTCACGTCCTTGATGTAGCTGAACTCGGCGTCGATCTTCTTGGCGAGCGTACCGTCTTTGGCGTAAATAAACACGGCCGGGATCGAAGGGATCTTCAACTTGCCAAACAACGTGTCACTGTCCTCGCGGCCAAGAAAATTCTGAAACGTCGCCCCTTGCTCGGTCAGAAACTTGAGCACCTTGGGGAGTTGCTCCTCGGGCTTGCCGATCCCCTCGAAGTCGCAACTCAGCGAGATGCAGGCGATCTTGTCGGCCCCGTGCTTTTTGTGCAGCTCGACGAGGTGCGGAAACTCCTTCATGCACGGGTCGCACGAGGTGCTCCAGGCGTCGAGCACGACGACCTTACCTTTGTGGGCCGCCACGACCGCGGCGACTTCATCGTACCCTTTGACCTGCAGAGTGACGACCGGCTTGGCTCCGTTCTGAGCGACTCCCTGGCCGCTGCAACCCAACAGCAGAGATACGATCACGAGAGGCGTGGCGATACGCATATGAGTTTGTCCTTTTAGAAATAGCAGAGAGATTGAGGAAGGGGCCAGAGCCTAGAGGAGACTGGAAGTAGAGGAGTGGGGGAGCTGAGGGGTGGAGGAGTATCGCTGACGCGAACGAATGATACTCCTCCACTCCTCAGCCCCTCTGCTCCTCCACTCGCCTCTAGTCCCCTTCTCTATAACGTTTTCAAATACTCGATCAGATCTTTTCGTTCTTCGACGGTCAGTTCGCCGTTGCCAGTAACGTTGTTGGGATTGTGATCCCCGGTAAGCACTTCTTCAAGCGACTTGGCACGGCCATCGTGTAATAATTTGCTGCGGCGAAATACGCCCAGCAGCGAGGGCGTGTTGTAGCCCTTGAGCAGATCGCGCGGCCCGCCCGTAGAGACGTCGTGAATTTGTCCGTCAGTGAAATAGGCGCCCGAGTGACACTTGCTGCAACCGGCCTTGGCTCCCTGAAAGAGTTGCTGCCCGCGCTGGGCCGACTCACTGAGCGATTTTTCGGCCGCCAAGTAGGGGCTCGCCGGGGTCTGAAGGGTTTCCAGATACGTGAGCAGCGCGCGGGCGTCGTCGACCGTCGGCTTGGGGCCCAACATCGTCTCGGTGAGCGAGGTGAGCATTGCGCTGTTGAGGTCAGTTTGCCAGCCATGCCAAGTCCACGGTCCGGTCTTGGTCACATTGGCCAGCGACGGTACGGTCTTGAAGGTCTTGTCGCTACGGTCGTTCTTCGTGTCCATCACGACCGCGTTGTGCCCCCCCTCGTAATGACAGCTGTGGCAACTGTACCATTGATCGAGGCTGCGGCGACCGTCATAAAAGATGGCTGCACCTTGTCGAGCCAACGATGTCTCGGGGGCGCTCCCCAGCTCGATGGTCTTCACCACCGCTCGCTCTTGCAGATCGACCACCTGTACCGCGTTGAGCAGATGGTTCGCGATAAACACGTGTCGATCGTCGGGTGCGATCCGCACATTCATCGGCCGACCGCCGAGCGGCACGCGGAAAAATTTCTTCGGGTTGTTCATGATCGAGCCGTCGACATGATCGCCGGGGCCGATCGAGACGAACTTCTGGTCGCTCACATGATATACGAGCAGTTCGTGAGTGCCCGAGGCGGCGCAGACCATCCATTTTTCGTCACGTGTGAACGCCAGCCCATGCGGATCGGCAACGGCCATCCCCGGCGGGTCGAGCGTGATTGCCTCGCGTCGCGCGCTGCTCGATGTCTTCACGCGACCAATGCGGGTGCCGAGCACCCAGCCCAGCTTGATGTTTTGTACGGTGATCGGATTGTGTCGATAGACCATCCACGGTGCGTAGGCGTACTCGCCATCGTTCGAGACGTAGACCTGCCCGATGTTGATGCCGCCGGTGTCTTCCTGAAACAGCATTTTGCCTTGCGCGGTGTCGACGATCGAGATCGACAAATCGCCGCTGGTGGCGACCGCGAGCCGACGGCCGTCGCGTGACAAGGCGAGCTGCCGTGGCCAACGTCCGACAGCGATCTGCCCTACGACTTTATTGTTCGTGAGATCGACGATCGCGACCGTGTCGGTAGCCGACTGCGCCACATACGCGCGCTTTTGGTCACGAGTCACGGCAATGCCCAAGGGTTCGCCACCGACGCTGATCGCGCCGACTCGCTTGAGCTTACCCGCCACCAGCTCGACGCGGGTCAATTGACCATCGAGCAGCGAAGTGACCAGAAACTTATGGGTCGCGCCGATCCTTGCGATGTGGGTGCATTTTTCTCCGACCGCAAGTTCGTCGACCACGCGGCCTGTGGCGAGGTTGACCAACGAGAGTGTGCCGGCGGCCTGGTTGACCGAGATCAGTGAGCGGCCGTCGGCCGACAATTCGAGGTCGACTGGCGAGCGATCGAGCGACGCCGCGCCAACGGCGGCGGACAAAGCAAGCCAGGTTAGGGCGACGAGCAACAGCAGACGTGCCATCGGAAGGCTCACGAGTTCTTAGCGGAAGGATAAACGCTTTCGCGGGCGGGGGATCAACCGCGTTATTGTAATTCGGCGCGGGGCGGTCAAGCGAGAGGAAATCTTGTGTTCGCCCCTCGATTGACTACACTCATGCACTCCGCCGCAAGCTTTTTTCTTCTCACAGGCTTAGAACGATCGCATGACAATGAACCCCCCCTTGGGCTGCTCGATCGACGACCTCGATACCCCGGCCCTCTGCCTCGATTTGGACATCATGGAGGCGAACATCGCCCAGATCGCGGCCTACTGCCGCCAACATGGTGTCGCTTGGCGACCGCATGCTAAGGGTCATAAGACCGCCGCGATCGCCCGACTCGAAATGGCCGCTGGTGCGCTGGGCATTACCTGCGCCAAGCTCGCCGAGGCGGAGGTGATGGCCGATGGCGGCGTGACCGACTTGCTGATCGCCAATATGGTCGTCGGGCCGCACAAAGTCGCGCGGCTCGTCGAGCTGCGCCGCCGCGCCGATCCGATCGTGGCCGTCGATGACATCGCCCAAGTCAAGCCGATCGGTGCCGCGATGGCCGCCGCAGGACTCAAGTGCCGGTTGCTCATCGAAGTGGACATCGGCTTGCATCGCGTCGGCACACCGCCGGGCGAACCGACCTTAAAACTAGCGCAGGCTATTGTGCAAATGCCGGGTGTCGAACTGGCGGGCATCATGGGCTACGAAGGGCACCTGCTCACGATCAGCGACACAGCCGAAAAAGAGAAACAAATCCACGCCGCGCTCGATCTGCTTGTGAGCACCAAGCAACTGCTCGAGAAGAACGGCATCGCGTGTCCGATCGTCTCGTGTGCCGGCACCGGCTCGTATCGCATCTCGGCCACACACAAGGGGATCACCGAGCTCCAGGCGGGCGGAGCGATTGTCATGGACATCTTCTATCGCTACAAGTGTCAGGTGCCCGACTTGCAGTACGCGCTCACGCTCATCACCACGATCGTCAGCCGACCGACGCCCGAGCGGGCGATCATCGATGCCGGCCGCAAAGCAATGAACGTCGAGGTCGACATGCCGCGCGTACCAGGGCGCGACGACATCCATGTCGAACGGCTCAGCGCCGAGCACGGCCAACTCAAGCTCGATGCGAGCGCGCAGGGGCTCAAGGTCGGTGATCGCCTGCAGCTCGTGCCCGGCTACGCCGACTTGACTGTCGCGCTCCACAATCAGTTCTATGCCTTTCGTGGCGGCAAGCTCGTCAATGTGATTCCTGTCGAAGGACGCGGGTTGCTCACCTAGTCGTCGGCCTTATTTGTTTTTAGTCGGTGTTTTTCGTCAGCTCAGGATGGTCGTACGCCCATGATTGTGCTTCGTGGTGGAACCGTGATCGACGGCACTGGTGCCCCGCGCGTCAAGGCGGATGTGGCCATCGACGGTGATCGGATCGCCTCGATTGGCGCGGCCAACTCGACCGACGCGACCGTTGTGGACGTAAGCGGGCTCATCGTCGCGCCGGGCTTCATTGATGTTCACAACCACAGCGACGGCTGGCTGCTCAAAGAGCCGCATCAGGTCGCCAAGACCACGCAGGGCATCACGAGCGAACTGCTCATGAGCGACGGCATCTCGTACGCGCCGCTGAGCGACGAGACCGCTCACGAGTGGATGTACTACCTCAAAACGCTCGATGTGCTCGAGCAAGTCGACTATTGCGGTTGGCGTTCGATCGCCGACTATATGTCGCTCCTCGATCGCCGCATGGCGCAGAACGCGATCGCTCAGGTGCCCTACGCCAACGTGCGGACCTTGGCGATGGGCTGGAGTCGCAGTGTGCCCGATGACACGCAGATTCGTGTCATGCAGCACGAAATTCGAGTGGCGATGGAGCAGGGTGCCACGGGGGTCTCGACCGGACTGGACTACGTGAACCAGTGCTTCGCGACGACCGACGAACTGGTCGAAGTGTGCAGCGTGCTCGAACCCTACGCGGGTATCTATGTGACCCATGTGCGTTACAAGAAGGGCACGCTCAACGGCATTCGCGAGGCGGTCGAGATCGGTCGCCGCGCTCATTGCCCGGTGCATATCTCGCATCTCAAGGGAGCCACGGCCGAGGAGATCGACGAGATCCTCACGTATATCGATCGCGTTGCGATCCACGAGGTCGACTTCTCCTACGATGCCTACCCGTACATGCCCGGCTCGACCATGTTGAACTACTTCCTCCCTTACGAGGTGTGGGAGAACGGGCCGACCGGCGTGCTCAACAAACTGGGGTCACGAGCGGTTCGTCGCAAGCTGCGTGCTTTTTTCGAGTCGGTCCACGCGCCGCAGCTCGATAAGGTGTTCTTCGCTTGGGTCGCCAGCCAGAGTAACCGATCGTGGCAGGGAAAAACGCTCGCCGACTACGTGGCCTCGACCGGGCAAGACGTCGCCGACGCGATTTGCAATCTGCTCATCGACGAGAACCTGCGCGTGCTGATGGTCGTGCATCTCGACGATGATCAGCTTATCGAGCCGATCATCGCGCATGATCGGTTCATGCTCGGCAGCGACGGGATCGACCAGCCGCTCGGGTTGGTGCATCCGCGGCAGTTCGGCAGCGCGCCGCGCATCTTGGGTCCGCTCGTGCGTGATCGGAAATTGTTCTCGCTCGAAAAGGGCGTGCAGAAAATGACCAGCATTCCCGCCGCGCGTTTTGGTCTCGCCGGTCGCGGTGTCCTTGCGCCAGGTCAATTTGCCGACGTGGTGGTGTTCAACGAACAGACCATCGGCGATCGGGCCACGTACTCGAACCCCCGACAGCACTCGGTCGGCGTCGAGCACGTGCTGGTCAACGGTCAATGGGTGATTCAAAGTGGCCAACCGGTCGAATCGTTTGCAGGCGACTGGCCGGGCAGGGCATTAAAGCGCCATGCGATCAACGCGTAAAGGAGCAGATGACGCGCCGAATTCGAATGCCGGGGCGGATATAATTTCGTGGGAGCTGCGTCTCAGGGTGGCTGGTGTTTTGCGCAGCAAAACCCGGCTCACTTCAGGTCATGTGATTCGCTACGTGCCGGGTTTTGCTGCGCAAAACTCCAGCCACCCTCGATGGTGACGCAAACCGTTTGCATGACTTCAGGAAGCGGTACTCATGTCGCACTCATATATCATCGCCGGTTGTCGAACTCCGATCGGCAAAATGCTCGGGGGGCTTTCCACCCTGGCCGCGCCTCAGTTGGGGGCGATCGCGGCCGCCGAGGCCGTGCGCCGCGCGGGGGTCGGCAGCGCCGAGATCGACGACGTGATCATGGGCAACGTGCTCGCGGCGGGATTAGGCCAAGCCCCGGCCCGGCAGGTGGCGCTCCGCGCTGGCCTCCCCGCGACCGTGTCGGCGCTGACGATCAACAAGATGTGCGGCTCCGGGTTACAGGCGGTGATGCTGGCCGATCAGGCGATCCGCGCCGGCGACGCGCAATGCGTTCTGGCCGGGGGCATCGAGAACATGAGTCGCGCCCCGCACTTGCTACTCGAGACGCGGCGCGGTTGGAAGTTCGGCGCTCAGTCGGCCGTCGACAGCATGATCCAGGACGGGCTGTGGTGCGCGTTCGAGAACGTGAGCATGGGGGCCGAAGCGGACTATATCGCTCACAAGTGCGGCGTGAGTCGAGCCGAGCAGGACGAGTGGAGCGTCGAGAGTCATCGCCGCGCGGTCGCGGCAGCCACGGCAGGAAAATTTCAACGCGAGATCGTGCCGGTCAAGATACCGTCGCGGGGCGGCGAAACGATCGTCGACCGAGACGAAGGTCCCCGGGCCGACGCAACGCTTGCGGCGCTCGCCAAGTTGCCGCTGGCTTTTGAGCAACAGCCGGGCGTCGAACGTTCGGTCACGGCCGGCAACGCCTCGCAGATCAGCGACGGGGCCGCGGCGGTGCTCGTGGTCGACGAGTCGCGCGCGAAACAGCACGCTTCTGCTTGCTGCGCGCGGATCGTGGCCTCGGCCACCAGTGGCGTCGATCCGAAGGATATTTTTCTTGCTCCGGTCACGGCCATCGAAATGGTCTTGGCCAAGGCGCGACTCACCCTGGCCGATATCGACCTGATCGAACTCAACGAGGCCTTTGCGGCCCAGGTGTTGGCCTGCGCCGCTCCGCTCGGCCTCGACCTGGCGAAGACCAACGTTCACGGCGGGGCCATCGCCCTGGGGCACCCCATCGGTGCCAGCGGGGCCCGCGTACTGGTCACGCTGTTGCATGCCCTGGTCGACCGCGGAGTGCAACGCGGTCTGGTCTCGCTCTGCCTCGGCGGCGGCAATGCCGTCGCCATGATCATCGAGCGCTGCGACGTGTAGCGACTGGGTGAGTCATTCGAGTGTCGCAGGTCCCAAAATCGGCCGCGGGGACCGTCTCGACCGATCCATAGCCCCTATTGTGGGCTACAGTTACGGCAAACGATCGTCTACGCGTGGCGGGGCCAATACTCGGCTACCCCCTAGTAAACCGTTGTGATAGCGTAGAATAGATAAGGATACGGGGCGCGCGGGCTGTGGGAGATGCCGATGATGCGGATTTTGCAGGTGACCAGCGAGGCGGTGCCGTTCGCCAAGACCGGCGGGCTCGCCGACGTATTGGGCGCGTTGCCCGGCGAACTCGAACGTCTCGGGCACGAAGTAACCCTGATTATGCCCGCCTACCGCTGTGTGCTCAAATGCGGTCAGCCGCTCGAGCCCACGGGGGTCGAGTTCAGCGTGCCGATCGGTGGCTCGCAGGTGCATGGCACCTTTCTGCGGAGCAAACTGCCCGGCACGAATGTGACCGTGTATCTCGTCAAGCACGACGACTACTACGACCGCGACCAGCTCTACACGGTCGATGGCAAAGATTTTCCGGACAATTGCGAGCGGTTCGTGTTCTTTAGCCGGGCCGTGCTCGAGGCGATCCGGTTGTTTGATCTGCACCTTGATGTGGTGCATTGCCATGATTGGCAGTCGGCACTGGTCTGCGCGTTGCTCAAGATCGAGTATCGCGGCGTGCCGCTGTACGAGCGGCTCGTCTCGCTCTATACGATTCATAATCTCGCCTACCAGGGGCGTTTCTGGCATTGGGACATGACCCTCACGGGGCTCGATTGGAAATACTTCAACTGGCAGCAGATGGAGTTTTACGGCGAGCTCAACTTGATGAAGACGGGACTCGTGTTCGCCGACGCGCTGAGCACGGTAAGCCCCCGCTATGCCGAGGAGATTCAAAGCGCACCGCTGGGTTGTGGACTCGAAGGGGTCTTGCAGCAGCGCCGCGACGTGCTCAGTGGCATCATCAACGGGGTCGACTATCAACAGTGGAGCCCGGCGGTCGACCCGCATTTGCCTCAGCAATACGACGTCGACACGTTCGTCGCGGGTAAAGCGGCGTGCAAGGCCGCGTTACAAGCCGAGCTTGGGCTGCCGCAGGAACCCAACACGCCGCTGTGCGGGTTCATTGGCCGGATCGCCGAGCAGAAGGGGATCGACCTGATTTGCGGCGTCATGCAGGAGTGGCTCCGCACGATGCACGTGCAATGGGTGCTGCTGGGAACAGGCGAGCCGAAGTACGAGCAACTCATCGCGCAGCTGGCCGAGCGATATCCGCAAAAAGTCGCGGCCCGGCTCACGTTCAGCAACGCGCTCGCGCATCGGATCGAGGCCGCCTCGGACATCTTCCTCATGCCCAGCCGTTACGAGCCTTGCGGGCTCAATCAGTTGTACAGCCTCAAGTACGGTGCCGTGCCGGTGGTGCGTGCGACGGGTGGCTTGGTCGACACGATCACCAACACCACGGCGGAGAGTCTCGCCGCTGGGACCGCCACGGGGTTCAGCTTCCGCGACTACAGCGCACTGGCCCTGAGCGAGACCCTTAGCACCGCCTGCGATTTATTCGCTCGGCCTGAGCGGTGGCAGTCATTGGTGCGCAGCGGCATGGAGCAGGATTGGTCCTGGAGCCGCAGCGCGCGAGACTACACGCAGCTTTATGAGCGGCTCGTGGCCGGTGTTGCGCACGCGGCGACGGTTGGCGGCTGACAAGGCAGAGGGGTGGAGGAGCAGAGGGGTGGAGGAGTGTTCGCTGTCGCGTGAGCGATACTCCTCTGCTCCTCAACTCCTCCACTGTCTTACACGCCTTCAGTCGGCAAAATGATCTGCGCCGTCGGCCTTGGCAATGCACACCACGCCGTTGTCGGTCACGGTGAAGCCCCGTTGCCGGTCTTGATCGTGATCGTAACCGACCGAGACCCCGGCGGGGATGCTCACCCCTTTGTCGATAATCGCGCGGCGGACTTTGGTGTGCCGACCGATATCGACTCCCTCGAAGAGAATCGAGTCTTCGACGAGCGCGTAGCTGTTCACACGCACGTTCGGACCGAGAATCGAGCGTTCGACGCGACCGCCTGACAGGACACTGCCATTGCAGACGATGCTGTCGAGCGCTTGGCCACAACGACTGTCCGAGCCTCGTTCGGCGAACACGAACTTGGGCGGGGGCAGCATCGGGATGAACGTCCGGATGGGCCAGTGCGCGTCGTACATGTTCAGCAGCGGGTCGACCGTCACTAGATCCATGTTCGCTTCGAAGTAGGCGTCGAGCGTACCCACGTCGCGCCAGTAGGCATCACTCTTGCGGTTCTCGTCGCGGAACGGGAAGGCGAAGATGCGATGCGTGTCGATCACCGACGGAATAATGTTCCGGCCAAAGTCGTGTGCGCTGTTGGGTTTCGTGGCGTCGAGGCACAATTGCTCGAACAGAAACCGGGTCGTGAATACGTAGATGCCCATCGAGGCCAAGGCTCGGGCGGGCTCGCCCGGTATGGTCTTGGGATGCGCCGGCTTTTCCTCGAACCCGATGATGCGGTTGTTCTCCTCGACTTGCATGACGCCAAACTGGGTCGCGTCGCGCACGTTGACCGGCAGCGCCGCGATGGTCAGATCGGCCTGATTGTCTTTGTGCGACTGCAAGAGTTGGCCGTAGTCCATCTTGTAAATATGGTCGCCGGCCAGGATCACGACATACTCGGGCCGCTCGCGTTCGATGGCGTAGATGTTTTGGTAAACGGCGTCAGCCGTCCCTTGGTACCAATGCTCGTCGATGCGTTGCTGGGGCGGGACGATGTCGATGAAATCGCCCAGGTCGTGACTCAAAAAACGTCGCCAGCCGAGGTTAATGTGCCGGTCAAGGCTTAGCGCCTTGTACTGCGTAAGGACCAGGATCCGCTTGAGTCCGCTGTTGAGGCAGTTGGACAGCGTGAAGTCGATGATGCGGTACGCGCCGCCGAACGGGACGGCCGGCTTGGCTCGATCGCGCGTGAGCGGTTCCAATCGCGAGCCTTTGCCACCTGCCAAGACCACGGCCACCGCATTGTTCATCGCCTGTTTCTCCGTAAATCGGCTGTTGCATCGACGCCATTCGAGTGCCGAGTGTCACCGCTGCGTGTCCAGTCTAACCGAGTCGAGCGTGCGACTAAAGAGCACGTTGGCATTCGCGACGCGCCTTTTCGCCGCGCGCCCTTTCGAGTACCCTCGGGTGATGCATTTCTGTCCGAAGTTATTTTGTCGGCTCGCCTCATGATAGCGTCGTTAACCACCTGGTGGACGGTACTGCGCATCTGCGTGGAAGAGCGCCTCGTGTATCGAGGCGATTTCGCGCTCGGGACCCTGATGCGGTTTCTCCCCATCGTGACGCAGGTGTTCCTCTGGGGGGCCGTCTTTGCCAGCCAGTCCCACGAGCAGGTCGCCGGCTACTCGCAGAGCGAAATCATTGTGTATTACCTGCTGACGATGCTCAGTCGGGCATTTTCGAGCATGCCGGGGCTGGCGTCGGGGGTGGCTCAGCAAATCCGTAGCGGCGAGATCAAGAAGTATCTGACCCAGCCGATCGACATGATCGGATTTCTGCTATTGAGCCGCGTGGCCCACAAGTTGGTGTACTACGTGGTCGCGGCCGGGCCGTTTGCCCTGGTGTTCTTTCTCTGCCGCGACTATTTCACCACGCTCCCCGACATGAGCACCGTGGCTGCGTTTGTCCTCACGTTGATATTGTCGTTTCTGCTCGGCTTTTTCCTCGAAGCCACGCTCGGCATGATCGGGTTCTGGTTCCTGGAAGTCAGCTCGCTGCTGTTCGTGTACATGCTGATGAATTTTTTCCTCAGCGGGCATATGTTCCCCATCGACATGCTGCCCGTGGGCTGGCGCGACTGGGTCGAGCTCACCCCGCTACCGTATCTGGCGTACTTTCCGGCCGCGGTGTTCTTGGGCAAAGTGCAGGGAGACGCCCTGACGTGGAAATTGACCGTGCAGGCCGCCTGGGTCGTATTCTTTATGATCGCCAGCCGGGCCGCATTCGCGCTCGGACTGCGTCGTTACAGCGGCTACGGTGGCTAGGGAGGCACGTCGAGCATGCGCGATCAGCCGAATTACCTGCGAGTGTTTCTCACCTTTGCGCGCAATAGCTTGGTGCGCGACATGACCTTTCGCTGGAATTTTATCGTCGATGCCGTCGCGTCGCTCACCTGGGTCTTGATGAACCTGGGCTTTTATCTGCTGGTGTTCGAGTACACTCGGGCAATCGCCGGCTGGAACAAGTTCGAGTTCCTGGCGTTCATCGCCACGACGATGATCGTCAACAGCCTAGTGCAGACGTTCTTCATGCCCAACGCCAGCGAGTTCAGCGAGTTGATTCGCACCGGCAACTTGGATTTCGCGCTGCTCAAGCCGATCGACACGCAGTTTTTAATCTCGCTGCAAAAAATCGAGTGGTCGTCGCTATCGAACTTCGCGTTCGGCGCGATGTTGTTGATCTACTCACTGGGGGAGCTCGGTTTTCAGCCCGGGCTGTGGCACTGGCTGCTCTATCCGATCTTTGTGCTCTGCGGTGTGGCGATTCTCTACAGTCTGACGATCGCCATGTCGAGCGCCAGCGTTTGGTTGGGGCGCAATCAGAGCCTGTACGATTTCTGGTTCTACATCACGAACTTCTCGCGCTATCCGCGCGAGATTTATCGGGGCGAGGTCGGCGATCCGCTGCAGTTCACGTTCACCTATGTGATTCCGATTCTGGTCGTGGTCAATGTGCCGGCGCGGCTGTTGGCCAAGCCGTTCGACGCCGAGAACGCGCCCTTGGCCTTGTTCGCCATCGTCGCCAGCGTGGGTTGCGTGCTGGCGAGCCGCGCGTTGTTCCAGCGAGCGCTGAACGCGTATCGAAGTGCGAGCAGTTAACGGGACCGCTGACCGATCGGCGTGTGTGTGGTCGACGATCAAAAATGAGCCGAATAGTGGACATGGGCGCGCAGATCGTCAATAGTGGGACACATCAATCGTGTTCCGAACTCGCAATTCTTCGCTGAGGTTGCAACGATGCGCGCCCCACTGTTGTTTGCCCTGCTCATGTGCTCGACCGCTCTTGCCGCTCCGCCGGACCCTGTGAACCCCGATCCGAATGGCCCGCGGCCGATTGCTGCGATCGACTCGGTGTTCATCGAGGACCTGACCTGGATCGAAGTCCGCGACGCGATGCGTTCGGGCAGGAAGACGGTCATCATCCCGACCGGCGGCATCGAGCAGAATGGCCCCTATCTGGCGGCGAACAAGCACAACGTGATCTTGCGTGCGACGTGCGACCGGCTTGCCCGCAAGTTGGGTAACGCGCTCGTGGCGCCGATCGTCGGCTTTGTGCCCGAGGGGGACATCGCGCCGCCATCGCTGCACATGAAGTATCCGAGCACGGTGAGCGTGAGCGAGGAGACCTATCGCCGCTTGCTCACCGATATCTGCGCCTGCTATCGCACGCACGGTTTCGAGTTGATTGTGCTCATCGGCGACAGCGGCGGCAATCAGCCGGGGATGAAAGACGTGGCCGAGAAACTCACGCGCGAGTGGACCGACGGTCAGCCGCGCGTCGTGTACATCGCCGAGTATTACAACTATGCCGAGCTGGGTAAGTGGCTCGAAACGCAAGGCATCAAGCAGACCAACGAAGGGTTGCACGATGACTTCGCCATCACGGCCCAGATGCTCATGATCGACCCGACGAGCGTGCGAATGGAGCAGCGCGTGGCCGCTGGCAAGTTCACGATCAATGGCATCGACTTGACCGCCGAGGCCAAGACGCACGAGTGGGGCAAGAAAATTGTCGAGTATCGGGTCGACGCGACGATCCGGGCGCTCAAGGCGGCGCTCGCAGGCAAAAAGTAACTTTTGAGCTGGCGAGGAGTTACCCATGCGTGGGTCTATTGTGGCGATCGTCTGTGTTGGTCTCAGTGTGTCCATAGCCGTTGGACAATCGCCACGCGGCTATCAGTCGAGCATGCAGGTCACGGCCCCGACGCGGCTCGACACGGTATTTCCACTCGCCAACCAGAGCCTCAAAGAGCCGCCCGCGGATTGGTACCAGGGTTACGATTCGACGCAGCAGAAGTACGAGTTGTTCGTGCCCCCCACGCCCGACAAGAGCAAAATGTACGGCGTGGTGTTGTTCATCTCGGCGGGCGCGTCGCCGGCCGGACAGAAGAACTTTCAGGCTGCTTGCCAGCAGGCGAATTTGATCTTTGCGAGCGCATACTCGGCCGGCAATGACTGCCCGGGTCCGCGTCGCGTGCGGATTGTGCTCGATGTGCTCGACGATCTGCGTCGTCGCTATCCGATTGATCCTGATCGCACTTACATTGGCGGGTTCTCGGGCGGAGGACGGATCGCGTGTAACATCGCCTTCGCGCTGCCCGAGCTGTTCGGGGGTGTGCTCGGCGTGTGTGCCAGCGAACAACTGCGCGAGGAGAGCTGGCTGCGGCAGCGTGTCGCCGATCGATTGAGTGTTGCCTTGCTCACGGGCGAGACCGACTTCAATCGAGGCGAACTCGAACGACTGCGCGGTCCCTATCTGACCGACGTGGGGGTGCGGACCAAGGTCTGGACCGTCGACGGCATGGGGCATTCGATTCCCGCCTCGGCTACGTTGGTCGAGGCTGTGAAGTGGCTCGAAGCAGGGCTGGCCGATCGACAAAAGCTGGCTCGGACTTGGCCCGCCAGTCGCATTGCGGGCACGACGGCACCGACGCGCGAGCAACTTGCTACGGCGATGCAACTCGAAGGTCAAACGCGGCTCAAGCAACCCGCCACACTCTACTCGGGGCTCATGCAGTTGGTCGGTGTCTCGCAGCGTTGGGCCGACACCCCCGCGGCCGCTGTGGCGAACAAAACGCTCGACGAGTATGAACGCCGCACCGAACGCCCCTGGGAAGCCGATGACATTGCCGAGCAACGTCGCTTCTTGGTCGCCGAGGCCCGGGCACTCACCGCCTACGCCACCGGCCCGCTCCCGGGCCAGTACACGGCCCAGCGGCCGAGCATGGTCAAAGGGGCTCTCGAGCGCTGGCAGACGGTATTGATGGATCAGCCCACCGGCGCGCTGGCCGACGAGGCCCGCAAGCAGATCGCCACGCTGGCGAAGGTCGGCGAGTAGCCGCTGCTAGCAGCGTCGGTTGGGCCTTGCTGCCCGACCGATATCTTGCGCAAACTCTGCGCATACTTCCGCATCGAGTGCAGTTTGTCACCGTTGGCGCTTTGGGGTGAATTTCCGGAGCAAAAAGGCCGGATTTATCGATGATTCCGTTTGAGAGACTAGGTCGTTTATTCCGATGAAAGCGGTAGTGACTGTTCCGCAAACTTCAGCGGTCGAGAGTATTGTTATGACTGGCCAAGGTGACAGCAACGTGCAAGCACCCATCTTCGGCGGTAAAGGGCGGTCAACCATGATTTTTGTGCGTTGGGCCCTCGTGGGTCTCGTCTTTTGTTCTGCCGCGCCGAGCGTGGACGCTCAGTACTCCGGGTCGGTTGCCTCGGGGCTGCCTGGCATGAGTGGCCCGATGGCCGCCGGAGCGCGTGACTTCCAGTTCACACAGGCGGGGCCCGTTCCTCAAGAGTCCGAAGAGCCGGCTGGCAACCCAGGCCCTCCGCAGCCGCTGGGCATGGGCCAGATGGACTACAGTGAGCCACCGGTCGTGCCGAGCTTCCGTTCGTTTGTGAGCAATGGCTCGTTCTACTTTCGTGCCGAAGCCTTGATGTTGCGACGCAACAACTCGCGGCCCACGTTCGACATTCTCAACGTCAGCGACGGCAGCACGTTCAGCACCGGTAACCTGGCCTTTAAGAACGAAACCGGCCAACGATTTAATACCGGCTATGTGTTCAACGAGAACGCCACGCTCGATGCGAGCTTCTGGGAAGTGCAAAGCTGGAAACCAACCTTCAATCGCGACGCGACCATCGTGGGTATCACCTATGCACTGCCGAACCCCACCTCGGGTCCCGCGACGCCACTGTCCGGCACGTCTCCCGCCTTTAGCGCGGCCGATCGTTTTAATATCCTCGAACGCACGATGATCCGGAACGCTGAAATCAACTACGAGAATGCGACGATCTTCGACCGCATCGCGCTGCTGGGGGGCTTTCGCTACATGGAAGTGAACGACTTGTTCACCTATGCCACATTCAGCGGTGCGACCCGCGGCGACTACGAAGTGACCGTCAACAACCGCTTGCTCGGTGGCCAGATCGGCACGCACATGTTCTACGATCTTGACCTCTGGCGATTCGAGTTCATCGGTAAGTCAGGGTTATACGACAACAACTCGCGTTCGACGCAGTATGTGCAGTCG
>CAYLYE010000045.1:0-32454 GCA_964387325.1 uncultured Planctomycetaceae bacterium
AGGTCATGGTCTGAAGCTTGAGGTTCGCCTGAACGGCAAGACGGTTCAGTCGTCCACGCCGTCGATCTTGCGCGGGTCGTAACCAGCCGCGCCGTTGCTGGTCGCCGTCAGTGTGCTCCACAGCATTTGCTCGGCCCACATCGGCCGCTCGATGGCCACACGGTAGCGGTCTTCGGCGGGACGCTCTTGTCCCGCGGCCACGGCGCTGGTGCGCTGATAGGTTTTGGTCAGCGTCAGCTCTTTGAGGTAGCCGCGAATGTCGAACTTGCGGGCGAGCAGATCGTCGGTCAGCAACTTGAGCAGCTCCGGATGCGAGGCCGGGTTGGCCGAGTGTCGCATGTCGAGCGGGAACACCAACCCGCGACCCATGACCGCGTACCAGAAGCGATTCGCTGCGTTCTCGGCAAACGCTCGGTTCTTGTCGTTCGCCAGCAGTTCAGAGATCTGCTGCAAGGGGCTGAACTTCGGCGCGCCCGGAAAGCGGGTCTTCTTATCGGGCGGAGTCAGATATTCCTCCCCCTTGTCGAAGGTCTGAATGCTGACCTCCTGGAAGAACGGCACACGTGGACCAACGTCGAGCGGCTTCTTGTCGAAGACACTCTGGAAGTCGATCTTCTTGGTCATCAGGTTCTCGCCGACCGCCGGAAACTTGACGTCCGCGCGAATCGCCGTGTTCAGATACACCGTGTAGAGCCCTTGAAACTCGACCTGCTTGTAGTCGTCGACGAACAGGTGGTTGTGGCACTGCGCGCATTGCAGATCGATCCCCAAGAAGAGCCGCCCCACGTCGCGCGTCAGGCCCGGATAGTCGGTCTCCTGCTGGCCAACCTTGTTCAGCCGGTTGACATAAAAGTGAGCCGAGCCGCGCGTCGTCTCGTCGTCGGCGTTGGGCTTGAGGATCGCGCGGACAAACTGATCCCAAGGCATGTTAGTCTCGGTCGCATGACGCAAGAACTTGACCCATTCGGGATCGTCCCCCCGACGCTCCATGAGCATCTGCGTGAGCAGTTCCTCCATGCGGCGCGGTTGCTCGGGACTGGCGAACAGTTGGTCAATGAGCTTCGTGCGTTTGTCGGCCCCCTTGTCGTCGAGGAACGCGCGGGCTTCAGCCACCGTGGGGATGCGCCCCAGCACGTCGAGATAAATCCGCCGCAAAAAATCTGCATCGCTGCACAGAGTACCTACCGGACCTTTGGCGTCGCGCTCGATCAACCGATCGACCGATGTATGCAATGGCTCAGCCGCATGGAGCGATGCACGATCGACCACGATGCAGAGCGCAAGCAGCGCCGAGACAACGACCCAGGTGCGTGCAACCATCGCAAAACTCTCCAACACAGGTAGGCAAAACGATTGGGCGGGAATCTTCGAGGCGGGGTGCCCTGTAAAAGTGGGAACAGAGCAACTTTCAGTATAGAATCATCGGAAATCGATGGGAAGGGAATTCTTCTCTTTTTTCACTGACCTAAGTGCTTTTGATACAGAAGGTTGTGTTGTATCGTAAACGTTTGCTAGCATGCCGCGCCCGCAGAGTTTCCCTCACCAGCACAGTCGCTCCGTTCTCCTTCATCATCGGCCGCTTCCATCTATGAATTGCTTCATGACTCGTTTCGGTTACCTGCTCGCCGCTCTCTTCGTTGCTGCCCCTGGGGTGGCGGCCGACGATTACCTCGATGCAAAAGTGCCCGTCCAGCGGGTCGTCAGCGACTGCCGCTTCACCGAAGGCCCGTCGGTCGACGCCCTAGGGAACGTCTACTTCTCGGATGGGCCGAACGATCGCGTGATGAAACTCGGCGTCGATGGCATGCTTGACGTGTTTTACTCGCCGTGCGGAGTCGCCAACGGCACCAAATTCGATGACCAAGGCCGCCTCGTGATGTGCCAGTCAACCAGCGCCAAAGGAAAACGTCGCGTGGCTCGACGTGAGCGCGACGGCTCGGAGACCGTGCTGGCCGAGACGTTCGAGGGCAAACGCTTTAACGCGCCCAACGATCTGACGCTCGATGCTCAAGGTCGGATTTACTTCACGGACATCGCCGTGGCCGAGCCGGGAAAAACTCCCGAGATGCCCAGCGGCGTTTATCGGATCGACTCGCCGGGACAAGTCGTGCGCGTGATTGATAACTTGCAACGTCCCAATGGCATCGTGCTCACCCGCGACGGCAAAACGCTTTACGTCAGCGATCGGGGCACGCAAAAATTACACCGCTATGAAGTGCAGAGCGACGCGTCACTCAAGAGCGCGGGGATCGTCTACGACTTCTCACCCGATCGCGGCATCGATGGCATGTGTCTCGACCTGGAGGGGAACATCGTCGCGGCCGCCGGGCAAGGCGCAACCTCGGGGCTGTTCGTCGTCAGTCCGCTGGGCAAGCTGCTGCTGCATCGTCCGATTGGCGAATTCTCGACCAACGTTTGTTTTGCCGGCGACGGACGCGATCTGTATCTGACCGCGTCGAAGAGCGTCTACAAGCTGCGCTGCCTCAAGCCGGGCTGGGTGTTGCAGCCGCGTAAGTGATCTGTCTCGGTTCGTTCCATGCTCAGGGGAGGACATACGATGGGGACCAAAACGGTCGTCGTGCCGCTACACGAGTTGAGCCCGGGACAAGAGGCCGACTTCTTCGCGTTGCTGACGGCAAAAGAAGAGCTGCGCACACGTGAGAGCAAACCGTACTACAAGGTGACCTTCCGCGACAGCCACCGCGTGGTCGCGTTTCCGATTTGGAACGACTCCCCCTGGGGCGAAGACTGCCGCTCGAATTGGTCGACCGGCACGGCCTATAAGATTCGTGCCACGTATCGCGAAACGAACTACGGTCCGCAACTCGACATCCGCAAGATTCGCGCGGTGGTCGAGGCCGATGCCGCCGATGGCTACGAGCCGACGATGTTTTTGCCGCGCACGCGGTTCGACCCGAGCGAGATGTTCGCCGAGTTGCTACAGATTGCCGAGCAGCGCATTGACGACCCCGCGCTGCGTGCGTTGGTGCTGGCCATCTTGAACGAGAATCGCGAGCCACTGCTGACGTTGCCTGCTGCGACCCGTAATCATCACGGGTTCGTAGGCGGCTATCTGGAGCATGTGCTGAGCGTGACCCGGACGTGCGTGCTGCTCGTTGAGAAGTACGACGATTACTACCCGGACCTGTCGCCACGACTGAACAAAGGCCTCGCCATTGCCGGGGGCATCTTGCACGACATCGGCAAGCTGCGGGAGATCGGTTGGCAAAATGAAGGGGCAGCCTACACGGCCTCAGGCTCGTTGATCGGACATATTCTCCAAGGGCGCGATATCTTGCGCGAGGCGACCCGCGAGCATCCGCTCGACGACGAGACATTGCTCCGCTTGGAGCACATCATTGTCTCGCATCAACGATTGCCCGAGTGGGGATCTCCCAAGCCGCCGATGACCCCCGAGGCGCTGATCGTTCACTACGCAGACGACCTCGACGCCAAGTATCATATGATGTACGTGGCCTTGCGTGACGACACGACCGAGGGACCGTTGACGAGCAAGCAGAATCAACTGTATCAGGCCGTGTATCGCGGCCCCTTGGCGTGAGCTCAGCAGATCGAAGGGGGATCGTACCAGCGTTGGTGTCAGGCGAACCCTACGAGGCGGCGGTTGGGGCGAGCGGTTCGTCGTCGGTCGTGGCGCTCATCATCAGTCGAGGCATCTGGTCGCCGCTCTCGTCGAGCGAGTCCTGCTCCTCGCGGCCGTACAGCCATTCCTTGGCCGAGAGCGTGAGGCTGAATAGCGTGGGGACCAGCACTAACGTAAAGAGTGTCGACACCACTAGACCGCCGAGCATGACGCTCCCCAGGCCGCGATACAATTCGCTTCCGGCTCCCGGCGAGATGACCAGCGGCAACAGCCCGAACAGGCCGATGAACGCGGTCATGAAAATGGGACGAATGCGGGTGCGCACACTATCGAGAATCGCTTCGCGCGGTGGCATGTTTTGCTCGCGAACGTTAACGAGCGCCTGTTCAACAATCAGGATCGGGTTGTTGACCACGGTGCCGACGAGGATGATGAAGCCGAGCATCGTGAGCACGTCGAGCGGCTGCAAGACCCAGAGGTTGAGCAGTTGCAAACCGAACAGTCCGCCGACGGCCCCCAGCGGCACGCTGAGCATAATGACGAATGGGTAGATCCAAGACTCGAATAGCGCGGCGATCACCAAGTAGGTGATGACGATGGCCAGCAGCAGGTTCCAACGCAATGCGTGCCACGTTGAGCGGAGCTTGTCGGCCGTGCCGGCGAGCGAAACCTGATACAAGCCTTCCTGCAGCGCGCCGCTTTTCTCCAACGGCTCGACGATCTGTTCGCGAATCAAATCCATTGCAGCCGACAGAGCAATGGCGTCGGGCGGTGTCACTTCGATCGTGATGGCTCGTTGCCGCTCGCGATGGTTGATTTGTTCCATGCCGCTGCGCAACTGCAAATCGGCGACGGCGGCGAGCGTGATCAGATCGCCTTTGGGCGTGGTGATGGGGAGCGCGCCGAGATCTTGCGTTTTCAGGACAAAATTGCGATTGCCGACAATGGCCAGATCGATTTTGTCGCCGCCGATGAAATAGTCGGTCGCATACGCGCCGTCGACGAGTGCGTCGATCGTGTAGCCCAATTCGGCCGCGCTCACGCCCATGTCGGCTGCTTGATCCCATTTGGGCACGATGTGCATCTCGGGACTCGACAGGTCGAGGCTGGGCACCGGGCGCAATTGCGCGCCGGGAATCAATCCTGCGGTTTGACCAATGATCTGGCCGCCGAGTTGCACGAGTCGTTCGATGTCAGGACCGGTGATTTCCACGTCGATCTTGCGGCCACCGGCCAGTGCCGACTCGAACAGACTGGCCTGAAACGCGATACCGAACGTGCCGGGCATGTCACTCGCGGCGCGACGTAAGAGCGGAATGATTCGCCCAGCTTCGAGCGGGTCCGTGGTGCGCACACCCATGAAGAGTTGCCGGCCACGGGCGACGTAGAAGAAGTCGCCGATCACGGGGAAGTCGAGTTTCTGCGCCGCCTCGCTGCCGGCGTCGACATCCCAATACGGCCGCAGGTTGGCTTCGATGTGCGCGCCCATTTTCTGCATCTGATCAATGTTGTAGCCCGGCGGTGGGAGCAACAGACAGATGGCCAAATTGCGATTGCCGCGTGGCAGGTACTCGACCTTGGGCATCATGAGCCAGCTCAGCACGGCCGCCCCGACGACAAAAATCGCCACGGTCAGCAGCTTGAGCAGCACGCTCCGCTGCACGAAGGCATTAACACCGACGACGAGACTCACAAAGGCGTTGCCGAAGGCGTCGCAGACGACGAGCACAGGATGCACCAAGGCCCCGAGCAGGCGGACGATCGCCCAGCGCGATTGACCTTCGCTGTGTCGCTGTATCAGCACCCGACTGGTAGCCGTGGGGACAATGACGAGCGAAGCGAGCAGCGACATGACGAGCGCGGCGCTCGTGGCCAGAGCGATGTCGCGGAACAACTGGCCCGCCTGATCTTGTACGAACAGCACCGGCACGAACACGGCCAGATTGGCGAGCGTCGAGCAGATGATGGCTCCCCATACGTCGCGTGTCCCCTTGACGGTCGCATCGAGCGGCGAGTCCCCTTCGCTGTGATAGCGGGCGATATTTTCCAACACGACAATGAAGTTGTCGACGAGCATCCCCACGGCAAACGCGATACCCGCCAGACTTAATACATTGAGCGATCGGCCGAGCAAGCCGAGGATCAAGAACATGCCGACGACACTCACGGCGATCGAGACGAACACGATGAGCGTCGAACGCAGGCTGCGGAGGAACAGCATCAGCACGATGAACGTGAGGATACCCCCTTCGTAAATATTCTGGTTGACCAAGCCGACGGCCGAGTGAATGTACTCGGTTTCGTCATACACCTGCGTCAGTTGCAGCCCGCGCGGGGCGAGCACCTGGGCATTGAGTTGCACCGTGGCCTCGTTGAGGCCTTCCATGACGCGGAGCACGTTGGCGCCGGTCTCGCGCTGGCAATTGATGGCGATCACCTGCGAGCCATAGCGGCGTACCAAGCCATCGGGCTTCTTGTAACCCAGCTTGACCTCGGCGATATCGCGGACATAAACGGCCGCGTCGTCTCGGCGAGCCACGATCACGTTCTCGACTTGTTCCGGGCTGCGAAATTGTCCGAGCGTGCGGATCACATAGCGGCGTTTGCCCTCCCAGAGATCGCCGCCCGAGGTGTCTTTGTTTTGCGCCCGCAGGGCATCGCGGACATCGCCAACCGTAAGTCGCCGCGACGCGAGCCGCTGCGGGTCGACGATCACTTCCATCTGTTCTTCGCGGCCGCCCACAACGTTCGAGTTCGACACCCCTTCGACGCGTTCGAAGCGGGCCTCGATAAAATCTTCGGCAAAGCGACGGAATGTTGTCAGGTCATTCTCGACGGGCAACAAGGCGCGCAATTCCGCATGGCTACCCACCAGTTCTTTGAGCCGAAATAGACGCAAGCCGGGGTTCTGTGTGGTTAGCACGTGCCGAATCGGTTCGGTCAGATGCGGGTAATCGGCGATGGCCTTGTCGAATTCGGCCCTCGTGGGGGTGCGTTCATGCAAAATAAACCAGGCGATGAACTGTTCCGAAGCGTTCGAGGTAATCACCGGCTCGTCGGCATCGATCGGGTACTCGCGCACCTGCTGCAAGCGTGTGTTCACGAGCAGCAAAGCCTTGCGCATGTCGGCCCCAACCGAAAATTCGAGCGTAATCCGGGACATCGAGTCCATCGACTCGCTCGTCATCTTGACGATCCCCTCGACGCTCTGCAGTTGCTCTTCCTGGGGCTGAACGATCTCTTTTTCGATTTCCTGTGGGCTCGCACCCGGCCAGCGGGTTTCGACCTTCAGCGTCGGAATTTCGACGTCGGGCGTGAGTTGCATCGGCATGCCCAGCAGCGACAACAACCCGAACAGCACGACGAGAATCACGCCGACGCTGACCGTGACCGGACGTTGAACAAAGGTAGTAAGCAGTGACATGGAGGAAGCAACGATTGCGAAATTCGTGATTCGGGATAGAGACGCCCACTCGTGCCGACGTAGCGCAGCGATCCGCTACGGTTTTGATCGCAACTCCTGACCGTTCATGAGTCGCTCATTACCTTCGACCACGACGCGATCGCCGGGTTTGAGCGGACCGACGACCTCGACCAGCGAGCCATCCGCGACTCCGGTTTTGACCGGCACCGCGCGGGCGCGACGCTTGGTGGCGTCGATCGGATCGACCTCGGCCACATACACCACCGGGTCAGGACCGCCGAGTACCAGCGAGTCTTTAGGCACAAGCAACAGCGAGTCTCGCGGCACCACAGGCAGCGCCACCCGCGCGAGCATGCCCGGCTTAATCAACGGCTGACCATCTTCGGTCAATCGATTGCTCATCCGCACCTTGACTGGAAAGCTGCGCGAGCGAACCTCGGCCTGTGGGACGATCGCCGCGACGTGCCCCTCGAATGCTTCGTCGGGGATGGCCGGCACTTCGATCCGCGCCACCGCGCCTACGCGCAGGCGCGGCACATACGACTCGAGCACCAGCACCTCGATCTCCAGTTGATCGACCTGCACCACCTCGGCGACCACCTCACCCGAGGTGATCCATTGGCCAACCTCGGTGTGCTCTTTGACCACGTAACCATCGAACGGCGCGATCATGGTGTGCTTTTCCAACTGATCGAGCAGTCGGTTCACCTCTTCTTCGGCGACGGCGAGCCGGGCGGCGGCTTGATCGATTTTTTCTTTGCGCGGTCCTTGCATCACCATCTCGAACCGCGCGACCGATGCCGAGTGATTATTATCAGCCGCCAGATTAGCGCGCACCGCATCGTCCAGTTCGTCACCGGTCGATGCGTTGCGCTCGATGAGAATTTGCGTCCGCTTGAGTTTGGCGCGGGCATGATCGAGCACGGCCTGAGCGACTTCACGCTGCGCCTTGGCTTCGCGAACCTCTTCAGGCCGCGAGCCGTTTTTCAGTTCCGCCAACTCGTGCAATCGGAGGTCTCGTTCGGCTCGGGCAGCGGCGATCTGAATCTCCAATGCCCGGGTCAACAACCGTGCCAACGGCTGACCTTTGCTCACGCGGTCCCCTTCGTTGACGGCCAACTCGACCACGCGGCCGTTGACCGCGCTACCGACGACGCTCCGTTTGAGCGGCATGACGGTGCCGACGAAGGTGTGTCCGCCCGTCATGTTCTTTTTTTCCATGACCGCGGCTGTTTCAACCAGAGCAGGTCCGAACTGTGCCCAGGCGGCCGTTTCAAGGACGAACGCAACCAGGATTCCGACCGACCAACGCAATCGATGCATAGTTTGTGCGCCTATCGCGCCCATCCCTGGGCGGCTGATGTATGGTTCGCATGGGCAATTTAGCCGGAGCGGCTCGATATTCGACGCCGAACGACCCGAACTGCGACACCGTGCCCCGGGGGTCAAGGTTCAACGATTCACGCTCTCGATAAGGCGTGAATATGTACTAGTTTACGTTGCGTGTGTTGCTCAAACAACGGCAGAATGGTGTGGCCCCCGATATGAGTATTTACGCTTAAGTGCTTCGCAGCAAGACACTTGAGCGAACATCGCTCGATCGCCCGGTGTCTAGCTCGCAGGGGAGGGTGGCCAAGCGTGCCCTAGACCCGCGGCGGGCACAGGTCCTAAGATACGCTCACGCTCATGGATGTGGCGGAGTGAGTTTTTCCAATCGGGCTACCATGCAAAGCACGACCTACCTGACCGGTTCCTTAACCCTCGATTTTAACGGACAACCATCGCGGCGCTGCCCCGATGAGTTGCTGGACCGTTACGAGCGGCTCGTCGTTGACCAGCGATTAACACGAACCGAACATTTGCGGTTCACCAAGCTACTGGGGTCCGGCGGCCAGGGGGTCGTCTATCTGACCGAACGACGCGGGACCGACGACTTCACGCTCCCTGTGGCTGTTAAAGTCTTCTCGCCCGAGCCCTACGAGAGTGACCGGACCTACGAAGAAGCCATGCGGCGAATCGCTCAAGTGGCGGCTCGGGTCGCTCAAATTCAACAAGACAACCTGCTCGATATTTACAACTTTGTCGAACGCAATCGCATCCGCATCATGGAAATGGAGTGGGTCGATGGCTTCGATCTCAGTCGACTGCTCACGGACAATATGCTCGATCGCACCCGCGATCGCGTCAGTGTCAAGCGTTGGGAGCACCTCAACGACGTGATCGTGACCCGTGGGCCTGTGCATCCGCGACTCAAGCCGGGCATCGCCATTGCCGTGTTGCGTGACTGCCTGGCGGCGCTCGCTGCCCTGCACCGCGACGGGATCGTGCATGGCGACCTGAAGCCGGCCAACATCATGGTCAAGCGCATTGGCAACGCCAAGATCATCGACATCGGCTCGGCCTTCGACCTGGAAGACGCTCCGACGCGCCGTACTTGCACCCCGGCCTATGCTGCTCCCGAAGTGCTCGAAGGACAAGGTACCTCGCAGCGCAGCGACTTGTGCAGCCTGGGCTACGTGCTCATCGAGATGCTCAGCGGTCAGCCCGCGTTCACCGGTCACCGCACGCTCCGCGAGTTAATGGAAGCCAAACGTTCCTTGGTGCAAAAGTTGCCCGAGCGGTTGCCCGAGGATGTGGTGTGTAACGAGTTGCTGATGGGTTTGATTCGCACGTTGATCGCCCCTGACCCGGCTTGTCGCTTTCCGAGCGCCGAAGCTGCCGACATGAAAAAAGAGAACGGCGCAGCCAGCTTTCACCGTCAACTAGTCAAGGGTGACTTGGCTAGCGAGTACGACAATGAACTCCGGCTCTGGCTCGAAGAACTGGATTAGCGACCCATGGCGCGCCGCGTCGACTCTGCGCCTCGCTACGCAATCATCACCGGGGCGGCAGCCGGTCTTGGACAAGCGCTTGCCGTGCGGCTGGCCCGCGATGGCTATCATCTTGCTCTGGCAGATGTTGACCCCGAGGCAGCTCAAGAAACGGCACAGCTCGTCGAGCAAGCCGGCGGCAGCTGCCAAATCGAACGACTCGACGTGCGCAGCTTGGAGGAGTGGGAATCGCTCATCGAGCGCCTACGCGGTGCGTGGCCGCGACTCGACCTGCTCGTAAATAACGCCGGCGTACTCGCGGCTGGCTTAGCCGTTGAATTATCACAAGAAGACTGGCAGCGCGTGATCGATACCAATCTGTGGGGAGTCATTCACGGTTGCCGAGTTGCTCACGCTTGGCTTCGCGAACACCCGCAAGGCGCGCAAGTGCTGAACATTGCGAGCATCGCCGGCTTGGTTCACTGGCCCGGCAGCGCAGCCTACAGCGTCTCAAAAGCTGGCGTTGTTGCGCTGAGCGAAACGCTTGCCATGGAATGGGCCGCCGATCGCATCCACCTCACGCTCGCCTGTCCGGGATTTTTTCGCAGCCAGCTCCTCTCACGCGGCACCTTTAGCGACCCGCAGATTCAAGCCGCCGCGGAACGGATCACGGCCCGATCGACCATCACGGCCGACGACGTCGCCGCCGCTGCGCTGCGAGCCCTGGCGAAGCGACAGTTCTACGTCGTGTTGCCACGTCGTGCGCGCGTCTTCTGGCGTCTGCGACGTTGGTTCCCATCGCTGGTCCGGTTCCTGTTCCAGCGACAATTCCTTGCTGAACTCGTCGACGATGAATAGCGGTGCCCCATAATTGAAATGATGCGCAGATCAAGCGCCCCGGCGAGCAATTCGAAGCCGGTAGATACCGTTCTTTCCGCTGGTCGATCTGATTCATTCATCGCGCAGTCGTCGATTGCAACCTTGAGTCTGGTCGCCCGGCAAACCATCACATCGCATGACACCGGCTTGGAATAAAGATCAACGAATGTTGCGGATCGTCTGCTGGGCGCAACAAAAAAGCGCGTCGAGAGCACCTTAGGGTAACTCTCGACGCGCTTCTGAAGGGTCCGTCGACTGATTGAGGTCAGCGCAGCAAAAGAGTCGAGACGAGCAACGCGAAGCCGAGAAATACCGGGCTACCGCTGGTCGCCCTGGCTCACTGACCGCGCGGTCGTCAATAAAAAGACTCAGCGCTTATGCGCCGTAGTAGGTCACGACCAAGTCGCCGTCTCGCTGAATGCGGACGTTCACCTTGATACCGTAGCCGTAATCGAAGCTCACCACGCCTTGGGCCAAAATCGCCCCGCGACAATGAACGCAAGGCGTGTCCGGGATGCAGGCCGGCAAGCAAACCGGTACCAACACATCGCAGCACGTGCAGGGGTGCTTGACGCAGACCCAACGGGTCTCGTAGGGCTTGCAGCATGGATCGACCACCTTGCGGCCGATGTGACGGTAGCGGACGCACAAATCCGAGGCGACGACCGGCGTCGGCTCGGCGGTGGCCACCACGGCCGTGTCGCCCGACGGAGCGGCGATCGTGGGCCCCTTGGGCTGCGAGACCAAATAATAGGCTGGAGGCAAGGCTTGGCCGGTCGCGGCGTCCAGTGCTTCGACCGCAGCTTGCTTGAATGGCCCGGCCTCGGCGACCGTGGCGGCCAACAACAACAGGCCTCCTAACGCGAACTTGAACAACATGGGTTTCCCCCCTCGTACAGAACAATGAACCAGGGCCACAACGGTTGTGGCGTTAAACTCCGTTCAGTCCGATTATAGGCCGCAGCTTAGCTGATCTCCCAGCCCGTCGAAGGAGGGGGTGCGAGAGTCCTCCCGTTCATTTTGACGGTTGATTGGTAAGTCACGTTTGCCGTGGCGCTACGGCCGACCTAGGTTTCCCACGGGCATTCCCTAACGATCGGACGCTCGAAGCCGGTTGTCGGGCATGCCCGATCTAGCGTGTTTGTCTCGGCCAAGATCGATATGAGTGCCGTATAGTTCTTGCCGGGTACGACACCTCGGGTCGGGTCGACCCAAGCGGGGGATGCATTCGTGTCGAAGATACAACGTAGGAAGAAGCTTCTGAGCTGCTCGCCTCGCGAGCGGCAGGCATGTCGCCTGGAGTCCGATTGACCGTGTCGCAAGATTCACTGCCCGTGCCGAGTTGGGATGTCCTGCGCGAAGCGCTCGCGGAGTGGCGTGGCGGCATCGAGCTCAACGAAGCTTTCATGCTGCGTCAGTGCGACTATTTCGACGCCTGGCGCGCCGAGCTGCTTGAGGTCGAAGCCCGTCTGCAACAGCAGACCGAGGCGCTGGAAACCGACCGCGAGGCGATCAAGCTGCAATGGAGTCGGCTCGACGAGTTGCGTCGCGTCGCGATGCTCAAATTACAACAGGTGCAGAGCGAGTCGCGGCAACTTACCGAGGCCCGACAGAAAACGACGCGCGGCGGCAACGAACCGCCGACCAAGAGCAAATCCGCCGAAACACACGAGCGTGCCGCGGCCTTGGCCGAAAGCGAACAGCAGCGGCAGAAACTCGAGCGTCAACTCGCGGCCGCCTATGAACAGCTCGTGCGTGTCGCGCCGATGTTGGCTGAACTGAACGACACACGTCGCGAGCTGGCCGACGCGCGGCAACAAGCCTTGCGAATGCAACAACGACTGGCGCATGCCAAGGGTCATTTTGCCCTCGATCACGAGACGAGCGAACGGCTGCAGCAGGAATTAGCCGCCGCGCGAAGCGCACTCGTCGAGACCCAGCGCACGTTGAACGACGAGCGCCAACAGTTTGCTCAAGAGCGGACACTCTGGGCGACCGAGTGGCAGCAGTTGCGCATCGCGGTCGAGAGCCAATCACTCTTGCTCAGCTCGGCCCAGCCGCGGCCGAGTGTCGAGTTGAACGACGTCGACACGCTGTTGAATCAGTTGAACGCGCTCCAAAGCGAAGTGAATTCATCGCCCCGTAAGAATCATAAACAACGCGGTCGCACGCCCCTGGGCCGCACAACCGATTCCAAAACCTCGGAGAGGTAAACCCGATGCTGATCGATCAAATCATTTTTGCCGCTACGGAACAGGCCCGCATGCGCGCATATCGACTAACTGGACAGAGTATCGGTGTGTTGCCGAATGATGCGGCTGCGTTGCTGAGTTGGGGACCGCAACGAGACGCGTTGCTCGACCCGCACGGCACGGTGGCGAGTTTGAATTGCTTCCCGCTCCCTAGCGGCTCGTATTGCCTGACCCAGTCACGTCACGATCTGACTGATTTGACGAGCGACGGGCGAGACACCTACACACAGGGTCTTGTCGTTTCGACGGACGTGCTCGCTCAGTTTGGTCATAATCCTTTCGCGCTGTGGCGCGCGTTCGAGGCAGCTAATGCCGCGCGCGGTTGGCAGCACCTGCCTGGCGAGTTGCCGCAGCTACAAATTCAAGGCTCGGCACGCGAGTTCGATTCGAGCTACGTGCATGCCGCCCTGCTGCGTTATGGCGTCGATCAGCTGCTGCGTGTACTCGATGCGATCGTGTGCCACTCGGCCGTCGCCACGCGGCTCGTGGGGGACGCGGCTGGTTTGTTCGAGGCGGTGTGGCAATTGCTGCCGCCCCAAGTGCGTCACGAACTGTCGTTCACCACCGGGCTCAAGTTTTCGCCGCATCGACCGTTCCGCGTCTTCGCCGTATCGTCGGACATGGCCGAGCGGCAACGGGTCGAACGACAAGGCGACATCGCTTGGGTCGACTTGCTCGATGATCGTCCGGCGAGCGCATTCCACGGTTGGACCGCCTGGGTCGCGTGCCGCTTGAAGGCCGAGCAGATCGAGGCCTTGGCCGTCGATTACACCTCGTTGCCTGAAACGTTGCGGCTCGCTCAACTCGACATGTGGGCCCAAACGCTGCTCAACGCGCATGGCGGCGATGGAACCCACGACACGCCGGGGAATCCTTCCGCTAACTTTGATCGGCCGCATCGGGCACATGGCGGCTTCGGAGCCGAAGCCGGTTCCGCGGTACTCGATCTGGCCGAGGTCTCGACCGATCCGTCGGTGGTCCTCGCCGAGCATTGCGCCGACGCCGCCGAGTTGCTCGAATCGCTCGACGACTTGGTTTTCGAGACCGTGGCGGGCAAGCCGCAGGCCTTTGTCGAACTCAAGAAGCAGTGGCCCCAGTTGCTGCGCCGCGTGGGGCCCGGGCTGGTCGAAGAGGTGCGCGCTCAGTATGTTCGCCACGCGATGGCCACCTGGCAGCACTGTCTCGACAACGACGCGATCCGCAACCCGCACATCTCGCTCAGCGTGATGGACGTGATCGACTTCCTGCTCACCGGCCGCTAAGCGACCCGCCTTTACCTCCATTCTGATATATGTTACGCGGTACTTTCCTACCTTGAGTGTGTGGAAACCGTGGAGTTTCTCGGTTAAAACCGAAGTGCAAAGGAGCAAAGCGGTCTGCCTTTATCACAGGCTGATCGAGTATCACTCTCTTGGGAAGTTCGGGGCGAAATGTCCACCGCGTTGCCGATACCTCCTGGTATGACGCTCGAAGAGTTTGGCCATCGACTTTGGGGAGTCGGCGCTAATGATGCGCAGGTTAGTCTCTACAACATCACACGCGACGAGCTAGAGAAACTCGGCGTGGATCGCCCCATGCTCGAGGCTTGGCGCCAATTCTATTGTGAACAAGTTGTTCGCAAACGCGGACGACCCACGTCAGAAATTCGATTACAATTAATCGAGCGGTGTTTGGAGTTGCTTGGCTAGCATGCCATCAAACGTGACCGTTATGAGCGAACAAATTGAACCACTGGTGCGAAAGACACTACACGTTCGTAATACGGGAGATAGTCTCGTTGTTACTTGGCTAGCGCCCTGGGCAGATCGACTTGGGAATGCTCCGACGCTACGCGTTTGTCAAACTGATACTGAACTCGGCATTCTATGGTTAGAGCCGTGGGCGGATCGATTCGAGTTGACGCGAGACGATCTCGTGGAGATCGTGTTTGTTGGCCCGGATACGGGTGTCCCAGGGATTGCGGTGAAACAAGAAGAGTTGTCGATCTACCCTTGGGGCAATGCCGAGGTCGTTGTTTTCAAAAATGGACGAATTGCGGGTGACCGCCCCACGGTCCAGGAGATCATTCGCCAAGAGTATGAAATTGCCGGTGAGAGACTTCCTCAATCATTCGAGGAGAATGTTTTCGCCGATGTTGCCGCGTTCCAAGAATGGCTGGATATGGCTGATCTCAATTCCCTAAATCAATTAACCGCCCGCAATATTATCAGTGAATTGATCGATCGTGTGGTTGCGAACCTTGAGATGACCGATCAAACCGCGAAGTTACTTTGGCAGATAGCCGCGCGAACCTTACGAACCCAAGGAGTCATACTGATTACTCCTCGCTCGTATCCGGATAAGCAAATATTTCGGGGAAAGGCGATTGAAAGTTTTCTTCAAGCGATGTTCGATTCGGCAGAGTTTATTTTACCAGGAGAATCTTTCTCCCAAAGAAACTCAAATCCTCCCGCGAAGCGTGTCGCTAAGCTGCGACGCGACGAATAGGAATTTTACCCAATTCATTGGCGGTCTCCTGGCAGGCTTTGCGCCAGGCCTCGGCTGGGTCGTTGAGCCGATCGATCCAACGCGCATGAAGTTCCTTGACGGAGCAAATATGCGCCCACCACTCGGGAAATTCATCCGCCGACAAAGCGTGCAATTTCAGCGTTGCCAGGGTCGATGACCTTAGCTCACTGCGATTGAGTTCCGTATTAAAGAATTTGATCACGGCAACGTATCGAGCATAAAGTTCGTTCATCGACTCAGCCATGCTTTGCGCTCCATCACCCCGGCGGCTTTGTAACTTCCTCAGGTCCACATCGTGCAAGACGTATCGCCTCGCCGGTTCCAGACGTAGTATTGAAGACCGTGGCCAAAATGAGAAGACGAGGTGTTACGATAGCAATGCTATCGGCGATTGCCGCTAACCAGAAAACGTTAAGCTTCTGCCGCTGCGTCGCTTACCGGCCGATCAATTCTTTGAACTGACCAAACAGGTAGCTGCTGTCGTGAGGGCCGGCCGAGGCTTCGGGGTGATACTGCACGCTAAAGGCCGGGTAGCGACGGTGGCGAACCCCCTCGATCGTGTCGTCGTTGAGATTGCGATGCGTGACGACCAGGTCGTCGGGGAGCGAAGACTCTTCGACCGCAAATCCGTGGTTTTGCGAGGTAATTTCGACCGTCCCGTTCTGGTGGTTCATCACAGGCTGGTTTGCGCCGCGATGGCCGAACTTGAGCTTGAACGTCTTCGCGCCACACGCCAGCGAGAGGAGTTGGTGCCCCAGGCAGATGCCAAAAATCGGCTTCTTGCCGAGCAGGTCGCGAATGGCGCTGATGGCGTACGTGAGCGGTTCGGGATCGCCCGGGCCGTTCGACAAAAAGACGCCGTCGGGATCAAGGCTCAGCACTTGCTCGGCGGTCGCGGTGCCGGGGACGACCGTCACTCGATAGCCGAGGTTGGCCAGATGTCGAGGGATGTTCCACTTCATGCCGTAATCGATCGCCACAACGTGCGGCAGCGACTTGATGTCGTCGCTCGACTTGGTCGAGGCAGGAGCCAAGGTGGCGAGCGGATGCAGCTTCTCGGTCCACTCGCGGGTCGCGGCGGGCATGACTTCGCGCACCACGTCTCGTCCCACGAGGCCCGGGCTATTGCGAGCCTTGGCAACCAAGCTTTGATCGTCGATATCCTGGGTCGAGATAATCCCTTTCATCGCGCCTCGACTGCGAATCCGCCGCACCAGCGCGCGGGTGTCGATGCCTTCGAGCCCGACGACCCCCGCGGCGCGCAGGTAGTCATCAAGGCTGCCTTGTGCGCGGAAGTTGCTCACGCGGCGGCTTAGCTCGCGGACGACGAAGCCGGCCAGATGCGGCTTGGCGCTTTCGAGATCGTCGTTGTTCACGCCGTAGTTGCCGATCTCTGGATAGGTCATGACCACGATCTGGCCCCGATAGCTCGGATCCGTGACGATCTCCTGATAGCCGGTCATCGAGGTGTTGAAGCAGACTTCGCCGTCGACTTCGCCATCGGCGCCGAACGGGAGCCCCGAGTAGACGGTACCATCTTCCAGAGCGAGCTTAGCCAAGGTTCGTCGCATGGTGTTGCGTTCTCCGTGGGGGCTGATTGAGGAGCGCGATCCGGCTCGATGTTCTGTTGAGCGTAAAACTGTACCGACTATGCTGAACAATCCGTCAAAAAATCGGCGCAGTGTCCGATGCCGAACAATCAAACTGAGGGGGGCTCAAGTCAACGTGCCATTCATCCCGATAGCACATAGTGGCTGTGGGTCTCCGAACCGGAGCGAATTAACCCCTCGCAATCGGTTTGGGCAGCCTTCGAGGGTCCTTGTCCCGGCGAACAAGGGCCCTCATTTTTTTGCACTTTCGGGCCAGCTAGCACGACACGTGTGCAGCTGATTATAGAAATTTCCGCCCGCCTCGGTAAGTGCCCCCCAGCCAGGCCTTTTCTGCCGTCTTTCGAGGCTATCTCAAGTGAACGGCAAACCCGTTCAGCCGCGCGGGTGAAACTTATTATGCACGGCCTTGAGCCGCGAGGGATCCTATCACATCGCAGCGCATTTGAACGCCACAGCGCCAGTTCTCGAATCCACCGGTCGCCCTGTGAAGCGTCACTCGGAAATTACTCTAGCCGCTTTCGCACCGGTTTGTTTTTCTTGTCAATGTAGCGATAATATCGGTTCGTAGTCACCATCGCGAGGCCACCGATAAAGTCGGCTCTGCTGTCGAATTGAGGTTCGATCGCCCAGTTGCCATTGATATCGATAAATCCCCACTGCGGGCCTTTCGATGCGCAGGCCAAGCCCTCCGAAAAATCGACAGCTGTATCTAAACCCAAGCTGATGGCCACTTTTCCGTCGTGGTCGATGTAAAACATTTCTCCCTCTGGACCGACCGTGTTTGTTACAACCGCTCTGCCCTCTGAAAACCTGTAAGCGAGAGCGTACGGCCCAGGAATTTTCGTCACTCCATTCTTGTCGATGTAGCTGTATTTTCGATTGATAACGACGGTGGCAAGCCCCTCTGAAAAATCGCCGGTATGATCAAATTGTGCATCGATCTGCAACTTTCCGTGGCGATCGATGAAACCCCATTTGCTGCCTTTCCGCACTTTGGCTAGTCCTTCATAAAAATCACCGGCGTCATCGAATTGAAGGTCGATTACCTCCTTGCCTGATGGATCGATATAGCCCCACCGACCTCCACGGATGTAACCACTAAATCTGCTAGCTCCTATATTCACTTTCGCTAAGCCTTCGGAGAAATCACCCGCAAAATCGTACCAAGTTTTCGTAATTTGATTGCCCTCCACATCGATGAACGTAAATCGTTCAAAATGGCCGGCGAGCTTTGTCAGAGTGCCTTGTTCTTTGGAAACCCTTGCACGGGAATTGGAAACTCGGAAAACTCGATTGTATTCCTTCGACAACGCCAATAATTTGCCCGCTGTGTTAAGGAAGCCGTAAGTGTCATTTTTTCTGACCACCGCGAAGTCATCAAAAAAATCTTCCCCTCTCAGGAAAGAAGGGGGAATCACTGACATGCCGCTTCTGTCCATGTATCCCCAGGCCTTACCATCATGATATCCAAACAGCTGACGTGAAAACGTCCGAAGATTTGGCAACGGCTTGTCGAGATTCAATTCGTCTGGGAATGCGAGGCAATCGGATTCGATGACACCCATCCCCAAGAGAATGCTCGCAAAGATCATCAAGAAGAACGGTTGCCGGTTCATCGTTCATGTTCTCGGTCAATTTAGATACCGAAATCAGACATTCACATTACTGTTGGCCGATCATGTATTTGTCGCGCATTTCCCGGCTGTCATTGGCTGAGGAATGGACCTCAGGGTGATCGAGAGATAATCGAGATTATGGCATACTGCTCGACGTTGACAACTAGCAACGAACCTAGCGTTATGGAGCTGTCTTGGGTTGCAAACTCGGTCCTGATTTTGTAATTCCTACTGTACCACCGTGGCGGCGGGATTGTCAGGCTGTGGTAGAACCCCTGGCGATAATGGCAGGGGCTGGAGTGTGACTGCCCTAATTCCGTTCTCGGCCCGGCAGCGTTTTCGGCGGCAAAGCTGCCAGCTGGGGACTGTCCCCCTCGTCGCTCCGGCGTTCAGCCGCGCGGGTGAAACTTATTGTGCACGGCCTTGAGCCGCGAGGGATCGACGTGCGTGTAGATTTGCGTCGTGGCGATGCTCGCATGACCAAGCATCTCTTGCACCAACCGCAGATCGGCGCCGCCGCAGAGCATGTGGGTTGCAAAACTGTGCCGGAGCGTGTGCGGACTGACCCCCTCGGGCGCGCCGACGCGGCGCGCATAACGGGTGACCAACTCCCAGAGCCGCTCGCGACGCAGCGGTTTGCCCTGGGCCGAGAGAAACAGCCACGGCGGAGGATTGTCGGGCTGCTTGACCAACCGCGGGCGTTCCTCTTGCATGTAGGTCTTGATCGCCTCGACGGCTCGGCGGCCGATCGGCACGAGTCGTTGTTTGTCTCCCTTGCCGTGGGCGTGGCAGTAGCCCTCGTCCAAGTGCAGATCGCGTAAGCGCAGCGTGGCAACTTCCGACGCGCGACAGCCGGTCGCGTAGAGCAACTCGAGCACGGCCCGATCGCGTCGCCACCACGGGTCGCCCGCCGCCGGGGCGTCGAACAGCGCTTCGACGATCCGCGGAGTGAGCACGCTCGGGATCCGTTCCCAGAGCTTCTGGCTGCCGAGTAGCTCCACTTTGTTTTCTTGCAGAATGCCTTCTAACTGCAAGTATCGAAAGAACAGCTTGAGTGACACGATATGGCGGGCAAGACTGGCCGGGGCGAGCTTGCGCTGATGCAGCCAAGTCACATAGTCGGCCAGATCGGTTACCCCGAGTTCCGACAGCGACCGTTCGCCGAGCCACTCGCGAAACTTACGCAAGTCCCGCCCATACGCGGCGACCGTGTTCTCCGCCAGGTGACACTCGGTACGAATATAATTGAGAAACGCCGTGTCCCAATTCCGCTTGGGGGCGTCGGCCACCGCTCGCACAGGTCGCAATGGCTTGGGCATTAGGCGCGCTCTCGGTTGGTTTCAGGGGCTATGTCCTTACATCGGCTGTTCGACGTTCAGCCCGCAAATGGATCGAGCTGATTACCCAACCCGGCGGCTCTGCCGCCGTTTTTCGGCGACAAAGTCGCCGGCTTGTATAGTTCAGCACGCTTAAACGCTTTAATCGGCATAACCGGCAGCCGCCGGGCATGTGCTAGACTTGCTCGGTATCTCGCGCGTATGAAAGGTCGAGCGATGCGTGTTTTGGTCACAGGTGGTGCAGGCTACGTCGGCTCTCATGCCGTGCGGCAATTGGTCCGCGCCGGCCACGAGGTCTGGGTCTACGATAACCTTTCGCAAGGACATCGCGGCGCGGTCGATGCCGCGCGGCTCATCATCGGAGAACTGAACGACCCGGCGCACCTCGGCGAGATCTTCCGCACGAAGCGAATCGAAGCCGTCATGCACTTCGCGGCCTTCACGCTGGTGGGCGAAAGCGTGACCGACCCGGCCAAGTATTACTTCAACAATGTGGTCGCCACACTCGCGCTGCTCGACACGATGCGCAAGTGCGACGTCAACAAGATCGTGTTCTCGAGCACGACCGCCATCTATGGCGAGCCGCAACACATCCCGATCAGCGAAGACGAACCTTGGCAGCCGATCAATCCCTACGGCTATGCCAAGGCGGTGATCGAGCGCGTGCTCAGCGATTATGGTCACGCATACGGCTTGGGCTATGCAGCACTACGGTACTTCAACGCGGCCGGCGCGAGCCCCGAGGGAGACATCGGCGAAGATCATCATCCTGAATCGCATTTGATCCCGCTGGTCATGCAAGCCGCACTCGCTCAGCGGCCGCACATCGCCGTCTTTGGCGATGACTATCCTACGCCCGACGGCACCTGCCTGCGCGACTACATCCACGTCGACGACCTAGCCTCGGCCCATCTGGCCGCCTTGGCCCAATTGGCGCCGGGGGTCAAGTTGCAACTCAACCTGGGAACCGGTCGCGGACACAGCGTGCGTGAGGTGATCGACGCTTGTCGCGAGGTGAGTGGACGTGAGATCCCGGTCGTGATGGCTCCACGCCGGCCCGGTGACGCGCCGGCATTGGTGGCCGATTCGCGACGCGCCCAGGCTCAACTTCAGTGGCAGCCGCGTTATACTGAGCTGCGCGAGATCGTCGAGACCGCGTGGCGTTGGCACTCCCGCCATCCGCAAGGCTACGGCGATCGCTAGTCGATCCGTGGTCTTTTCTTTTCCGTTAGCATGGTGAGCGTGTCGGCGCGTAATCTGTACGCGCTCCGCTGGCGCGCCAGCGGCTAACTTCTTACTTTAGTCTCCAGTCTCCAGTCTCTAGCCTCTCCTATGGTCCTCCGCAACAACCCGGTGCTGCAACGCGAGCTGCTGCTGAATTTACGTCAGCCGCGCGCGTTTCTGTTGCTGCTCGGCTACGTGGGGCTGTTGTCGCTGCTGGTCATTGCCGCCTGGCCCGAAGCCCGCAAGATCGACATGACCAACTCGCAAGAGGCGCGGACACTCGTGAATCTGTTCTTCCTCGGTCAGTACCTGATCGCGTCGCTGATGACTCCCAGCTTCGCGGCCGGGGCCATCACGGGCGAAAAGGAACGCAAGTCGTACGAGATGCTCCTCGCCAGTCCACTGCGCCCCGGTGCGATCGTGTTGGGCAAGCTGCTCTCGTCGCTTGGGCATATCGTGTTGCTAATCGTCGCCTCGTTGCCGATCGTGATGCTCTGTCTACCGCTGGGGGGCGTCTCGTTCTATGAACTGCTCGCCTTGTACTGGGCATTGCTGCTCTCGGTCGTCACCTACGGCATGATTTCGCTGGCGTGCAGCAGTTACTTTCAACGCACGGCCGCCAGCCTCGTCGTGTCCTATTTGCTGATCCTTCCTACGGCTCTCGTCGCAGTCTGGTTCTGGCAATTGTTCGAGGGGGGCGGCGCGACCTTCCGCTTGTTCATGGTCGTCACCGTGGTCCCGGCCGTCGCGGCGACCGTGGTCTTGTACCTCATGCGACTCACCATCGAGCGGCTGCTTCATCCGGAGGACGTCGGCAGCGAAGGCAAGGAGGTCGTCGACGAGAAAGCCGAACTCACCTCGGCCGTGGGCATGGTGATCCAGCGGGATGCGTTTCCTGATCGGCTCTTCGCCCCGCCCAAGCGAGACGATCTGCTCGCCGACGGTGCCAATCCGGTGTTCGATAAGGAAATGCGGAGCGAGTTGTTCAGCCAAGGGACACTGATGCTCCGCATCGTGATCCAGATGAGTATGATCCTCGCGCTCCCCTTGATGGCCGTATGCCTGTACTTCTGGCGACAATATGTGCCGTGGTACATCAGCTATGTCATCTTGTTCAACGTGCTCGTCGGGCCCGTGTTCACGGCGGGGAGTATCAGTAGCGAGCGCGAACGCGAGACGCTCGAACTGTTGTTGGTGACGATCCTCTCGCCGTGGCAAATCTTGTGGGGCAAACTGCTCGCCACCTGGCGCATCTCGGCCGTGCTGACCGGCTTTTTGCTCTGGCCCTTGGTGTTGGCCTGTGTGATGGACACATTCTACTGGTTCAACTGGCGCACGCTGCTCGGTTACCTGGCGCTGCTTATCGTGGTGAGCCTGACCACGTCGACGATCGCCCTGTATGCATCGGTACTATTCAACAAAACCACGCACGCCATGCTGGCCGCGTATCTCGTCATCGCTGCGCTGTTCATGGCTCCGCCGGCGGTCGTGATGTTCGCCGAGACGTTTGTGCCCGCGCAAGAACTGCGCGACGCGATTGAACTTTGCCGCTTCGTCAGTCCGTTCTCCGGTGTGCTCGCGTTGCCTCTCTCGGGCGACGTGCTCGAGCTGCGACGCACCGGCGACTGGAACACCTACGCGGCGTGCATCGGGTTTTATCTGCTGCTCGATGTGAGCGTGCTGCTCGCCACGGCCGCGCGGTTCCGTCGTCGCTGGCGCGTTGCGTGATCGCGCGGAGCGCGAGGCAGCAGGGGTGTAAGCTCCCCAACGGGAATCTCGAGGTAGGCGAGACGCAATGCCGATCTCGCTACGAGCTTATCGAGTATGCGTAGTTAATGAGCCTAGGCGAGCAACGCGAAGCCGGGTTAGCTCGGGCTTCCGCTGGTCGCCCTGGTTCATTCACTGCGCAGTCGTCATTAAAACAGCTCGTCGATCGGTCGGCCGACGGGCAAGACCTGATTCGGTCGACCGGCGTTGTCGAGGAAGTGGGCCGAGGTGTCGACCCCCAGGTGACGGTAGATCGTGGCGAGCACGTCGTGCGGAATCTTGGGGTTATCCTTCGGGGCCTCGGCCTTGCTGGTCGTCGAGCCCACGGTACGACCCCCCTTCACGCCGCCACCGGCCATAGCCACACTCATGGCCTGTGGCCAGTGATCGCGACCGGCTTTGTCGGCCCCGGCACGAGTGTTGATCCGCGGTGCACGGCCCATCTCACCCCACGCGACCACGAGCGTCTTGTCGAGCAGTCCGCGTTCGCGCAGGTCGTTCATGAGCGCCGAGTACGCGAGGTCCCATCGCGGCAGGAAGACATTTTGCAGCGACCAGAAATTGTCTTCGTGCGTGTCCCACCAGCGGCAGTCGACCGTCACGAGTCGCACACCGGCCTCGACGAGTCGTCGAGCGAGCAGGATCCGTTGCCCCCAGTTGGGCGCGTCGCCACCAGCGACCACACGCGATGACTGATAGCCGGGATAGATACCGTAGCGGCGACGGACAGAGTCGCTCTCGGCATCAAAATTGAACGCGTTGCGCGCCGCTGAACCCGTGACCATCTCCCAAGCCTGGGCGCTGAACTTGTCGAGGGCACCCATCATGCCCGACTGGTCGGCATCGCGGCGCATGGTATCCAGCGCGGCGAGCATTTCGCGACGCCCCCCTAACCGCTCGACCGAGATGCCTTCCGGCGGCGCCAAGTTAGGCACGCTGAACCCGGTGCCTGCGGCCGGATCGGAAAGTGTCTCGAAGGGACGGTAGGCCGGGCCGAGATACGAAGCGTCGGTCCCCGGCACCATCTTGGGCACCATGACATACGCGGGCAGTCGCGGGTCGCGGTCTTGCAGTTGTTTCTTGACGACCGAGCCCACGCTCGGGTGCATGTTCTGATCGGCAGCCGGCCCCGACTTATAACCCGTGAAGCAGACTTGATCGCCCGTGCTGTGATCGGATTTATCTTCAGGACGCTGATGCATCGAGCGAATGATCGACCAATCGTTCATGCACTGCGCGGTGAGCGGCAAGTGCTCACAGATTTGAATTCCCGTCGTGGCTGTCGAGATCGGCTCGAACTCGCCGCGAAACTCGGCTGGCGCGTCGGGCTTCATGTCCCACATATCGATATGGCTCGGCCCGCCACGCATCCACAGAATGATCACCGAGGTGTCTTTGCGCGCGTGTCGCGGCGAGGCTTCGTTGGCTTGCAACAACTGCGGCAGTGAGAGTCCCCAGGCCGAGCCGGCACTCAACACGCCGGCGCGTAAAAAGTCGCGGCGACTCGCGTTTAGCGCGTTGCGAAACTGACGACAACCGGGAGCATGCGACGACATATTCAATTCACCTGAACAGGGTGATTACTGCGGTGGGGTATTTAGACAGGCGGGAGGACCGTGCAGGCAGGGGGCCCCTGCTGCCCCGTAAATCATTGACTCGACAGGGGGCTTGGTTACGCCCTCGGTGGCAAAATTGCTCCCCAAGAGGCGCCTCCTGGCACCGAGGCTGGTAACCCAACCTTGCCAGATACGTCAGGCTACCAAGTTTGCACGAGCAATCAAGCACGCTTGCATCAGTATGTGCCGATTCATTGATGACGTGCGGCTCAAAATCAGCGGTCTTTGATGTGAACCGTTACGGCTTCAAGCCTCGGATCTCGTCGACGCTCAGGGCCCGATCGAAGGTCAGGGTGCGTCCGACGAGCCCGAAATAATACGCGCTGTTGAGATAGAACAGTTCGGTCCCCAGGACGAGTGACGAGGGCATATTCATGGGGGCGGCCACCTTGTCGCTCTTGGCCCAGGTGACCAGCGAGCATGCACGATACTCGCGGCCGCCGCCATGTGTACCGGCGAGGGCAAACGAGGCGGTCTTATCTTGTGCATTGCCGGGGTGAGTGAAGGCGCTCAGGGCCAGCGCTCGATTCGCTCAGTGTGACGCCGGTCCAGTCGCTGGGCTGCCGCTGCCACATTCGCAGATCGGCCGCTTGGGCCGCCGAGAGCTCGACCAGCGCCAGCCACACGAGTGCCCCGTACCCGACTCGTTGCCACATGGAATGCATCCTCGGTCTGAAAGGAACATCGTTTTCACAATTAGAGCCTGCGAGCCCAGGGCAAGGCAAGGTTTTGAGCGAGAGGAGCCTGAAAGGTTGCCGAGAGGTGAAACGCGCGCGAATATCGACTACCCTGATACGATCGTTAATCGTTCGCCACCGTGATCTGTTTTCAGGAGCGTGTTCGATGATTCGCCTGTTGTCTCGTGTGCTGATCGTGTCGTTGGTCGTACTCAACTGGGCGCCGTCGCTCGTGCAGGCCGAGAAGGATGGCAAGGTGCAGGTCTTGCTGCTCGGCGATAGCACGACGATCGGCAGCGTGTGCCGCAAGACGAATCCCGACGGGCCGCACCTCGAAGACGTGATCCGGCTGTTGCTGGCGACGGACCCTTCGCTGCCGCCGACCCACGTCATCAACCAAGGACGCGATGGCGAGTACATCCACGGTCTGTTACAAGGACGGTACGCCAAAGACATCGCGCCGCTACAAGGGATCGACTACGTCTTCTTTCGTTATGGACTGAACGACAACAGCAAGCGGGAGAACTTCGCGGAGAACTTCCCGCTCGACATTCGCGCGCTGATCGTCCGACTGCGGCAGGATTTTCCACAAGCGGTCATCGTGCCGATGACGATCATCCCCTACATTTCGGCCGATAACGACGCTCGGATCAACGCCCTGATCCAGCAAGGGGCGGCGGCGGAGATGTTGCCTGTTTTTGACGTGTACACGCGTTACAGCGCTGAGCTGTCGCATGGACCGAATATGCTCAACTACCGTCGCTACGCGCTCGATAAAATCCCCGAGCCGCACCGGCGTTGGGTGCAACCGTTTGTCATGGCCAACTCGGTGGTCGTGATGGACAACCGACTCGACGCGCACTTTCGCGATTTGCCCGGGTGGTTCGCGGATCGTCATCCGAACCTCGCGGGCTACCATGTCATCGGCGACGAGACGGCCAAATACCTCGCCGAGCGGTTGAAGAAACGTTAACTCCTGCCAAGGTGGCGCTCATGAACAGGCTCGTTTGGTCGGTGCTGTTTTACTCGTCGGCTGCGCTCGCCGCGCCGGATGTGATTATTCGTCACGCGCAGGTCGTCGACGGGACAGGCAATGCCCCATTCGTGGCCGACGTGGCGATCGAGGATGGTAAGATCACGGCGGTCGGTAAGGTCGATGAGGTCGGCGCGGCCCGCGTGATCGACGCCCAGGGGCTTGTGATCGCGCCGGGCTTTATCGATCTGCACACCCATAGCGACGCGGGCATTGTCGCTCCGCTGACGCGGGCCAATATCAACTACCTGACCCAAGGTTGCACGTCGATCGTAACGGGCAATTGCGGATCGGGGCCGACTGACGTGGCGACGTACCTTGCTAAGATCGACGCGGCCGGGGCCGGAACGCATGTCATGCACCTGTTGCCGCAAGGCTCGCTCCGCGATCGGGTGATGGGACGCGCTCGCCGCGCGGCCACGGCCGACGAACTCAACGAGATGCTCCGGCTCGCCGAGCAGGCGATGCGTGACGGCGCGTTCGGTATGTCGACCGGCTTGATCTATGTTCCCAGCATGTACGCCGACACCGCCGAGATCGCGGCCATCGCCAAAGTCGTTGCTCAACAGCAGGGCTTGTACGTCAGCCACATTCGCGGCGAGGGGAGCGAATTGCTCGACAGCGTCCGCGAGGCGCTCGCGATCGGTCAGCAATCCGAGGCCGCTGTGCATATCTCGCATTTCAAAGCCAGCGGCAAACATGTCTGGGGCACGCTCCGTCTGGCCGGGGAACTCATCGAGCAAGCCCGGGGCAAAGGCCAACGGGTGACCGCCGATCAATACCCCTACACGGCCAGCAGCACGTCACTCGAAGCGACCGTGCTACCAGGCTGGGCCCGCGAAGGGGGTCGCAAAGAACTCGAACGCCGCTTGAATGACGACACCTCGCGCGAAAAGATTCTCCAGCACATGCGCAAACAGTTCGAACATATCCATCGATTGCAGATCGTCGCCTGTCGGTGGAGACCCGAGTGGGTCGGCAAAATGTTCGACGAACTCGCCAGCAGCGACGGTCTCGCCGAGTTGGCGATCGAAATTGAGCGGCACGGCGGCGCGGGGATCATCAACTATGGCATGCACGAGGACGATGTCCGCTACGCCATGCAACTCCCCTGGGTCGCCACAGCCAGCGACGGCAGCGCCAAGATCATGACGAGCGAGCAGCCGCATCCTCGATCATTCGGCACCTTCAGCCGCAAGGTGGGTCGTTACGCCATCGAAGACAATGTTGTCACGCTGGCTCATGCCGTGCGGAGCGCCAGTGGTCTGCCGGCCGATATTCTCGGCCTGACCGATCGCGGCTACATCAAGCCAGGCTTGGCAGCCGACCTTGTGGTGTTTGACCCCGACACGTTTCGCGATCGGGCCACCTTCGAGCAGCCGTATCATTACTCGAGCGGCGTGAAGTATGTGTTCGTCGACGGCGTGAGCGCCGTGCATGAGGGGGTGCCGACCGGCGCTCTGGCCGGCCGCGCCCTGCGCAAACACCTTCCCTCGACGCCCAAAGCCAAGTGACGCGACTCGCTGCGCGAGTGCTCACTTCTTGTAGACCAGCTTGCCGTCGAGGTACGTGCGGAGCACCTGCGTGTCGCGAATTTTCATCGCGTCGCACTCGATCAAGTCGCGATCGACGACGATCAGGTCGGCTAGCTTGCCCGCTTCGAGCGAGCCGAGTTGGTCCTCGCAGAAGAGCAACACGGCGTTATTGATCGTGTAGTAGCGGATCATCTGCTCGCGGGTGAGCGCTTCTTCGATATGCAATGGCTGATCGAGGCCGCGAGGGAGCCGGGTCACGGCGGTCTGCATGGCCAGGAACGGATTGTAGAAGTTAATGCTCCGCAGCGAGCCAATTTTTTGCATGTGATCGGAGCCTCCGCCGACGATGCCGCCGGACTTGAAGATGGTGCTCAGCGGTTGAAAGTAACGGAGCCGATCGTAGCCGAACTGCGCGAGCAGCGTCTTGCCGTCGAGGTTGAGCCAGGCGGGCTGAATGTCGAGCACGACGCCCAGCTTTGCCGCTTGTTGGACCGCTTCGAGGCTCATAAAGTTGCTGTGCGTGATGCACGGGCGCGTGGCGCGGATCGGTGTCAATTTGTTGACCTCGGCGTAGGCGTCGAGCAGCGTATGGACCGCGCCGTCGCCGACGCTATGGGCCGTGAACTGGAGGCCGTTCTCGACCGTGATGCGGACGATCTCCTTGAGATGGTCGGGCTCGATGTAGCGAATGCCTTGATAGCGAGGGTCGTCGATCGAGTAGATTTTGCTTACGCCCCAAGGATCACGCATGTAGGCGCTGCCGGTGAGCATGCCGCCGTCGAGGAACATCTTAATGCCGACGATTTGCACCCAGGGGTCTTTTTGTCGCAACGAGTTGGCGGCCACTTGCTTGATCCGCTGCTCGACCTCGCTCACTTTGCCGCCGGGGCTTACACCCATGCTGGCCTTCATGCGGACGGTCAAGGTACCGGCCCCTTTGAGCCGCGCGTACTGGGTCAGACTATCGTTGCCGCAGTTGCGATCCGAGACGGTCGTCAGGCCGACTGAGTTGTAGTCGGTGAACAAGGCGCGGAGTTGTTCGTCCTTCTGCTCAGTGGTCGCGCTGCGAGACTTGCTGCTCGATTTGATGTAATGGCCGGCGCTGCGCAAGATTCCGGTGGGTTCGCCGGTCGCGGGGTCCTTTTCGATCTTGCCGGTGCCGGTGGCCTTGAAGTCCTTGTCGATGCCGCTAAGCTTGAGCGCGAGCGAGTTCACACTCGCGTCGGGGCCCGTCGAGAACATCACCGGATGCTCGGGGGCGACCGCGTCGAGTTCAGCCTTGGTGGGATAGCGCTGCTCTTTGAGCCGCGTGATGAAGACCTGCCGCACGACGATCCATTGCCCCTTGTCGAGCTTTTTGGCCCGCGAGGCGATGTAGTCGAGCACGTCCTGAATGGTCTCCATGTCGGGAATCGGATGATCCCATTCGTGCATGGCCGCGCCGGTCGGATGCACGTGCGAGTCCATCAGACCCGGCAGCACCATGCCCCCTTGCAGGTCGATCACCTCGGTCTTGGGACCGCGCAGCTTGAGTACCTCGTCGTTCGTGCCGACGGCGAGCAGTTTGTTGCCCGCGATGGCGATGGCCTGCTGGAGCGAAAAGGCTTGGTCGACCGTGACGACCTTGCCGTGGTGCAATATCACGTCGGCCACTTCGCCCGAGGACGAGGTGACCAGCGCCAGCAAAGCGAGCGTAAAGGTAAACGATCGCAACATGACAAACGACTCCGAATGAGTTTACGAGGGACAGGGGGGGGCTATCTCAACGGGGGGGACAGCACGGCAAGTGAGTGTCATCTTATCGTAACGAATGGCCTTCTCCGAAGGAAATTTGTCGCCAGGCAGGGGTGCCGCCCCATTCGTCTGGCATTGGCGGCTGGGGATCAGTATAAGTCGTTACGTTTTGTTTGACTTGCCTCGCCCGGCGGCGCACACTGCCGGGTATTAGGCGAGTCTACGGAACGACGATTTACCCGTTCGTTAGTACACTGGGAGGAATTCCTCATGAAGTTAGCGATTCGATTGGGCCTGTTGATGATCGGTCTGCTCACGGCGAGCACGGCGATGGCCGATGTGACCGTCAAGTTGAGCGACGTGCATCTCTGCTGCGGGGCGTGTGTCCGTGGCATCGAAAATGCCGTCAAGGATTTGAAAAGTACGGTGAGCATTGATAAGGATTTGGGCACCGTGACGGTCAAGGCGGCCGATGCCGCGGCGGCTCAACAAGCCGTCGATGCGATTGCCGCCGCCGGTTATCATGGCGAAAGCGACAACGCGACCACGAAGATGAAAAGTGACAGCGGCGCGCCGAGCGGCAACGTCAAGCGAGTGAGCGTCTCGGGTGTTCACAACTGCTGCGGTGGCTGTGCCAAGGCGATTGTCGAGGCGGTCAAGAGCGTCAAGGGAGCTGCGGTCGGCCCGTTGGCGGGCAGGGCGACGACGTTCGTGGTCGAAGGGGACTTCAGCGCCGCCGACTTGGTCAAGTCGCTCAACGGAGCTGGCTTCCACGTCAAGGTCTCGACGAACTAAAGCATGTTTTTCCCGAGTAGATCAACAAGCGGCTTAATATCGCAATGATTTTTGCATCGTCGGCTGCTCACATAGCCCTCGGCAACCATGTTTTGCCGAGGGCTTTTTATTGCGCTCGCGACAATCGTTCGCGAAACAGGCGAGCGACCTGCGCCGGTTGATCGGCGGCGACGATGGCCCCCGCCACGGCGACGCGAGTCACGCCGGTCGCCAACACCTGTGGCAGGTTGTCGATTGTAATGCCTCCAATCGCAAACGCGGGCAACCGAATCTCGGCCGCTACCGTCCGCAGTAACTCGACGCCCGGGAACCGCTCGAATGACTTCGTGGACGACGGAAACGTCGGGCCGACGCCGATGTAGTCCGCTCCAGCGAGCACGGCCGAGCGTGCCTGATCGAGCGAATGGGTCGACACGCCGATGAGCATCCGCGGGCCGACGATCCGCCGCGCCTCGGCCACCGTCAGCTCGTCTTGTCCTACATGTACGCCGTCGGCCGACGACAGCACGGCCAAATCCGCTCGATCGTTCATGATAAAGCGAGTGGCTGTCCCTCGCGTCAGTTGACGGAGGATGTGAGCGCGGGCGAGCAGCGGACGATCCGTGAGCCGCTTGTCGCGAAGTTGCAGCACGTCGACCCCGGCACTCACGAGCGACTCGATACGCGCTCGGAACGACGTTTCGTCTTGCCCACCGTCGATGAGCACATACAGTCGGGCGTCTTGGAGTTCGACGCTGCGTCGCAGGGTGTTGAGCGTCGCGCGTTCCAGTGTATAGCTCTGGTAACGGAGCTGTTCGCACGCGGCGCCGAAACGCGGCTCGACTACTTTGCCAAACTCTTCGAGGCTGCGGAGCGACTCTTGCAATCGGGCCACGTTGGCCGCGAACACGGCTGTGAGGTCGGCGCGGTGCTGTTCGCTCGCCGTGGTAATTTGTGTGCCGACGTCACCGGGCGTGTCGCGCATGGCGAGCCGGTCTGACTGGTTGATCTGCGCCAGGGCTGCGGTCAGACCGTGGCGCAGTTGCTTCCAGCGCTCGGTCAGATGGGCGTCGTCGAGCGTGAAGCGGACCAAATCTTCGACGACGCGCAGCCCTTCGCGGGCTCGATTGCTCGCGGCATCGATGATCCGCAGCGCCTGCTGAGCGGCGGTCGGCTCACTCTCCGCGGAGGGGCACGGAGGCCTGGCTGCCAAAATGTCCGGCGGCAATTCAATCGGCACCCCGGTCAGGTCTTCGCCGCGCATCCGGTTGATCTGCGCGGCGACTCGGTCGACTTCGAGCCCCTGTTCATGCAACCACTCGGCAACTTCGTGATCGACGCTGAGCAAACCGAGCAACAGATGCTCGCTCGCCAGGGTGTGCGGTCGGGGAAGGTCTTCGAACCACGCTCCGGCTGCCGCGAGTGTGACGTCGAGATCGACGGAAAATCGTTCCGGAAGGCCATCGCTCGGCGAGGAGGGCATTTCGGGGGCTGGCTGTGATTGGGGCCAGCGTGCTAGCACGGCGGAGGTATCAATTTGGTGCTGGCCGAGGAGTGCCGAGGCTCGGGTCTCTGGCTCGGCCAATAGCCCCAACAGTAAGTGGCGATACTGGATACGCTCACCCGATGGGTCCAGAGACCAGAGCGCAGCGGCCTGAATTGCTCGCTGGGCGGCTGGTGTGAGTTGGTATCGCATGATGTTTTCAGTGTTGCACAAGCGGCCAGAATCAGCAAACATGCTCCGTTTGGCACGGATGTGCAAGGTCTCCTGCCTTGTGCGCTGGCTTCGGATGGACAACAACATTGTCCAAACTTAAAGTCAGCGCCAAGCCATTCGCCCTAACGGAGTCAGTGAACACCCCATGCGGAAACTGTCCGCGACGGATATTGCGAGCCTGACGTGTTTGGTACCCGGGCTCCCTGCGCTGTGGCGACAGGGAGCGTGGTCGGGGCTGTTCGTCGCCGTCGTTTTCACGACACTGCTCAATGGTGCTTTGCTCACCACGTGGGTTTGGGACGAGTTGGTGACCCGATTTGCCCGGGGGGGCATCTGG